>JBBILG010000050.1:0-4953 GCA_037445085.1 Methylobacillus sp.
GAGCGCAACCTTGCCAAGGTTGAGGTCGCGAGTTCGAGACTCGTTTCCCGCTCCATTGACTGAAAAGGGGAAAGGCGCCAGCTTTTCCCGTGGTGCCTCCGGGCGGAATGGCAGAGTGGTTATGCAGCGGCCTGCAAAGCCGTGTACGCCGGTTCGATTCCGACTTCCGCCTCCAATAACCTGTTTCACCAAGTCCAAGCACCGGCATGACTGCAAGCCGCATTCCATCGTGCCCGGCCTTTGCAAAATGCCGCGCGTGTTTTATCCATGCCGCACCCCTCAAAAGCGGGCGGATTGAAATTGAGCAATTGAACAGCGAAACGCAACGCTATACAATGGAGCCGTGATTAAGAGTTTCCAGCATAAAGGGCTGCAAGCCTTTTTCGAGACGGGCAGCAAGACAGGCATACAGCCGCACCATGCGCCCCGGCTGGCAAGGCAATTGCGGCGGCTTGATGAGGCCGCCAGCCCGGCGGACATGAATATCCCCGGCTGGAAAATGCACCCGCTGGGCGGCGATCTGGCCGGACATTACGCGGTATGGGTCAACGGCAATTGGCGCTTAACCTTTGCTTTTGATGGCATCGATGCCGTGCTGGTGGATTATCAGGACTACCACTGAAAGGAATATGAACATGAGCCGAATGTACAACCCTCCGCACCCCGGCGAAACCCTGCGGGAAGATGTATTGCCCGCCTTGGGGCTGACTGTCACCGATGCCGCCGCACAACTGGGCGTTACCCGTGCGGCGCTTTCCCGCGTGCTGAATGGCCGCGCTGCCATATCGCCGGAAATGGCCTTGCGGATCGAGCAATGGCTGGGCGTGGAAAATGGCGGGCGGGCGGACGTATGGCTGGCCGAGCAAGCCAGCTACGATCTGTGGCAAGCCCGCAAGACCTTCAAGCCCAAGGTACAGAAAGCGCCAGCGATGGCGGCATAGAGCAACACCGCCCCCCATGCGGTTCATGGGGAAGCGGGGCGGGCTGGTGTTTAGGCCACCACGAACCGCCGGCTGCGGGTGCGGCGGCTTTGCCTTATCCCCGCGATTTCGCTAGACTGGCCGCATGAAACCGGTCATCAACGTCGTCGCCTGCCTGTTGGCCGCACTGCTCTGTCTCGTTGCGCCCGCGCGCGCGGACAAGATCACCGTTGCCGCGGCTTCCGATCTCAAGTACGCGATGGATGAAATCGCCGATGGATTCCGCAAGGCCCATCCCGCCGACCAGGTCGAAGTGGTGTACGGCTCTTCGGGCAAGTTCTTCGCGCAGATCCGCAACGGCGCGCCCTACGATCTGTTCTTTTCGGCGGACGTCGCCTATCCGCGCGAACTGGCGCAACTGGGCCACGCGGCCGCCCCGGTGCGCTCCTACGCGCTGGGGCGCATCGCGCTGTGGAGCGCCGTCATGGATGCCACGCGCATGACGCTGGACAGCCTCACGGATCCGGCCATCACCCGCATCGCCATCGCCAATCCCAGGCACGCGCCTTATGGCAAGCGTGCCGAGGAGGCCCTGCGCGCCGCCGGGCTGTGGGACAAGGTCGCCCACAAGCTGGTCAACGGCGAGAGCGTCTCCCACGCCACGCATTTCGTGCAGACCGGCAACGCCCAGGTCGGCATGATCGCGCTGTCGCTGGCACTGGGCCCGGATCTGGCGAGCAAGGGCGGCTACTGGCTGATCCCAGACACGCTGCACCAGCCGCTGGAGCAGGGCTATGTCATCACCCGGCGCGCAGGAAACAGCGCCCTTGCCAAGCGCTTTGCCGACTACGTGGAAGGGCCGCAGGCGCGCGCGGTGATGCGGCGCTACGGCTTCATTCTGCCCGGCGAGGACGCCGCCCGGTAATATCCCCTAGCAGCAGCTTCCCGAACCGCCATGCTCCTCACCGACAGTGACCAGCAGGCTCTCTGGCTCACCCTGCGCCTTGCCGGCATCGTCACTCTCATCCTGCTCGTCGTGGGCACGCCCATCGCCTGGTGGCTGGCGCGCACCCGTGCCTGGTGGAAAGGGGCGGTGGCGGCGGTGGTCGCCATGCCGCTGGTGCTGCCGCCCTCGGTGCTCGGCTTCTATCTGCTGCTGGCCATGGGGCCGCAGGGGCCGCTCGGACAGTTCACCCAGGCGCTCGGTCTCGGCCTGCTGCCGTTCACTTTCTGGGGGCTGGTGATCGCCTCGGTGATCTATTCGCTGCCCTTCATGGTGCAGCCCTTGCAGACGGCCTTCCAGGCCATCGGCGAGCGGCCGCTGGAAGTAGCCGCCACCCTGCGCGCATCCAGGCTCGATGCCTTCTTCACCGTGGCGGTGCCGATGGCGCTGCCGGGCTTCGTGTCCGCCTGCGTGCTCACCTTCGCCCACACCGTGGGCGAGTTCGGCGTGGTGCTCATGATAGGCGGCAGCATCCCGGGCGAGACCCGCGTCGCCGCGGTACAGATCTACGATCACGTCGAGGCGCTGGATTACCTCGATGCCCACCGGCTGGCCGGCGTGCTGCTGGTGTTTTCCTTCCTGGTGCTGCTGGCGATCCATGTCTGGCGACCGGGGACGCGAAAGATCGGCTGAAATGTCCGGCCTGCGCGCCCGCTTCAGGCTGGCCTGGCCCGGCTTCACCCTGGATGTCGATCTCGGTTTGCCGGGGCAGGGCGTTACCGCGCTGTTCGGCCATTCCGGTTCGGGCAAGACCACCCTGCTGCGCTGCGTGGCCGGCCTGGAACGCGCGCCGGACGGCCTGCTGCGGGTGGCCGGCGAAACCTGGCAGGACGGCACGCGCTGGCTGCCCACGCACAGGCGCCCCATCGGCTATGTGTTCCAGGAGGCGAGCCTGTTCCCTCACCTCAGCGTGCTCGGCAACCTGCGCTACGGCATGCGCCGCGCCGGCGGCGCGCCGGCCTCCGCCCTCGATCACGTCATCGACCTGCTCGGTATCGGCCATCTGCTGTCGCGCCGGCCGGACCGCCTTTCCGGCGGCGAGCGCAGCCGGGTGGCCATCGCGCGGGCGCTGGCCGTCAACCCGCGCCTGCTGCTGCTGGACGAGCCGCTGGCCGCGCTCGACCATGCGCGCAAGCAGGAAATCCTGCCCTATCTGGAACGTCTGCGCGACGAGCTCAGCATCCCCATGCTCTACGTCAGCCACGTTCCGGACGAGGTGGCGCGGCTGGCCGACCATCTGGTCGTCATGCGCGAGGGGCGCGTGCTCGCCAGCGGGCCGCTGGCCGAGACCCTGGTGCGGCTCGATCTGCCGTTCCGGCTCGGCGGGGATACCGGCGCCGTGCTCGCTGCCGAGGTGGGCGCCATCGATGCTCAATGGCACCTGGCGCGTGTCGATTTCGCCGGCGGCAGCCTGTTGGTCCGCGACCACGGCATCGCCGTCGGTCGCCGCGTGCGCGTGCGCGTGCTGGCGCGCGATGTCAGCCTGGCGGCAGCGCACCCCGGCCCCAGCAGCATCCAGAACGTGCTGAAGGGGCGGATCGAAGTCGTCGCCGACGACGAGCACCCCGGCCTCATCCTGGTGCGGGTGCGCCTCGGCCAGACCGCGCTGCTCGCCAGCCTGACCCGGCGCGCCGCTGCCGCCCTCGAAATCGTGCCCGGCCGGGACGTGTGGGTGCAGGTCAAGACGGTCGCGCTGCTCGATGAATGACCGTGGCGCCGTTCAGCGCCTGGAGCGATAAGTGCCGGCGCGCTCCCGCTTGCTCAGCACGATCTGCCACAACTGCCCCTGCCGCGAGCGGAAGAAGCCGGCGCAGCACATGAGGTAGTATTTCCACATGCGGTAGAACACTTCGCCGTATCTCGCCTCCAGCCTCGGCCAGGCGCGGTCGAAGTTTTTCCACCAGGCCATCAGGGTGAGGTCGTAATCCGGGCCGAAGTTGTGCCAGTCCTCAATGAGGAAGCGGTATTCCACGGCCGTGGCGATCTCCCTGGCCGAGGGCAGCTTGCCGTTGGGGAAAATGTAACGGTCGATCCAGGCATCGGTCTTCAGCGTGGTGACATGGTGGCCTATGGTGTGCAGCAGGAACAGACCGTCGTCCTTGAGCACACGGCGCACCACGTCGAAATAGACCGGGTAGTTCTTCACGCCCACGTGCTCGAACATGCCGACCGACACGGCCTTGTCGAAGCGGCCGTCAATCCTGCGGTAGTCCATCAGCTCAATGCGCACCGGCAGCCCCTTGCAGCGCTGCTCCGCCAGCTTTTGCTGCTCCCTGGACACGGTCACGCCCAGCACTTCCACGTCGTAGCGGCTGGCGGCGTACTGCGCGAGCCCGCCCCAGCCGCAGCCGATCTCCAGCAGTTTCTCGCCGGGCTGGAGTTCGAGCTTGCGGCAGATCATGTCCAGCTTGTGCTGCTGCGCCTCGGCCAGGTTCTGCGCCTTCTCCCAGTAGGCGCAGGAATAGCTCATGGTGGGGTCCAGCATGGCCTCGAAGATGTCGTTGCCGATGTCGTAGTGCCTTTCCGCCACTTGGAAGGCACGTTGCGGCGATTGCAGGTTGACGAGGCGATGACGGGCCATGTCGGCGAGCAGGCGCAGGCGTGACCAGCTGGTCAGCCGGTGGTCGATGTCGGCGCGCAGCAGGCGGTGGAAAGTCTCATCGAGCTGCGCCGACTGCCACAGCCCTTCCATGTAGGCGCGGCCGAAACCCAGCGAACCCTGCGCGAATATCATGCGGTACACCCGCTCGTCGTAGACCTGGATATCCCACGGCGCATCGCCATTGATGCTGATGCCGGATCCCTTGAGCAGGTCGCGGATGCTGGCCGGTGGTGGCGCATGGCCCTTGCCGGGGGCGGGGGGCCGGGGGCCGGTATCTTTCGAATCTCGCAATACTCCCTCCTGGCGACTGATTTGCAGGGCAGTGGGTTAAGCAGGCAGTTTCGTGGCGGCGCGCGGCCGTTGCGGCCAACTATAGCAAAAAACCGGTGGCGCGTGCACGCGCCGGCCGGCCCTTGGTTCGGGGTCAG
>JBBILG010000050.1:5028-13574 GCA_037445085.1 Methylobacillus sp.
GCGATGCCGAGCAGGCCCAGGGTCAGGTCGGCCGCGGGCAGGACGAGTCGGAAGTCGGAGGCATACTGCCGCGCGAGATTGGCCACCGAGAGATTGAACAGCCACACCGTCGCCTGCAGCATGAGCAGGGCCATGATGCCGCCGCCCAGGCCGTACAGGCTGCCGGCGTAGAGAAAGGGACGACGGATGAAGCGGTCGGTGGCGCCGATCAGGCGGGCCAGTTCGATTTCCTCGCGCTGGGTCATGATCTGCAGGCGTATGCTGTTGCCGGTGACGGCGAGCAGGGCGAAACCGAGCAGGCCGGCGATGACCAATACTGCCTTCTCGCCGAGTTGCAGCAGGGCATGCAGGCGCTTCACCCAGGCGGCGTCCAGCAGGGCGTGCTCGACGCCCGGCCACTGTTGCAGCTCCTGCCGCAGCCGCTCCAGGCTGGCAGGGTCGCCGCGGCGCGGCTCGATGATGTAGGCATCCGGCAGCGGGTTGCCTGCGAGGCCGGCGGCGATGTCGGCGATCCCGCCTTGCTGCTGCATCTGCTGCCAGGCCTCGTCGCGGCCGACGAAGCGGAACCCGGCGAGCTGCGCATGCCGGTGCAGACGCTGGTCCAGTTCCGCCACGGTCTGCGCCGGCGTATCCAGGGCGAGGAACAGGCTGATCTGCGGCGTGTCATCCAGCGTGCCCGCGGCGCGCTGCAGGTTGTCGATGGCGACGAACAGCATGGCCGGCAGCACCAGGGCGATGCCGATCACGCCCATGGTCGTCAGCACCGACAGGCGGGTGCGCCACATGCGGGCCAGCACCTGGGTGAGGGCGAGACGATGCTGGGTGAGCCAGCGGCGCATCATCGCAGCTCCCCCTGGTCGAGATGCAGGATGCGGCCGTCTCTGCCGGCGACGTCGTGCATGGCGTGGGTGGCGATCAACACGGTGACGCCCACCTGGTGGAAGGCATGGAACAGCTTCATGATTTCGCCGGCGTAGGTTTCGTCGAGATTGGCGGTGGGTTCGTCGGCGATCAGGATGGCGGGCCGGCTTACCACCGCGCGGGCGATGGCCAGCCGTTGCTGCTCCCCGCCGGACAGGGTGACGGGCATGGCCTTCTCCCGGCCGAGCAGGCCCACCTTGTCCAGCGCGGCGCGCACGCGCCGGGCGGCCTCCTGGCCGACGATGCCGTTGATGTAGAGCGGCAGCGCCACGTTGTCGAACACGCTGCGGTCGTAGAGCAGCTTGTGGTCCTGGAACACCAGGCCGAACTTGCGACGCAGGTAGGGGATGGCCGCCGGGCGCAGCTTGGCGACGTTCTGCTGGCCGATCAGCACGGTGCCGCTGGTGGGCGCCTCCAGCGCCGCCACCAGCTTGAGCAAGGTGCTCTTGCCGGCGCCGGAATTGCCGGTGACGAACACCAGCTCGCCCTTGCCAATCTCGAAGGACACGTTGCGGACGGCTTCATGGCCGCCCGCATAGCGCTTACCGACCCGGTCGAAGCGGATCACGCGAACACCGCCTCCACGAATTCGCGGGCGTCGAACGGGCGCAGGTCGTTGAGCTGCTCGCCGATGCCGATGTAGCGTACCGGGATGGGCCGCTCGCGGGCGATGGCGGCGATCACGCCGCCCTTGGCGGTACCGTCCAGCTTGGTCAGCACCAGGCCGGTGACGCCGAGCGCGTCGTCGAACGCCTTGATCTGGGCGACGGCGTTCTGGCCGGTGTTGGCGTCCAACACGAGCAGTACTTCGTGTGGCGCGCCGGGCAGCGCCTTGTCGATGACGCGCCTGACCTTCCTGATTTCTTCCATCAGGTTGAGCTGGGTGGGCAGTCGCCCGGCGGTGTCGGCCAGCACCACGTCGATGCCGCGCGCCTTCGCCGAATTCACGGCATCGAAAATCACCGCGGCGGCGTCACCGCTCTCCTGCGCCACCACGTGTACGTTGTTGCGCGCCCCCCAGGCGGCGAGCTGCTCGCGCGCGGCGGCGCGAAAGGTGTCGCCGGCGGCGATCAGCACCGATTTGCCCTGGGCCTGCAACTGCCAGGCCAGCTTGCCGATGGTGGTGGTCTTGCCGGAGCCGTTGACGCCGGCCAGCATGATGACGAAAGGCCGCGCCGTCCCGGTATCCAGCGGCTGCTGCAGCGGTTGCAGCAGCTCCAGCAGGGACTGTCGCAACGCCTCGCGTAACTGGGTGGTGTCGGAAAGCCCCTGGCGCCTGACGCGGCCACGCACCTGTTCGAGCAGGGCTTGGGTGGCGCCCACGCCGACATCGGCGGTAAGCAGGATGGTTTCCAGCTCCTCGTAAACCGCCTCGTCTATCCTGCCGCCGCCGAACAATCCGGCGAGCTGGCCGCCAAGCTGGCTGCGCGTGCGGGCCAAGCCCTGCCGCAGCCGCTCGGCCCAGCCCGGAGCGGTTTCCGCGGCGGGGGCGGCGTCACCGTTTTTCCTGAACAAATTGAGCATGGCGCCATTTTACCCGGTTGCGGGCGAATCGGCTGCTGCAATGCGCGGCCAGAACTCGGCACGCCGCCGCCGGTCATAATTGCCGCTTGCCGGCAGGACGGCCAGATGCCGGCACAGCGCACAGGATATAATCCTGGATAACCGCGAAACCCGAGAGGAGCTTCCCCCGTGTTGAAACGATGCATGGCTTTCCTGCTGGTCCTGTTACCGGCTGTGGCGTTGGCCGGGAACATCCATGAATTCAGGCTCGACAACGGCATGCGCGTGATCGTGCAGGAAGACCATCGTGCCCCGGTGGTGGTGTCGCAGGTGTGGTACCGCGCCGGCAGCATGGATGAATTCAACGGCACCACCGGCGTGGCGCACGTGCTGGAGCACATGATGTTCAAGGGCACCGAGAAAGTGCCGCCCGGCCAGTTCTCGCGCATCATCGCCGCGGCCGGCGGGCGCGAGAACGCCTTCACCGGCCGCGACTACACGGCCTATTTCCAGCAGCTCGAACAATCCAGACTGGAGCTGGCGCTCCAGCTGGAGGCAGACCGCATGGTCAACCTGCGCCTTGGCGCGGCGGAATTCGCCAAGGAAATCAACGTGGTCAAGGAAGAACGGCGCTGGCGCACCGAGGACAGGCCGCACGGGCTGGTGTACGAGCATTTCATGGCCGCCGCCTACCAGGCGCACCCCTACGGCCGCCCCATCGTCGGCCGGATGAGCGACCTCGAACACATGACGGTGGACGACACGCGCGACTGGTATGAGCGCTGGTATGCGCCCAACAACGCCATCCTGGTGGTGGTGGGCGATGTCAGGGCTCAGGACGTGCGGGTGCTGGCGGAAAAGCATTTCGGTGCCTTGCCGCCGCGCACCCTGCCACCGCGCAAGCCGCAGACCGAGCCGCCGCAGCGCGGCGAGCGCCGCGTCACCGTGCAGGCGCCGGCCAAGTTGCCCTACCTGCTGATGGGCTTCCACGTTCCGGTGCTCACCGGCGCGGAAAACGAATGGGAGCCTTACGCGCTGTCCATCCTGGCGGGCGTGCTGGACGGCAATGCCTCGGCGCGTCTCAACCAGAACCTGGTACGTCGCCACCGCACCGCGCTGGAAGTGGGCGCCGGCTACGATGCCGTACAGCGTGGCGGCACCGCGCTGTTCATGCTGGAGGGCACGCCGAGCGAGGGCGTGACGGTGTCCGACCTCGAACACGCCCTGCTGTGGGAAATCGAGAAGATCAAGCACGACGGCATCACCGAGGAGGAACTGCGGCGGGTCAAGGCCCAAGTGATCGCGGCCGACGTGTATCAGCGCGATTCCATGTTCTTCCAGGCCATGCAGATCGGCAAACTGGAAATCGCCGGCCTGTCCTGGCGGCTGCTCGGGGACTATCCGGCCAGGCTGCAGGCGGTCAGCGCGGGGCAGGTGCAGGAAGTCGCGCGCAAATACTTCACCTCGCAAAACATGACGGTGGCGGTGCTGGACCCGCAGCCGCTGGACGAGAACCGGCCACAACTGCGCAAGGAGTTCACCCATGGTCGCTAGGCTCCGTTTTCCTGGCTCCCGGCATGCCGTCGTCTGGCTGGCCCTTCTTTTCTGGGCCCTGACCGCCCAGGCCGCCCTGCCCATCCAGCACTGGCAGACCGCCAGCGGCGTCCGCGTGTACTTCGTGGAAAATCGCGCCCTGCCCATCATCGACCTCAGCGTCACCTTCCCCGCTGGCAGCAGCCGCGACCCGCAGGGACAGGAGGGGGTGGCCAGCCTCACCCGTCACCTGCTCACCCTGGGCGCGGCCGGCATGAGCGATGCCGAGATCGCCGAGCGCCTGGCGGACGTCGGCGCCGTGCTCGGCGGCGAGTTCGACGCCGACCGCGCCGGGCTTTCCCTGCGCACCCTGAGCAGCGAGCGCGAGAGCGGCCAGGCGCTGGAGGTATACGCGCGGCTGCTGCAGCAGCCGGATTTCCCCGCCGACGTGCTGGAGCGCGAAAAGGCGCGGGTGATCGCCGCCCTGCGCGAGGCCGAGACCCAGCCCGACAGCATCGCCGCCCGGGCCTTCGCCGCGGCGCTGTACGGCGACCACCCCTACGGGCGCCGGCAGAGCGGCGAGATCGCCACGGTATCGGCCCTGCGGCGCGAGCACCTGGTGGAGCTCCATCGCCGCCACTACACCGCGGAGGCCGCCGTCATCGCGCTGATCGGCGACATGAGCCGCGCCCGGGCCGAAGGGATCGCCGAGATGCTCAGTGCCGGCCTGCCGCGCGCGCAGCAGGCCGGCGCCGCGCTGCCGCCGGTGGCCTATCCCGCGGCGCCGGTGCGCCGCGTCATCCCGCATCCGGCCACCCAGTCGCACATCCTGCTCGGCTATCCCGGGGTCAAGCGCGGCGACGCCGACTACTTCCCGCTCTATGTCGGCAACTACATCCTTGGCGGCGGCGGCTTCGTCTCTCGCCTGACCGAGGAAGTGCGCGAGAAGCGCGGCCTGGTCTACAGCGTGTACAGCTATTTCATGCCGATGGCCGAGCTGGGTCCGTTCCAGATCGGCCTGCAGACCCAGCGCGCGCAGGGCGGGGAGGCGCTCGACGTGGTGCGCGGGACGCTGCGACGCTTCATCGACGAAGGCCCTACCGAACAGGAACTGCAGGCCGCCAAGGACAACATCGTCGGCGGTTTCCCGCTGCGCTTCGACAGTAACCGCAAGATCCTCGACCATCTGGCGATGATCGGCTTCTACCGCCTGCCGCTCACCTACCTCGACGACTTCGTCAGACAAATCGATCAGGTGACCACCGCGCAGATCCGCGCAGCCTTCCAGCGGCGCATCGTTCCGGACAGGATGGTGACCGTCATTGTCGCCGGCGACGCAGAATAAGGTCAGGATCGGCGCCGGCGCGTGGCGCAGCCGCGTGCTGCGCTTCCCCGATGCGCACGGCCTGCGCCCCACGCCGGAGCGCGTGCGGCAGACGCTGTTCAACTGGCTGGGGCAGGAACTGCATGGTCTGCGCTGCCTGGACCTGTTTGCCGGCAGCGGGGCGCTGGGCTTCGAGGCAGCCTCGCGTGGTGCGGCCGAGGTGGTGCTGGTGGAGCAGAACCCCGCCGTGCACCGGGCGCTGGCGGACAACGCGCGCCTGCTGGGCGCCTCGCGCCTGGTGCTGCTGCGCGAGGAGGCGCAGCAGTTTCTCGCCCGCAACCGTGAACCGTTCGACGTGATCTTTCTCGACCCGCCGTTCGGGCAGAACTGGACAGCCCGCCTGCTGCCGCAACTGGCGCGCCACCTCGGACCGGGCGGCATGCTTTACGTGGAGATGGAAGCGGCCCTGCGGGAAATTCCCGGCTGGCGGGTCCACAAGCATGGCAGGGCGGGCAATGTGCACTATCACCTGCTAGAATTGAACAGTGTCCACACCGATCCGCAATAAGGCCATCTACCCCGGCACCTTCGACCCGCTCACGCGCGGCCACGAGGACATCGCCCGTCGCGCGGCGGGGCTGTTCTCGGAGCTGATCGTGGCGGTGGCGGACAACACCAGCAAGAAATCCTTCTTCAGCATCGGGGAGCGGGTGGAGATGACGGCGGCTGCGCTGGCCGACTGCCCCAACGTGCGTGTGATGAGCTTTTCCGGGCTGCTCATGCGCTTCGTGCAGGAGCAGCAGGCCGGCGTGGTGCTGCGGGGCCTGCGCGCGGTGTCGGATTTCGAATACGAGTTCCAGTTGGCCGGCATGAACCGCAAGCTCTACCCGGGCGTCGAGACCCTGTTTCTCACCCCGGCCGAACAGTACATGTTCATTTCCGCCAGCCTGGTGCGCGAGATCGCGCGTCTGGGTGGCGATGTGGCGCAGTTCGTGTCTCCGCTGGTGGAACGGCGGCTGAAACAGAAAATGGCGAGCGTTTGATATGGCTTTGATGATTACCGACGAATGCATCAACTGCGACGTGTGCGAGCCGGAATGCCCCAACGGCGCGATTTCACAGGGGCCGGAAATCTACGAGATCGACCCCGGCAAGTGCACCGAGTGCGTCGGCCACTATGACAGGCCGCAGTGCCAGGAAGTTTGCCCCATCGACTGCATCCCCTTCAACCCGGACTACCGGGAAAGCCGCGAGCAGTTGCTGGAGAAATACCGCCGTCTCACCGGCAAGCAAGCCGCATAGCCGGGTCCTGCCGGTAGAATAGCCCGAGCTGTGCGTACACCGCCGGGTACGCCTGTCTGAGCAGGTGCGGGGTCTCGAAGAAATGCTCGCTCATCACCGCGAAGAATTCCTGCGGCGCCTCGGCTCCATAAGGGTCGAGCGCGGTTTCCTCGCCCGCATCCACGCGCGCGCGCAGATCCTCATAAGCCGGCTCGAAGGCCGCGCGCCAGTCCTGCGCGCGCATGCCAGGGTGCAGTGCCGGACAGCCGTCCATGGCGCCGTTGGAATAATCCAGCTTGTGCGCCAGCTCGTGGATCACCGTGTTGTAGCCGTCGCGGTTGCCCGAGGCCGCCACATCCGCCCACGACAGCACCACCGGGCCGCGTTCCCACGCCTCGCCGCTGCGGATCTCGCGGCGCGCGTGCACCAGGCCGTATTCGTCGGTCCATTCCTGGCGCGTGACGAATTCTTCCGGGTAAAGAACCAGCGATTGCCAGCCCTCGTACCAATCCAGGCCGAGGTGCAGGATGGGCAGCACCGCCTGCGCGGCGAGGTCGAGGCGCATGGCATCGGTGAGTTCCAGCCCCTGCACCGGCTCCAGGTGTTTTTCGAACAGGAACAGGGTGGCCAGCTCGCGCAGGCATTCCAGTTCGCCTGCTTCCAGGCCGTCGAACAGGGGCAGGTTGGCCACCACCGCCCGCCAGTCGGAGGGGTCGATCAAGCGCTGCCGCAGCGCTCGCCGGCGGCGCCAGTTCCTGAAGAATGCCATGCGCACATTCTAGCGTGATCATGGTGCAGGCGACGTTCATTGCAAAGGAGAAGAAGCCCATGCGCATCCTGCACACCATGCTGCGGGTCGGCGACCTCGACCGCTCCATCCGGTTCTATACCGAAATTCTCGGCATGCAGGTGCTGCGCCGCGAGGACTACCCGGAGGGCAGGTTCACCCTGGCTTTCGTCGGCTACGGCAGCGAGCGCGACCACACCGTGCTCGAACTGACCTATAACTGGGGTGTGGGACGCTACGAGCCCGGCACCGCCTTCGGCCACATCGCCATCGAGGTGGACGATGCCCATGCCGCCTGCGAACAGGTGAAGCGGGCCGGCGGCAAGGTGCTCCGCGAGGCTGGGCCGATGAAGCACGGCACCACCGTGATCGCCTTCGTCGAGGATCCGGACGGTTACCGGATCGAGTTCATCCAGAAGGGCGCGGCCGGTTACTGAAACTTAGAACCCATTTCATTATGGTGCTGCGCTTGCCCACCCGGGCTTGCGCGGCACTCGTTCCTCGCCGTACTGGCGTGGCCTGACCGCTGCGTTCCGGGCGCGCCCCATTTGGCTGCGCTTGCCAGCCTGCTGAAATAGTTACTGGAAGAAATCCCTGACTTTCTCCATCCACGACTTCGCGCGCGGGCTGTGCTTGTGCGCGTCCTGCTGGTTGATTTCCTCCAGCTCGCGCAGCAGTTCCTTCTGCCGCTCGGTCAGCCGCACCGGGGTTTCCACCACCACATGGCAGATGAGGTCGCCATGTTCGTGGCTGCGCAGCGGCTTGATGCCCTTGCCGCGCAGGCGGAGTTTGGCGCCGGTCTGGGTTTCCGGCGGGATCCTCATCTTGGCGTGGCCGTCCAGGGTGGGGATTTCGATTTCCCCGCCCAGCGCCGCAGTGGTGAAGCTGATCGGCATCTCGCAGTGCAGGTCGCCGCCGTCGCGCTGGAAGATGGGGTGCGGCTTGAGGTGGATGACCACGTAGAGGTCGCCGGGCGGGCCACCGTTGACGCCGGCCTCGCCCTCGCCGGAGAGGCGGATGCGGTCGCCCTCGTCCACCCCGGCGGGAATCTTCACCGACAGCGTCTTGTGCTGTCGCACGCGGCCGTCGCCGTGGCAGACGGGGCAGGGTTCCTTGACCACCTTGCCGCTGCCGTGGCACTTCGGGCAGGTCTGCTGGATGGAGAAGAAGCCCTGCTGCATGCGTACCTGGCCGTGG
>JBBILG010000051.1:0-13570 GCA_037445085.1 Methylobacillus sp.
CCGGCCTTAGCTTATTCCTCCCCGGTGGCTGTCCAAACGACCGGGACCACCGCAGCCGCCGTCGGCGGCGAAGGCGATGATCTTCCGGTTCAGGGATACCCTCAGCGCAGCAGCCGGCTCAACTGCTTGAAGGCATCGCCCTCGGCGGCGCCCAGCCACTCGAACACCACGGATTCCGTGCAGGTGACGATGACCCCGCCCTGGCGCAGGCGCTGCATGGCGTTGGCGTGGTTCGCCGCGCTGCGCGACAGGACCGCGTCTTCCACCACGAACACCTGGCGTCCCGATGCTTGCAGTTCCAGGGCGGTCTGCAGGATGCAGATGTGTGCCTCCATGCCGGCCAGCACGATCTGGTCGCGCTGCGGGTCGAGACGGCAGCGGAAGGCGGGCAGACGGCCGCAGGAGAAGCAGGTTTTTTCCAGGGGAGGCGCGTCCAGCCAGGGTGTCAGGCGGTCCAGGGTGGGGCCCAGGCCCTTGGGATACTGCTCGGTCGCGACCACCGGCACCTGCAGCAGCCGGCAAGACTGCAGCAGGATGGCGCAGCACTGCTCCACCGCCCGCATCGACTCCGCCGCCATGGCGGCGGCGAGGCGCTGCTGCATGTCGATGAGGACGAACTGACTGCGCTCGCGTGCGAGCAGCATGGACGGGTTCATGCGCCGGCGAGCATGCGGCTGATGCGGTCGAGGTCGGCCTCCGACAGGATGCCGGCCGTCGCCTTGAGGCGGATGACGTTGAGCAGGTAGTCATGGCGCGCCTGCAGCAGGTCGCGTCTGGCGCTGTAGTACTGCTGCTGGGCGTTGAGCACGTCCACGCTGGTGCGCACTCCCACTTCGTAGCCAAGGGTGGTGGAATCCAACTGGCTCTGGCTAGACACCAGTGCCTGCTCGAAGGCCCTCACCTGCGCCACACTGTTCGACAGGTTGAGCCAGGCCTGGCGTGTCCGCAGCGCGGCCTGACGGCGCGCCACCTCGACCTCGTCCATGGATCTCAGCCGGTTGGCGGCAGCCTCGCGCTCGCGCGAGGTGATGGCGCCGCCCTGGTACAGCGGCAGCTCGACCTGCACGCCGATGGCGCCGAATTTCAGCGACTTGTTGTAGCCCACCAGCTCCTCGCTGATGCCGCCGGTGGCCCGGCTATCGGAATAGCTGCCGACGATGTCCACGGTGGGCAGGTGTCCGGCACGGGCACGCTCGAGTTCCTGGCCGGCCAGCAGCAGGGCGTGTTGCCGGATCCTCACCAGGGGGCTGTTGAGCTCGGCGAGCTCCACCCATTTTTCCATGTCCTGCGGCTCGGGCAAGGCCACCCGTAACTGGCCGGACGCCGCCGCCAGCCGCTCCGGCACTTCGCCGATGAGCGTCTGCACGGCGCGCCTGCGCGACTCCAGCTCGTTGACGGCGGCGATTTCCTGTGCCAGGACGAGATCGTGGCGCGCTTGCGCTTCGTGCACATCGGTGATGGTGGCGGTGCCGACCTCGAAATTGACCTGGGCCTGTTCCAGTTGCTTGGCAATGGCCGCCTTCTGCGCCTGGATGAGATCTATCCTGTCCTGCGCCACCAGCACGCCGAAATACGCCTCCGACACGCGCAGCATGAGGTCCAGGCGGGCCTGGCCGAGGATTTCGTCGGCCTGTGCCACCTGGGTCCTGGCCTGCTCGTACTGGATGCTGTTCTGCCTGCGGTAGAGCGGGTGGGTGACGTCGAGGCGATAGCCGTAGGTCTCGAACTTGTCGAAGCCGCTTCTGCTGATACTGAACGCGCCCGAGCTGACGCGGTCCAGGTCGGTCTGGTTGTGTGTCAGGTTGGCGCGCAAGGTGGCCGCCGGCAAGGTCAGCGCGCGGCCCTGCACGAGTCTTTCCTGGGCGGCGAGATGCGCGTGCTGCGCCGAGGACCACACGGGATCGCCGGCCAGCGCCTTCCGGTACACCTCCACCAGGTCGGGGGCGCCGGCGGCGGCATGGCCGGCGATCGGAAAGGACAGCGCCAGGACGGCGAGCAGCATCTTGTTCATTAGAATATTCTAATATACCTCAGGAAAATTTCAACCCGACGTGTGCCGTCCTGATCCGATCAAGCCACGATTCCTGTCCGCCGCCCCGTCACGCCGCCACGCTCAGAAGGCGAAGCGCGGCGGCTGGGGCGCGTTGCGCAGGGGCGGGATGCAGGTCTCGAACAGCGCTTCCTGACGCAAGACATGCTCGCTCACCCGGGTAATCAGCACGGCCTCCATCACCGGCGCCTCGCCGACCACGGCGAGCAGGCGCCCGCCCGGCCTGAGCTGGTTTTTGTAGGCCTCGGGCAGCAGCGGCGTGGAACCGGTCAGCACGATGGCGTCAAAGTGCCCGTCGCCCCAGCCGGCGGCGGCGTCGCCCACTTCCAGCAGTACGTTGTGAATGCCGTGCGCCGCCAGCCGGCGCTCGGCCTCGGCACTGAGTTCCGGCTCGATTTCCACCGAAGTCACCTTGCGCGCCAGCCTGGACAGCAGGGCGGCCATGTAGCCGCTGCCGGTGCCGACTTCCAGCACGGAGTCGGCCGGCCGGATGTCCAGCGACTGTATCATGCGCGCTTCCAGCTTGGGTGTGAGCATGCTGGCGCCATGGCCGAGCGGGACTTCCAGATCGGCGAACGCCAGGCCGCGATACTGCGCCGGCACGAAATCCTCGCGCGGCACCCGGTGCAGCAGCTCCAGCACCCTGGGGTCCAGCACTTCCCAGGGGCGCACCTGCTGTTCCACCATGTTGAAACGCGCGCGTGCCATGTCCGCCGCCGGCAGTTCGCCTGTCATCATGCTGTGCTCCGTCCCGGTCTCAAGGTTGTCCGCCGCTGATTATATGCGCCTATTCCCCCGGCTGGTAGCAGGCGGGCACAGTCCCTGCGGAATCGGCGCCATGCCTTGCAAATCTCCTGAAATTCCAGTACTTTCGCAGCATTGCTGGGGGTCCGCGCCGGGCAGGGCCGGTGCGGTGAGAAATACCCTTCGAACCTGATGCGGGTCATGCCGCCGTAGGGAAGCGCCCCATGCTCCTTGGAAGCTGTCTCAGAAAATTTGCGAGGAGGGATGGATGCAAGGCGCCCGATACGCAGCGACCGAGACAGTACGTGACAGTACGGCGAGGAAGCGAGTACCGCGCAACGCCGCAGACGCCCTCCGCAGCAATTTTTGAGACAGCTTCTTACGTAATACTTCCTTCCCAGGAGCACCCATGAACGCCAATCCCAAATTCCTCAACGCTACCGCCGAGCTGGACGAGGCGACCTACAGCCCTTTCCCGCGCTCGCGCAAGGTATACGCCACCGGCAGCCGGCCGGATATCCGGGTTCCCTTTCGCGAGATCAGTCTGTCCGACACGCCGGCCAGTTTCGGCGCGGAGAAGAACCCGCCGGTGGTGGTGTACGACACTTCCGGCCCATACACCGATCCTGCGGTGAAGATCGACATCCGCAGCGGCCTGCCTGCGCTACGGGCAAAATGGATCGAGGAGCGCAACGACACCGAAGCGCTGTCCGGCCCCACCTCGCAGTACGGCCACGCGCGCAAGACGGACCCCGGCCTGGCCGAGTTGCGCTTCAACCTGACACGCCCGCCGCGCCGTGCCAGGGCCGGCAGGAACGTCACCCAGATGCATTACGCGCGGCGCGGCATCGTCACGCCGGAAATGGAGTTCATCGCCATCCGCGAGAACCAGCGCCGCGAGGGGCTGTCCGAGCTGATCCGGACCCAGCACCCGGGGCAGAACTTCGGTGCCAATATTCCCCCCGTGATCACTCCCGAATTCGTGCGCGACGAAGTGGCACGCGGCCGCGCCATCATCCCGGCCAACATCAACCACCCCGAGCTGGAGCCGATGATCATCGGCCGCAATTTCCTGGTCAAGGTCAACGCCAACATCGGCAACTCCGCCGTCACCTCCGGTATCGCCGAGGAAGTGGAAAAGATGGTGTGGGCTATCCGCTGGGGGGGCGACACGGTGATGGATCTCTCCACCGGCAGGAACATCCACGAGACGCGTGAGTGGATCATCCGCAACTCGCCGGTACCCATCGGCACCGTGCCCATCTACCAGGCGCTGGAGAAGGTCGACGGCCGCGCCGAGGAACTGACCTGGGAAATCTTCCGCGATACCCTCATCGAGCAGGCCGAGCAGGGCGTGGACTACTTCACCATCCATGCCGGCGTGCGGCTCGCCTACATTCCCATGACCGCCAGGCGCATGACCGGCATCGTCTCCCGCGGCGGCTCCATCATGGCCAAGTGGTGCCTGGCGCATCACCAGGAATCCTTCCTCTATACGCACTTCGAGGAAATCTGCGAGATCATGAAAGCCTACGACGTCAGCTTCAGCCTGGGTGACGGCCTGCGGCCCGGTTCTATCTTCGATGCCAACGACGAAGCCCAGTTTGCCGAGCTGATCACCCTGGGCGAGCTGACGCAGATCGCCTGGAAGCACGACGTGCAGACCATGATCGAAGGCCCCGGCCATGTGCCCATGCACAGAATCAAGGAAAACATGGACATGCAGTTGAAGCACTGCCATGAGGCGCCGTTCTACACTCTGGGCCCGCTCACCACCGACATCGCCCCCGGCTACGACCACATCACCTCCGGCATCGGCGCCGCCATGATCGGCTGGTACGGCTGCGCCATGCTTTGTTATGTCACGCCCAAGGAGCACCTCGGCCTGCCGGACAAGGAGGACGTGCGCGAGGGCATCATCACCTACAAGATCGCCGCGCATGCCGCCGATTTGGGCAAGGGCCACCCCGGCGCGCAGATCCGCGACAACGCGCTGTCCAAGGCGCGCTTCGAGTTTCGCTGGGAAGACCAGTTCAACCTCGGTCTGGATCCGGACAAGGCCAGGGAATTCCACGACGAGACCCTGCCGCAGGAAGGCGCCAAGCAGGCGCACTTCTGCTCCATGTGCGGCCCGCACTTCTGCTCCATGAAGATCACCCAGGACGTGCGCGACTACGCCGCCGCCCAGGGGATTTCCGAGCAGGAGGCGCTGCAGGCCGGCATGCAGGAAAAGGCAGTGGAGTTCGTCAGGAAAGGTGCCGAGGTCTATCAGAGGGTCTGACTACATGACAAGCGTGCCTGAGCGTTTGCAGCTGCGCATTACGCTCGACAACATCAAGCCGAAAATTTGGCGACGCGTGGTCGTCAGGAATTCGCTGACCTTTCGCCAGCTTCACGCGGTGATCCAGTGCGCGATGGGCTGGGAGGATTGCCACCTCCACGAGTTCCGCGTCGGCGACTTGCGTATCGGTACCCGTGGCGCCGATGACGGCTTCGGCTTCAATGAGCGGGATATCGTCCCGGAGACCAGCACCCGGCTTTATCAGGTGCTCGCCGGAAAGCGCAGTTTCCGCTACTGGTACGATTTCGGCGATGACTGGTGGCACGAAATCGTCATCGAAAAACGCTTTCCAGACGATCAGGACGCCCCGCCGGCGGAGCTGTTGGCCGGAGAGCGTGCCTGTCCACCGGAAGATTGCGGCGGGCCGTGGGGGTATGTGGGCATTCTGGAAGCACTGGACGATCCGCGCCACCCCGAGCACGGCAACGTGGTCGAATGGCTGGGCGGCACGTTCGATGCGGAAACCTTCGATGCCGGGCGTGCCGGGGAGCGCGTCCGCAAGGCGGTACGCAGGCCGCGCACCCCCGCCGCCTGAGCGCCGCCGCTACTTTGTTCCGCTGCAAGGGCGCGCTTCCAGGCACGCCTCGCCAGGCCTGGTCTGGCAGCAGGTCGCAGTCGATGCGGTGGCCCGCGCCGTCTTCCAGCGCCAGCATTCCGGCCCGGGCAAGACGCTCGTCGCGCAACGCCGAGGTCAGCCGTTCCGGCAGGGCCTGCTGATAGCTCGTGACGTCGGAACCGGCAAGGTGTATCCCCTTGGTTTCCAGCACCACCATGCGCGACGCCCGGGCTTCGCCCACGCAGGCAAAGACGAAATCCGGATGCCCTTGAAGACGATTTCCGGCATGGGCTTGTGTCGTTATGCGGGCATGGAATCCCGCCGATTCTGATCGTCCGCGCGTATCAGGTAAAATCCGCTTTTGTCCGGAGCCCTCATCATGGCTACGCTGAAACTCACCAGAAAATCTGACGCCAGGCCGACAGCCCGCAAGCCGGTGCGCCCCGGCGCGCCCGCGGTGAAGCGCCCCGTGGCCGCGCGCGTTGCGCCCCCCCAGGCCGAACCGCTGCCGGTCGCCGACGTGTTCGAAGCGGGGGACGCCAACCCGCGCCTGTCCAGGCGCATGTCCGAGCTCGGCCTGTGCTCGCGGCGCGAGGCGGACGAGTGGATCGCCAACGGCTGGGTCAGGGTTGATGGCGTGGTGGTGGATACCCTGGGCGCGCGCGTGCCGCCCGATGCGCGCATCGAGGTCGACCTCAATGCGCGCCGGCATCAGGCCGAGCGCGTCACCCTCCTGCTGCACAAGCCGGTAGGCTACGTGTCGGGCCAGGCCGAGGGCGGCCACACGCCGGCTGCGGTGCTGGTCAGGCCGGAAAACCGCTGGGCCGAGGACCGCGGCCCGATGCAGTTCAGGCCCGGCCACCTCAAGGGCTTGGCGCCGGCCGGCCGGCTGGATATCGATTCCACCGGCCTTCTGGTGCTGACCCAGGACGGCCGCATCGCGCGCCATCTGATCGGCGAGGATTCCGCCATCGAAAAGGAATATCTGGTGCGGGTGGAAGGCACGCTCTCCCCGCAGGGGCTCAGGCTGCTCAACCACGGGCTGGAGCTGGACGGGGTGAAGCTCCAGCCGGCCAAGGTCTCCTGGCAGAACGAAAACCAGTTGCGCTTCGTCCTGCGCGAAGGCCGCAAGCGCCAGATTCGCCGCATGTGTGAACTGGTCGGCCTCAAGGTCACGGGATTGAAGCGCGTGCGCATCGGCAGCGTGGTGCTGGGCAAGCTGCCGGTCGGGCAGTGGCGCTACCTGCGCCCGGACGAGAAGTTTTAGAACCTGGGTCGAGGAGGCTGCCCGGCCCGTGGCTGGCCGCGCTGTTTTTTTCGTCTTTTCGGGCCGGGCCGCTCGGCCGGACATGGCGGCTTCCGCCCAAAATCTTCCTGGCCATCCGCCGGCCGGTGCCTTGTTGCGGTTAGAATGGCGACATTTCCCCCATACATGCACCTGATGGACATCCTGCTCCTGTTCAAGGCCTTCATCCTTGGCATCGTCGAGGGCGCTACCGAATTCCTCCCCATTTCCAGCACCGGCCACCTCATCATCGTCGGCGACCTGCTCAATTTCGCGGCGCGCGGCAAGGTGTTCGAAATCGTCATCCAGCTGGGGGCCATCCTCGCGGTGTGCTGGGAATACCGCACCCGCATCGCACGCACCCTGGGCAACGTGCACGACCCGGCGTCCAAACGCATGCTCGCCAACCTGGCGCTGGCTTTCACCCCCGCGGCGCTGCTGGGGGTACTGTTCCACGCGCAGATCAAGACGTATCTGTTCAACCCGGTGACGGTGGCGGTGGCGCTGATCACCGGCGGCATCGTGATCCTGCTCATCGAGAAATATGTGCGCGAGCCGGATACGCCGACGGTGGACGACATGGACTGGAAGCATGCGCTCAAGATCGGTTGTGCCCAGTGCTTCTCGCTGATCCCCGGCGTCTCGCGTGCCGGGGCGACCATCATGGGCGGCATGGTGTTCGGATTGTCGCGCCGCGCGGCGACGGAATTCTCCTTCTTCCTCGCCATGCCCGTCATGTTCGCGGCCACCACCTTCGATCTCTTCAAGGGCTGGAACCAGCTGCAGCCGGAAGATTTCGCGGTGCTGGCGGTCGGCTTCGCCACCGCTTTTGTCAGCGCGCTGGTGGTGGTGCGCGGGCTGCTGCGCTACGTAGCGCACCACGATTTCCGCGTGTTCGCCTGGTATCGCATCGTGTTCGGCCTGCTGGTGCTGGGTTATTTCTGGGAGTGACGCCGGCATGAGCGATTACCACACCCTGCTGGCCACCCTGCAGCGCATCGCCGACGAGGCGCAGCGGCGGCCGCTTTCCCTGGGGGAGGTGGTGGACAGTCTGGACGAAGCGGCCTACGCGTTTGCCGTCGTCATCCTCACGCTGCCCTTCCTGCAGCCCGTGCCGCTGGGGCCGATCACGGTGGCGGCCGGTCTGGGCTTTGCCGCGCTGGGCTGGCAATTACTGCGCGGGCACGAATCGCCGGTGCTGCCGCGCAAGATACGCGAGGCCGAACTCAGCGAAAAAACCTGGCGCACCATCGTCAAGGCATGCATGAAGATCCTTGGTTTCTGCCGCAAATTCACGCGTCCGCGCATGCAGCACCTGGTCACCGGCCGTCTCGGCCAGAAGGTCGGCGGGCTGATCATGCTGGCAGGCGGTCTGCTGATGGCGATTCCGTTTCCCATTCCCTTGCCCGGAAACAACGCGCTGCCGGCCCTGGCCATGCTGTTCCAGGCCATCGGAGAGCTGGAAGAGGATGGCATGATGATCTTCATCGCCCTGTTCTGGCTGGTGGCGAGCGTGGTGTATTTCGCGGTGTACTACCTGATCCTGTGGTTTTTCGGCAAGGGTGCGCTGGCTTTCCTGTAGTTCTGGTAAAGTCGGAAGCCTGCGGTTTCGTCAGGGGCGGACATGAACAAATTGCTCAAATACGGGCTGCTCGCCCTGGGCGGCGTGGTCGCGCTGCTGGTCGTGGCGGCGGTGGTGCTGGCGCTGACCTTCGATCCCAACGACTACAAGCCCCTCATCGTCAAGATGGTCCAGGACAAGAAGCAGCGCACGCTCAACATCGAGGGCGACATCAGGCTGGCGTTCTGGCCCAAACTGGGTGCCGATCTCGGCCGCATCACACTTTCCGGGCGCAACAGCGAGGAAGTGTTCGCTTCCATGGAAAGCGCCAGGCTGTTCGTCGCGGTGATGCCGCTGCTGCGCCGTGAACTGGTGGTGGATACCGTGCGTATCGACGGCGTGCGGGCCAACATCGTGCGTTATCGGGACGGCAGCACCAATTTCGATGATCTGTTGAGCGAGGAGGAGGAATCCGAGGGGCTCAAATTCGACATCGACGGCGTGCGGGTCGGCAATTCCGCGCTCAATATCCACGACGAGATGGGCGGCCGCAACCTCGCCCTTTCGGAGCTGGAGTTGCAGACCGGCCGCGTGGCGAAGAACCGGCCGATCAATCTGAAAACGGCATTCAAGGCGAAGGTGGACAATCCTGCCGTCGATGCCAGGGTGCAGTTCAAGGGTGCGCTGCTGGCCGATGCCGAAAACGGGCAGTATGGCGCCAGAGGCATGGTGCTGGCGGTGCGGGGGAATGTCGCCATGCTGGAGGCGGCCGACATCAGGCTGTCTGGTGACGTGGAAGCCCGGCCGGCGCAAACCGAATTCAGCGTGGACGATCTCAGGCTGGCGCTCAAGGCCGATCTGGATGGCCAGGCGCTCAAGCTGGATGCGGATGCGCCGCGCCTGTCCGCGCGCAAAGACGAGGTGAGCGGCAGGCAGGCAACGGTCAGGCTGAGCCGCAGCCGTGGCGACGACACCTTGGCCGCCGATCTGGTGGTGGCCGATCTCCAGGGTTCGCCCAGGGCCTTCCACAGCCCCGGCATCACCGGCGAGATTTCCGGCAGGCAGGGCAAGCGCACGCTGTCCGGCAAGTTCAGTTCTCCCTTCAACGGCGATCTGGAAAACCTGGTGTTCGATCTCGCCAGGCTGTCCGGCAACGTGGACATCCAGGACCCCGCGCTGCCCCGCGGCGCGGCCAAGGTGGCCTTCGATGTCAACGCCCGCGCCGACATCAGGAACGAGCAGGCCAAAGTGGCGCTGAGCGCGGACATCGACGGCGCGAAACTCAACGGCAACGTGGCGGTTGCAGGCTTCGGCAAGCCGCATGTCAAATTCGACCTCACCGCGGAGCGGCTCGACCTCAACAAGCTGCTCGGCAGCGGCGAGACCAGGGCGCGGCCCGCCCCCGCCAAGCCGGCCGACCTCTCGGCCTTGCGGGATGTCATCGCCGAAGGCCGGCTCGGCATCGGCGAGATTCTCTACGACAGATACCGCATCGCCAGCCTGGCGATGGTGGTGAAGGCGGACGGCCGGACGCTCACCGTGAGCCCGCTGTCGGCGAAATTCGACGACAGCCAGATCAAGGGCAGCGTGGGCATCCGCAACTTCGAGCGGGCGTTGTACGTGTTCGATCTCGACCTCGACCGCATCGACCTCGACCGTTACCTGCCCCGGAAACCCGCTGCCGGCACCCGGGCACCGGCAGGCCCGCCGGGCGGGCCACTCGACCTCTCCGCGCTCAAGGCGCTCAACGCACAGGGGAGCTTGCGCATCGGCAGCCTCGAATACGGCGACATCCGCAGTTCCAACATCCGCATCGACCTCCAGGCGGACGGCGAGAAGCTCAGCGTGGACCCCCTTTCCGCCAGGGTGGACGACAGCCAGCTCAAGGCCAGGGTGGGCATCACCCGCTTCGCCAACCCGCAGTTCAGCTTTGATGTCGACATCGACCGCCTCGATGTGGACCGCTACGTGGCCAGGAAGGAGGGTGCATCCAGACCTGCGGCGGGCCGGAGTGCGGGCGATGACACGCCGATCGACCTCGCCGCCCTGAAGAATCTCGATGCCAGCGGCGAGGCGCACATCGGCGCGCTCAAGATTGCCAATGTCAAAACCAGCAACGTGCAGGTCGGCCTCAAAGCCGAGGGCGGGCTGGTCGATCTCGCACCGTTTTCCGCCCGTCTCTACCAGGGCAGCATGGCTGGCACGCTGCGGGTGGATGTCCGCGCCACGCCGGCCATTGCCGTCAGGCAGGACATGCAGGGCATCAGCATCGGCCCGCTGCTGGCGGATGCCATCAACAATGACATGCTGGACGGCAGAGGCAGCCTCGGGCTGGACGTGAAAACCCAGGGCGCCAGCGTCGGCGCGCTGAAGAAAGGGCTCAATGGCACGGCGGCACTCCATCTGACGGACGGCGCCATCCAGGGCTTCGACCTCGCCGGCACCATCCGCGAAGCGCAATCCCGGCTCAACGTGCTCAAGGCACAGGGCGAGCTTGGCGCCGACCGGAGCAAGAAGACCGATTTCAGCGAGATGAAGGCCAGCTTCAAAATCAGCAATGGGGTCGCCCGCAACGACGATCTCGACATCAAGTCGCCACTGTTTCGCATCACCGGCAGCGGTGACATCGACATCGGCAACGAAAGGCTCAACTACCTGGCCAAGCCCACCGTGGTGGCCACGCTCAAGGGCCAGGGTGGAGCCGATCTCGGCCAGCTCAAGGGGGTCACCATCCCGGTGCGGGTGACCGGCACCTTCAGCGCACCCCAATACGGCCCGGATTTCGCTGCGCTCGGCACCGCCCTGGCGCAGAAGCAGCTGCTGGACAAGGTGGGTGGCGACAAGGCCGTGCCGTTGCAGAAACTCATGGAAGGCGACCAAGCCGGCGCGCTGGAGGGTCTAGTCGGCGGCAGGAAGGCGCCCGCCCCCGCGCCGCAGGAAGGCGACGCGGAGGGGGCGGCATCCGCGGAACCCGCTCCGGCCGAGCAGCCCAAACAGGAAACGCTTGAAGAGCAGCTCAAGAAAAAACTCAAGCTGCCGTTCTGAGCCCGCGGCAGTGGATTCGTCCGATGCCGGGTTTGCCGCCGGCGTGGTCGCCTGGCATCGGCAGCACGGCCGCCACGACCTGCCCTGGCAGGGCGGACGCGATCCCTATGCCGTCTGGGTCTCCGAAATCATGCTGCAACAGACCCGGGTGGCGGCCGTCATCCCCTATTATTGCCGTTTCATGGCGCGTTTCCCCGACATCGCCACGCTTGCCGTCGCCGCCGAGGACGACGTGCTGCGGCACTGGAGCGGGCTCGGTTACTACGCGCGGGCGCGCAACCTGCACGCGGCGGCGCGCGCCATCGTCGGGCGGCACGCTGGCGAGTTCCCGCGCGACCCCGCTGCCATCGCCACACTGCCCGGCATCGGCCGCTCCACCGCTGCCGCCATCGCCGCTTTCGCTTTTGGCGTGCGCGGCGCCATCCTGGACGGCAACGTGAAGCGGGTGTTGGCCCGCTGCTTCGGCGTGGAAGGCTGGCCCGGCCAGCCGGCCGTGCAACGGCGTCTGTGGGCGCTGGCGGAGCGTCTGCTGCCGGAGGGCGGCATCGAGAGCTACACACAAGGTTTGATGGACCTGGGGGCAGCCGTCTGCACCCGCGCGCGGCCCGCCTGCGCCGGCTGCCCGCTGGCGCAGCGATGCGTCGCCCTGCGCGAAGGCCGGGTTGCCGGACTGCCCTGGCCCAAGCCGCGTCGGGCGTTGCCGCAGAAGCGCACGGTGATGCTGCTGCTTTGCCGTGGCAATGAGATTCTGCTGGAGAAGCGCCCGCCCAGCGGCCTCTGGGGCGGCCTGTGGAGCCTGCCCGAAGCGGAGCCCGGCGCCGACGCGGAAGAGGTGGCGCGCCTGCGCTACGGGGTGGAAGCCGAGGTGCTGCCGCCGTTGTCGCCGCAGGAGCACGCCCTCACCCACTTTCGCCTGCTGGTCATCCCGCAACCACTGCTGGTGGTGAGCGCTCACCTCGTTCAGGAACCTTGTGCATTGTGGCTTGACCGCCACGATGCGGTGGATGCGGCGGTGCCGGCGCCGGTCAGGAAGATATTGCGGCAGATGCCTGATTTGGGATGAAACAACCAGACTCGACTTCCGCTAATGGAGGATGTGGTGCAACCCGTGAACCCGTTGCGGGCCAGGACATCATGGTCGCGCCTGGGGGAAGCCATCGAGCAGGGGCGGGAGCGGGAAATCATCATCGCCCGCAACGGCTGCCAGGCTGGTGCCGGTGGAAGCGGCACCGGCTGGCAAGCGGATCGGTGTCGCCAAGGGCAGGTTCGAGGTGCCGGACAACATTAGACGAGCAGGATCCGGAGGTGGCCCGCTACAGCGATACCATCATGCTGGCTTGAGGCGTCGCCGGGACGGATGGATCCGGTCACCCGGGAATCACGACCGGCACTCAGCCGGCTTCCACGGCGGTTTCTGCCGAATGACTCTCGCCCTTGTTGTCCACCCAGCGGAGGGCGAGGCGGTCGCCGACTCTGGCGCCCCTGAGGCGGAAGGCGAGATAGGGGTTCTTGGAAATGCCGGTGCCCCACTGCGCTTCCAGCACGATTTTGTCGTTGAGGGTGACGGTGACCAACTGGATGAAGTGCGCGGGCACGGTTTCGCCGCCCTCGTTGAGGCGCCGCCCGGTTTCCATCGGGTGGGTCATCAGCGCCCTCACTTCGGTGACCTCGCCACTGAGGCGGGCGCGGATGCGGATCATGTTCGTCATGGAAAGCTCCAAATTACGGGCCGGTCTGGTGAAAGATCCGGGCTAGCCGCAGCCGCCGATGGCCACTTCCACCATGCGCGTGGTGCTGTAGTAGTGGTCGCCGGCCTTGACGATGGCCTTGAGTTCTGAGGTTTCCGCCATCTTGATGCGCGTGATCACGGAAGGCTCGGTGCCTGCGGGGAACAGGAAGTTGGCCACCAGCGGTGTCGGGTTCTTCTCCACCAGGATGGCGATGGCCTCGGTGCCGGGGATGCGGCTGGTCACCTCGATCTGCACGAT
>JBBILG010000052.1:0-13260 GCA_037445085.1 Methylobacillus sp.
CGCCGGGCGGGAGGCGACCGGCCGCGAAATGCCGCGGGCTGCCGATGCGGGATGGTGGAAATTTCGAGAGTGTGGTCGGAGGCAGCGGCATGACGGCGCGCAATGTCCTGGTGGTGGATGACGAAATCGGCATCCGCGAACTGCTGAGCGAAATTCTCAGTGACGAGGGCTATCACGTGCGGCTGGCTGAGAACGCCGCGCAGGCACGCGGCTGGCGTCTGCAGGAGCGCCCCGACCTGGTGCTGCTCGACATCTGGATGCCCGATTGCGATGGCATCACCCTGCTCAAGGAATGGGGCAACGGCGGTCTGCTCACCATGCCGGTGGTGATGATGTCCGGCCACGGCACCATAGACACCGCCGTCGAGGCCACCCGCATCGGCGCCTTCGATTTCCTGGAAAAGCCCATCGCCCTGCAGAAGCTGCTGAAGACGGTCGATGCCGCGCTCAAGCATGCCGGCCAGCCGCAGCGGACAGGCGGCAACCTGCTCAATCTGGCCAGGAGCGCGGTCATCGGCAACATGCGCAAGCGTCTGGACCAGCTCCAGGTGATGCGGGCGCCACTGCTGCTGGTGGGCGCCAAGGGTTGCCTCCCGGAACTGTGCGCACGTTATCTGCACCGCCCGGATACGCCGTGGCTGGAGCTGGCGCGGCCGGACAAACTGGCCAGCGCGCCGCTGGAACTGCTGGAGCAGGCGCGCGATGGGCTGATCTTCGTGCCCGAAGTGGCCGAGCTCGGCAAGACCGAACAGAAGGGCTTGCAACTGCTGATCGCCAAGGCGGAGCGCTACCTGGTGCGGGTGGTCTGCGCGACCGCCCACAGCCTGCCGCAGATGGTGCAGGCCGGCCGCTTCGACACAGGGTTGCTGCATGCGCTTTCCGCGGCCAGCCTGCGCATCCCGTCCCTGTCCGAGCACCGCGACGACATTCCCGAACTGGCGCGCGGCCTGGCCATGCTGCTGGCGGAAAACGGCGAGGCGCAATACCGCGAGTTCGACATCGCCGCCCTCAACGTCCTGCGCAACGCCGACTGGCCGGGAGAACTGGCGCAGCTGCGCGTCGTGGTGAAGAACCTGATGCTGACCAGCCTGGGCGAGCGCATCACGCAGGAAGATGTCGAGCGCGTGCTGGGGCTGTTCGCGGAGCCGGCGTCCGTCCGTCCGGCGGCGCTGCCGCTTGATCTTGATCTGCCGTTGCGCGAAGCGCGCGACGCTTTCGAGCGCATCTATTTCGAGCACCACATCGCCAAGGCCGGCGGCAACATGAGCCGCGTGGCGGAGGCGGTGGCGCTGGAGCGCACCCACCTCTACCGCAAGCTGAAGCAGCTCGACGTGCGCACCAAGCAGTAGCGGGCGTCAGCCGTCGAGCTCCGCGACCACCGGTGCGTGGTCGGAAGGCCGCTCCAGTCTTCTCGGCGCCGTGTCGATCCAGCATGCCCTGCACTGGCCGGCCAGCGGCGGCGACAGCAGGATGTGGTCGATGCGCAGGCCCAGGTTGCGGCGGAAGGCCGCCATGCGGTAATCCCACCAGGAAAAGCTCCTGTCCGCCTGCTCGAACAGACGGAACGCATCGTGCAGCCCCAGTTGCCGCAGCGCGGCGAAGGCGGCGCGCTCGGCCGGGCTGACCAGCACGCTGCCTTCCCACGCCTTGGGGTCGTGCACGTCGCGGTCTTCCGGGGCGATGTTGAAATCGCCCAGCAGCGCCAGCCTGGGATATTTCTCCAGCTCCGTCCGCAGCCATGCGGCGAACGCCTCCAGCCAGGCCAGCTTGTACCGGTACTTGTCGGAATCCAGGCTCTGGCCGTTGGGGATGTAGGCGCACACCACCCGCGTGTCGCCGTAGGTGGCGGCCAGCACGCGCTTTTGCTCGTCATGGAAGCCGGGAATGGCGTCGGCCACCTCCGTGCCCTCGCCTCTCGCCAGCAGGGCGACGCCGTTGTAGGTCTTCTGCCCGCGAAAGAGCGGCCGGTAGCCGGCGGCCTGGATCGTGGCGACGGGGAAATCGGCATCCTCCAGCTTGGTCTCCTGCAGGCATAGCACGTCCGGCCGGTTGGCCGCGAGCCAGTCCAGCACGTGCGGCAGGCGCACCTTGAGCGAATTGACGTTCCAAGTGGCAAGCTTCATGCGGCAGCTTCGGTCATGCCGTTGTGGCGCAGCAGCGCGTCGATGGTGGGTTCGCGCCCACGGAAGGCGACGAAGGATTCCAGCGCCGGGCGTGCGCCGCCCTGGGCCAGGATTTCGCTCCAGAAGCGCCGGCCGATGTCCTCGCTGAGCACGCCGTTTTCCTCGAACAGGCTGTAGGCATCGGCGGACAGCACTTCGGCCCACTTGTAGCTGTAGTAGCCGGCCGCGTAGCCGCCGGCAAAGATATGCGAGAAGCTGTTGGGGAAGCGGTTCCAGGCGGGCGGACGCACCACGGCGACCTCGTCGCGCACTTCTTCCAGGAGTTCCAGCGGGGTTTTCTCGCCATGGGGGCCGTATTCGCAGTGCAGACGCATGTCGAACAGGGAAAACTCGATCTGGCGCACGGTCTGCATGCCGGCCTGGAAGTTCCTGGCGGCCAGCATCCTGTCGAACAGCGCGCGCGGCAGGGGCTTGCCGGTATCGACGTGCCGGGTCATGTGGCGCAGCACCTCCCACTCCCAGCAGAAATTTTCCATGAACTGGCTGGGCAGTTCGACCGCGTCCCATTCCACGCCCTTGATGCCGGAGACGCCGTATTCCTCCACCTGGGTCAGCAGATGATGCAGACCGTGGCCGAATTCGTGGAACAGGGTGATGACTTCGTCGTGGGTAAAGAGAGCGGGTTTGTCTCCTATGGGCGCGGAAAAGTTGCAGGTGAGGAAGGCGACCGGGGTCTCGATGCCATGCGCCTTGCGCCGCCGGGTGACGGCCTCGTCCATCCAGGCGCCGCCGCGTTTGCCGTTGCGGGCGTAGAGGTCGAGGTAGAACTGGCCGATGAGCCGGCCCTCGCGGTCGGTGATCTCGTAGAAGCTCGCGTCCGGGTGCCATGTGGGAGCATGCGACTTTCTCACGCGCACGCCGAAGAGGGTTTCCACCACCCGGAACAGCCCGGCCAGCACCTGCGGCTCGGGGAAGTATTGCTTGACTTCCTGCTCGGAGAAGGCATATTTCTCCTCGCGCAGTTTCTCCGAGACATAGGCGACGTCCCAGGCCTGCAGATCCACAAGGCCGAGCCGGGCGGCGGCGTAGGCGCGCAGCTCCCGCATGTCCTTTTCGGCGTAGGGGCGTGCCCGAACCGCCAGCGTACGCAGGAAGTCCATCACCTGGGCGGGCGTCTGCGCCATCTTGGTGGCGAGCGAGAGCCCGGCGTAGTGGGCGTAGCCGAGCAGGCTGGCCGCTTCGGCGCGCAGTCCGAGAATCTGCGTCATCAGCGCGGTGTTGTCCCATTCCGGCCTGCCGAATTCGGAGGCGCGGGTGGCGTAGGCGTGATACAGCCTCTCGCGCAGCGCCCGGTGGTCTGCATATTGCAGCACCGGCATGTAGGAGGGGAAGTGCAGGGTGAATTTCCAGCCCCGCCGGCCATCGGCTTCTGCCGCCGCGCGCGCGGCTTCCTGCACGTCCGCCGGGACGCCGGCCAGTTCGGCGGCGTCGGTGACGAAATGTGCGAAATCGTTGGTGGTGTCGAGGATGTTTTCCTCGAATCTGGCAGACAGGATGGAGAGCTCCTCCTGGATGGCCTTGAAGCGTGCCTTTTCCGCGTCCGGCAGATCGACGCCGCCGAGACGGAAATCACGCAGCTCGTGGTCGATGAGCCTGCGCTGGGCGGCGTTCAGGCCGGCATGATGCGGACCCTCTTTCAGGGCGCAGAATTTTGCGTATAGCGCATAATTCTGCGAAATGTCTGCGTAGAATGCAGTGAGCGCAGGCAGGTTGGCGTTGTATGCCTCGCGCAGTTCCGGCGTGTTGACCACCGCGTTCAGGTGCGAGATCTGCGACCATGCGCGGGCGATGCGTTCCTCCATGTCCTGTAGCGGGCGGACGAAGTTGTCCCAGTCCGGCGTAGCTCCGTCCTCGGCCAGCCGTGCCACCAGGGCGCGGCCTTCTTCCAGCAGCCGGGTAATGGCCGGTGTGACGTGCTCCGGCCGGATCTGGTCGAAGTGCGGCAGGCCGGAAAAATGGAGCAGCGGATTGTGCATGTGGTGTACGTTCCTGCGATATGCTGCGGGAGGCGTCGCGCGACGGCTGCCGCGCGACGTCGGGTGTTGCCGCGCCGGTTAGTTGATCAGGCGCAGCGAGATGGGGTAGCGATAGTCCTCGCCGCGGCTGGTCTTGACCGCGGCAATGATGCACAACACCAGGTTGGCGACATAGATGGCCGGCAGCAGGATCAGGCCAATCAGTATGATGGTCAAGATCCAGGCCGCAATGTAGCCGATCAGCACGGTGATCTGGAAGTTCAGCGCCTCGCGCGCCTGTTCGCCGACCCAGGCGTTGTCGTCCTTTTTCAGCAGCCAGACGATGAGGCCGGGCAGGAAGCTGAAAAAGGCGCCGCCGAGGTGGGTCAGTACGGCGACGTTGCGATCATTGGCATTACTGTCGGTCATGTTGCCCTCCTTGTGATGCTCAGTGGTTGAGTTTGTGCAGCAGGGGTTCGATGCGCTCGATTTCCGCACTGGCGAGGATGCGCCGTACCCCGACTTCCAGTTGCGGCAGGCTGGCTTGCAGTACCTGCTGCTTGACCGCCAGCACGTGCGCCGGGTGCATGGAGAACTGGCGCAACCCCAGGCCCAGCAACAGGCGCGTGAGCTTGGGATCGCCCGCCATTTCGCCGCATACCGATATTTCCCTGCCTGCCTTGCGGGCGGCGCGTATGGTCATTTCCACCAGCTGCAGCACGGCGGGATGCAGGGGATTATACAGATGCGCCACACTGTCGTCGGTGCGGTCGATGGCCAGCGTGTACTGGATGAGGTCGTTGGTGCCGATGGAGAGAAAATCCAGTTCGCGGGCGAAGGCATCCGCCTTGAGCGCCGCCGCCGGCACCTCGATCATGCCGCCCACCGCGATGCGCTCGTCGAACGGGATGCGCTCCTCGCGCAGGCTGCGCATGGCCCGTTGCAGCAGGTGCAGTGCCTGGCGCAGCTCTGCCAGCGTGGTCAGCATGGGGATGAGAATCTTCACCCTGCCGTAGTGCGAAGCGCGCAGCAGGGCGCGCAACTGGGTATGGAAGATTTGCGGCTCGGCCAGGCACAGGCGGATGGCACGCAGTCCCAATGCCGGATTGGTGCAGGTGCGTGTGCTGTCGGGATCGATCTGCTTGTCAGCACCGATGTCCAGGGTGCGGATGGTGACCGGCATGCCGCGCATGGCCTCGGCAACCTTGCGGTAGGCGGTGAACTGTTCGTCCTCGTCCGGCATGTCGTTGCGGTTCATGAACAGGTATTCGGTGCGGTACAGGCCGATGCCGGTGGAGCCGGCCGCCTTGGCCTGGACGACGTCCTCGGGAATCTCGATGTTGGCGTGCAGCTCGACGGGGGTGCCATCCAGGGTGACGGCGCGGGTGCTGCGCAGGCGCTTGAGTTTCTGCTGTTCGAGCTCCCACTGTTCTTGCTTGAGGCGGTACTCGGTGAGGGTGGCGCGGTCCGGGTTGACAATGACCACGCCCAAGTTGCCATCCACGATGATGAGCTCGCCGTCGTGGATGAGGTCGCGCGCATGGTGCAGGGCGACGATGGACGGGATGTTCAGGCTGCGCGCCAGGATGGCGGTGTGCGAGGTGGCGCCGCCCACGTCGGTGATGAAGGCGGCGAACTGGTGCTGCTTGAACTGGATGGCGTCGGCCGGCGAGAGGTCGTGGGCGACCAGGATCATGCCGCTTTCCTGCCGCTCCAGCGGAGCCTGGCTGGGATGGCCGAGCAGTTTCTTGATGACGCGCTCCACCACCTGCACCACGTCGTACTTGCGTTCGCGCAGGTAGTCGTCCTCGATCCGCTCGAACTGCTCGACCACCAGCTCCATCTGTTGCTTGAGCGCCCATTCGGCGTTGCACTGCTCCTCGACGATGATGCGTCTGGGTTCTTCCGACAGCATGCGGTCAGAGAGGATCATCAGGTGGGTGCCGACGAAGGAATCCATTTCGGCGGGCGCATTGGCCGGCAGATGGCGGCGGATGTGTTCGAGTTCCTGGCGCACACTCTCCACAGCCCGGGTGAAGCGATGCACCTCGGCATCCAGCAGGGCGGGCGGCACCCGGTAGTGGGCCACTTCCAGCAGGGCGTGCGAGACCAGTTGGGCATGGCCGATGGCGATGCCGTTGGAGATGCCGATGCCATGCATGGTGAAGCTCATGGGCGGCATCCCTCATGGCGGCAAGGCGGCATGTCCGGGTGGTGGATCATTCTTCCTCGCCGAAGCGGTTGCCGATGAGCTCCGCCAAGGCGACGACGGCTTCCTGCTCGTCTAAGCCGCTGGCTTCGATGGTGAGTCTGCTGCCCTTGCTTGCCGCCAGCATCATCACGCCCATGATGCTCTTGGCATTCACGCGACGGTCGCCGCGCGCGATCACGATGTCGCTGGCGTAGCGCCCCGCCACTTGGGTGAGGCGCGTCGAGGCGCGGGCATGCAGGCCCAGCTTGTTGATGATTTCGACTTCTCGGCTAATCATGGTGGGCACAGGCTTCCTGCGTGAAATGAACGATGCCGCCGCTGCCGCCGGCAATGGCCTTCTCGATCAGCACTTCCATGGGCTTGTCGCGGTAGGAAATGGCGCGCACCAGCATGGGCAGGTTGACGCCGGCGATGCCCTCGATGCGTCCCGGCACCAGCAGCTTGCAGGCCAGGTTGCAGGGCGTGGCGCCATAGATGTCGGACAGCACCAGCACGCCCTCGCCCCGGTCCACCTCGCGCAGCAGTTCCTCGGCGAGCGGCAGCAGCCTGGCCGGGTCGTCGCGCATGCCGACGCCGATTTGCCGGATCTTGGGCGGTCGTCCGCCCAACACGTGGCTGGCGCAGTGGATCAGGCTCTCGCCCAAGGTGCCGTGTGCGATGATGAGGATGCCTATCATGTTGTGTTCCATCCGTAAGCGGCTCAGGCGAGCTCGCGGTGCCTGACCAGCACGCGCTGGCTGCCGGTGCGGAAGATGGCGGCCAGCCGTTCCACGAAGTATACCGAACGATGCTGTCCGCCGGTGCAGCCGATGGCCACCGTGAGATAGTGGCGGTTGTCGTGCACGAAGCATGGCAGCCACTTTTCCAGGTAGGCACGGATGTCGTCGAACATGTCCCGCACGGCGGGCTGCGCTTCCAGCCAGTCGGTCACCGGGCGGTCGCGACCGGTGAGGGGCTGCAGGGCGGCCTCGTAATGCGGGTTGGGCAGGCAGCGCACGTCGAACACCATGTCGGCATCCAGTGGCAGGCCGTGCTTGAAGGCAAACGAGGCGAACAGCAGGGTGAGGCTGGCCTGGTCGCTGGCCATGAACTCGCGTACCCAGGCGCGCAGCATATTGGCGCCGAGCCGGCTGGTGTCGATGCGGTGGCTGATGTCGGCGAGCGGGGCGAGCAGTTCGCGTTCCAGCGCGATGCCTTCTGCCAGGGTGCGGCCGTCGCCCGCCAGCGGGTGGCGGCGGCGGGTCTCGCTGAAGCGCTTGACCAGCGTCTCCACGCCGGACTCCAGGAACAGCACCTGCACTGCCACCCCCTGCGCCCGCAGCGTCGCGATGGCGCCGGGCAGGGCTTCCAGCGCACTGCTGCGGGTATCGATGCTGACGGCGAGGCGCGCCTGCCCGGCCTGTCGCAGGTGCTCCACGGTATCCGGCAGCAGCCTGGCCGGCAGGTTGTCCACGCAGTAGTAGCCACCGTCCTCCAGTGCCTTCAGGGCGACGCTCTTGCCGGAGCCGGACAGGCCGGTGACGATGACCAGTTGCATCAGTCGTGCTGCTTGTCGCGCGAGAGGGCGCGCTCGGTGCGACGGATTTCGCTGTTCTGCCGCTGCATGAACTGGCGCGTGCTGTTGATGCCGCGCAGCAGCAGCACGTGGTTGCGCACGGCGACTTCCACCAGCACGGCGATGTTGCGCCCGGCAGCGACCGGGATCACCACCTTGGGGATGGTGACATCGAGGATTTTCTCGCTGAAGGACTTGATCTTGAGGCGGTCGACCTGGTGCAGCTCGAAAATCTCGGCCGGCTCCAGGTGCACGATGAGGTCGAGCGGCTTGGTCGGCTTGACCGCATTGTCGCCGAACAGCGCGCGCACGTTGAGCACGCCCAGGCCGCGCACTTCGAGGAAGTCCTGCAGCAGGGTCGGGCAGCGCCCTTCCAGCGAATCCGGCGTGACGCGGTAGAAATCCACCACGTCGTCGGCCACCAGCCGGTGGCCGCGCGTGATCAGGTCCAGCGCCAGTTCGCTCTTGCCGATGGCCGCCCCCCCGGTGATGAGCACGCCGAACCCCTGCACTTCCATGAACACGCCGTGGAAGCTGGTCGATTCCGCCACCGCCTGGGCGAGGTAATGGCTGAGCACGTCCATGAGATAAGGGCTCTGCTCGGGCGAGGTGAACAGCGCCGTGCAGTGCCCGTCGGCCGCCTGCAGCAGTACGTCGGGGGGCTCCTCGCCGTTGGCGATGACGATGGCGGCAAGGTCGGTGGAGAACAGGTTTTCGATGGCCCCGTTCATCTCCTCCTGGCCGAGCTTGCGCAGATAGTCCATCTCCGCGCAACCCAGCACCTGCACGCGGTTGGGATGCACGAAGTTGAGATGGCCGATCAGTGCCAGCGAAGGCTTGCTGACGGTATCGCTGGTGAGCAGGTTGTCGCCGCCTCCCATGCCTGCCACCCAGCGCATCCTGAGCTTGCGGCGGATGTCGCGGTAGAGCTGGGTGACGGTGATGGCGCCCATGCGGCCGGCTCCGGCTTATTCGGTCGGCTGGTGCTTGAGGCCGCCGCCGCTGCGGTGGTGGTTACCCTGCTTTTCCTTGTGCTTAAGCACCTGACGATCCAGCTTGTCGGTCAGCATGTCGATGGCGCTGTACATGTTCTCGTCGCTGCAGGCGACGTGCAGGTCGTTGCCGGGCACGTGCAGGGTGGCCTCGACCTTGTGCACCAGCTTTTCCACCGACAGGGTCACCTTGACGTCGATGACATGGTCGAAATGGTTGGTGACGCGCTCCAGCTTGGACTGCACGTAGTCGCGCAGCGCCGGGGTGATTTCGAGGTGGTGGCCGGTGAGACTCAGGTTCATGACATTCTCCTAGGTGGGTCGATGAGGTTATAGTGCCTTGCGCTGGCTGGCGGGCGGCAGTTGCAGCGATTCGCGGTACTTGGCGATGGTGCGGCGCGCCACCACGATGCCCTGTTTGCCGAGAATCTCGGTAATCTGGCTGTCGGAAAGTGGTTTTTTCGGGTTTTCCCCGGCAATCAACTGCCTGATCAGGGCGCGGATGGCGGTCGCCGAGCAGGCACCGCCGCCTTCGGTGGCGACGTGGCTGCCGAAGAAGTACTTGAGTTCGTACACGCCTCGCGGCGTGAGCATGTACTTGCGCGTGGTGACGCGGGAAATGGTGGATTCGTGCAGGCCGACTTCGTCGGCGATTTCGCGCAGCACGAGCGGCCGCATGGCGATCTCGCCATGCTCGAAGAAGTTGCGCTGGCGGTCGACGATGGCCTGCGACACGCGCAGGATGGTGGAGAAGCGCTGCTGGATGTTCTTGATCATCCACTTGGCTTCCTGCATCTGGCTCATCAGGTACTGGTTGGAGCTGTCGCGGTTGCGCTTGAGGATGTCGGCATACATCTGGTTGATGCGCAGCTTGGGCATCACCTCCTGGTTGAGGCTGGCCATCCAGGCGCCGCGCACCTTCTTCACCACCACTTCGTGCTGGATGTACTGGTCCGAGCCGATGCGGCTGAAGTCGGCGCCGGGGCGCGGGTTGAGCTGGGTGATGAGGTGCTGCACCGCGCGCAGGGCGTCCTCGTCGCAGCGCAGTTGCCGGCGCAGCCTGGCGTAGTCGCGCGCGGCCAGATCGGCCAGGTGATGCTGCGCCAGTTGCAGGGCCAGCGGGCGGTAAGGGGTGTCCTCCGGCAGGGCTTCCAGTTGCAGGCGCAGGCATTCGGCGAGGTCGCGCGCGCCCACGCCGGGCGGGTCTAGATGCTGCACGTGGCGCAGTGCCGTCCGCAGCTCCAGCGGGTCGATTTCCAGCTCGGCCGGCAGGATTTCCGCCAGCTCGTCGAGCGACTGTTCCAGATAACCGTCCTCGTTGATGGCGTCCACCAGCAGGGCGGCCAGGGTGAGGTCGCACTCGGATAGTGGCAGCAGTTTGAGCTGGGCGAGCAGGTGCTCGCGCAGGGTGGGTGCGTCGGCCTCCTGGAACACGTATTCGTTGTCGTCATCGTCGCTGCCGGAGCCGGACTCCTCCCAGCGGCCGCTGGGCAGGTCGGCATCCAGGGCGCCCAGGCCGTCGCCGGTGTAATCTTCGGCCGCGGCCGGCTCGGCGGTGGCCACGCCCTCGCGCGACTCCGTGGGCGCGTAGGGTTCTGCGCCGTCTTCGCCCTGGTCGATGCGCTCCAGCAGCGGGTTGGCCTGCAGGATGGCCTCCAGCTCCTGGTTGAGCTCCACGGTGGACAGTTGCAGCAGACGGATGGACTGCTGCAACTGCGGGGTCAGTGCCAGATGCTGGGAGAGTCGGAGTTGCAGGGATTGCTTCATGATGTGGGGCGGAATGTCGCACTACAGGCGGAAATCCCGACCGAGATAGACTTCTCTCACGCTTTCGTTATGGATGATTTCGTTCGGGTGGCCGGAAGCGAACACCTTGCCCTCGTTGACGATGTAGGCGTGGTCGCAGATTCCCAGGGTCTCGCGCACGTTGTGGTCGGTGATGAGCACGCCGATGCCGCGCGCGACCAGCAGACGGATGATTTTCTGGATGTCCAGCACGGCGATGGGGTCGATGCCGGCGAACGGCTCGTCCAGCAGCACGAAGCGCGGACTGGTGGCGAGGCAGCGGGCGATCTCCACGCGCCGGCGCTCGCCGCCCGACAGGCTCACCGCAAGGTTGTCGCGCAGGTGGGTGATGTGCAGCTCCTCCAGCAGCATATCCAGCTCCTCCCCCATCTGCTCCGGGGTGAGCCTGCGCAGTTCCAGGATGGCGCGGATGTTGTCGGCCACGTTGAGCTTGCGGAAGATGGAAGGCTCTTGCGGCAGGTAGGAAAGCCCCAGGCGTGCGCGCTGGTGGATGGGCAGGCGGCCGAGGTCGCGCCCGTCCAGCAGGATGCGGCCGCCGTCCAGCGGCACCAGCCCCACCATCATGTAGAAGCTGGTGGTCTTGCCGGCGCCGTTGGGGCCGAGCAGGCCGACTACTTCGCCGCTGGCGATCGTCAGCGAGATGTCCTGCACGACGGTGCGCGCCCTGTAGCGCTTGCGCAGGTTTTCGACGACCAGTTCGCTCACTTGGACGGCTGTCCCATCGTCAATTGGCCGGCTCTTCGGCCCGCTTCTTGGGCTGGATCACCGCGCGCACGCGACCGCCGGGCGCCTCGGCGCCATCGGCCGGCCGGCCGGCGCCGATGACTTCGGCGTATTCGGCACTGGCGTCGTACATGATGTATTCGCCGTGCACGATGTCTTCGCCGCGCTTCACCCATGCCCGGGTGAACAGTTGCACCTTGTCCATGCGCCCGTCGTATTCGATGCGCTGTGCGTTGCCTTGGATGTATTCGTCCCGTCCCTCCATCCTTTGCCGGAAGGTGGTGGGGTTGCCGTAGGAGGTGCTGTGCTGGAAGCCCTGCGCATCCTCGCGCACCACCAGCTTGTCGGCACGGATTTCCAGCGTGCCCTGGGTGAGGATGACGTTGCCGGTGTAGGTGCTGGTGCGCTTGGCGTCGTTGACCGTCATGGCGTCCGCTTCCAGCTCGATGGGCTTGTCGCGGTCGGCCCGTTCTGCCTGCGCGGTGCAGGCGAACAGCAGCGCAAGGCACGCGGACAGAATCTTGATGCTGCGATGCGGGTGGTTCATGTCATCTCCGGGTGGTGGTCTGCCGGGTCGCGGCTCTGGCGTCGCCGCGGTTACCGTCGGCTGCCTTGCCGTCCTGCTTGATCGAGGAAGAGCTGGGTTTGGCCGGTGCCGTCTTCGGCGCTGCGCGTGGCGGCGGCGGGCGTTGATAATGCACCCGCACGTCCTTGTGCAGTTCTAGCGTTCCCTGTTTTTTATTGTATCGCATGCCGGTGCCGCGGATAACCGTCTTCGGCGCCTGGGTGATGGTCACGGGGCGGTCTGTTTTGGCGATTTCGTCGTCCGGGATGATGTGCAGGTAGTCGGTGCGCAGGGTAAGCGCGCCTTTCTGTCCGGTGGCGGCGCGCACGACCCTGACGTTGCCCATGATGAAGACTTCCTTGCCATCGCGGGTGACGCGACCACGGTCGCCCTCGAAGCTGATGTGCGGCTGGTCGGCGCTGTACATGACGAGACGGGGGCGCGTCAGCTCCGTGCTGTCGTCGGCCGGATAGTGCAGCATCTCCGCCGCTTCCAGCCGGTGGCGCAGGTTGCCGTCGGCGTCGGTCCTCAAGGAGCTGAAGTTGGTCAACTTGAAATCCGGGTCACGGCCGCTGCCCTCGGGCGGCGGCGGCACCTGCACCGCCTGCTGCACCCACAGGGTGAGCACGGCGAGCAGGCCGAGCACCGCCAGCAGGAACCAGATTGCGGAGCGGCCATGCATCCGGCTACTTCAGGAACTGCGCCATCTGGGCGTCCAAGGTGCCCTGCGCCTGCATGATGAATTCGGCGATCTCGCGCACCGCGCCGCGGCCGCCGCCGTTGCGGGTCACGTAATGAGCGTGTTCCTTCACCAGTTGCGGCGCATCCGGCACCGTGACGGCAAAGCCGCTGCGGCGCATGGGCGGCAGGTCCACCACGTCGTCACCCATGAAGGCGCACTGCGCGAGGCCCAGGCCGAGTTCCTGCGCCAAGTGCACGAAGGCTTCGAGCTTGTCTTCGACGCCCTGGTAGAAACGCGACACGCCGGTATTCTCGGCACGCTTGACCACGACCCTGGACGTGCGGCCGGTGATGATGGCCATTTCCACACCGCTGGCCTTGAGCAGCTTCATGCCCAGGCCATCCTGCGAGTTGAATGCCTTGTATTCCTGGCCGTCGTCGCACAGGTAGAGGCTGCCGTCGGTCATCACGCCATCGACGTCGAAGACGATGAGCCTGACGCCGCGGGCGCGCTCGCAAGGGTCGAGATTCATCCCGGATTGTCCATTTGGATGTACGTATCCGTAGGAGCGGCGCCCTCGCCGCGAT
>JBBILG010000053.1:0-13090 GCA_037445085.1 Methylobacillus sp.
GGACCCAATCGTGCAGCATGCGGCTTGAAAACTTCATCTTGTCGGATCAATAGGATTGGGCGCGGATGGTTGTCGTGTGCCGCCGCGGAGCAAGGCGGGATGGCGCCGGAATTCATCCGGCCGCAGCGGATTTGTCCTGCGGTTGCAGGTAACGCCAGCGCGGAATGCGGGCAGCCTGCCCGTGGGGCGCGCCATGCTCGTCCAGGAGGTTCCACACGGTGGCCTGTTCGATGCGGAAGCGCCGTCCGCTGGCGGAAATGCGCACGCCGCTGTAGTCGTCGAAGGATCCGTGCTCCGCGACGTGCGTCAGCAGGCGGGCGCGTTCGTCGCGCTGCATGGGTTCGGCGGAGAGGCGCGAGGGCAGCGCGGTGAAGACACCCCAGTCCATCTCGAAGAGCTGCAAGGCCAGTGCGTTGCCGTAGTTGAACAGGGGGTCGGGGCCGGTGCCGTGTGACAGCACGGCGAAACCGGCGGCCCACAGGGCTTCCACCGCCTCCGCGTCGCCCAGCTCCGGCGCGAGCAGGTGCCGTCCGCTCCAGGGGTGGTAGCTGGCGCGCAGCAGGCGTACGTGGCGCGCGAGCCACGCGGGGCGCGTCACGTTTCCCGGATCTGCTTGTAGTGGTTGACGAGGCCGTTGGTGGAGCTGTCGTGGTGGTCGATCGGCTGTGCATCGGTGAGATCGGGCAAGATGGACTGCGCCAGCTGCTTGCCGAGTTCCACGCCCCACTGGTCGAAGGAATTGATGTTCCAGATGATGCCCTGGACGAAAATCTTGTGCTCGTAGAGCGCGATCAGCGAACCCAGGGTTCGCGGGTCCAGCTTGTCGAACAGGATGGAGTTGGTCGGCCGGTTGCCGCGGAAGATCTTGTGCGGCAGCAGGCGCTCCAGCTCCTCGCCCCGCATGCCGACGGCTTCCAGCTCGGCACGCGCCTCGGCCTCGCTCTTGCCCTGCATCAGCGCCTTGGTCTGGGCGAGGAAGTTGGCGAACAGGATTTCGTGGTGATTGCCCAGGGGGTAGTGCGATTTCACCGGCATGAGGAAATCGCAGGGGATCATCTTGGTGCCCTGATGGATCAACTGGAAGAAGGCGTGCTGGCCGTTGGTGCCGGGTTCGCCCCAGATGATGGGGCCGGTGGAGTAATCGGTGCGCCGGCCTTCGCGGTCGACGAACTTGCCGTTGCTTTCCATGTCGCCCTGCTGGAAATAGGCGGAGAAGCGCGACAGCGTCTGGTCGTAGGGCAGGATGGCGTGCGTCTGCGCGCCGAAGAAATTGTTGTACCAGATGCCCAGCAGCGCCAGGATGACCGGCATGTTTTGCTCCAGCGGCGCATGGAGGAAGTGCTGATCCATCTCGAAGGCGCCCTGTAGCAGCGTCTCGAAGTTGTCCATGCCCAGATAGAGGGCGATGGTGAGGCCGATGGCTGACCACAGCGAGTAGCGGCCGCCCACCCAGTCCCAGAATTCGAACATGTTGGCGGTGTCGATGCCGAATCTGGCGACTTCCTGCGCATGGGTGGACAGCGCGACGAAGTGCCTAGCGACGTGCGCCTCGTCCCGGGCGGCCTCAAGAAACCAGGCGCGTGCCGAGCGTGCGTTGGTGAGGGTTTCCTGGGTGGTGAAGGTCTTCGAGGCCACCACGAACAAGGTGGTTTCCGGGTTGCAGGTGGCGAGCGTCATCGCCAGATGCGCGCCATCCACGTTGGAGACGAAGTGCGCGTGCAGGTCTTTGCGCGCGTAGGGTCTGAGCGCCGTGCACACCATGAAGGGGCCGAGGTCGGAGCCGCCGATGCCGATGTTGACGATGTCGGTGATGCGCTTGCCGGTGTAGCCGCGCCACTCGCCGTTGCGCACCTGTTCGCTGAACTTGCGCATCTGCCCGAGCACGCGGTTGACGTCGGGCATGACGTCGCGGCCGTCCACCCGCACCGGCGTGTTGGCGCGGTTGCGCAGGGCGGTGTGCAGCACGGCGCGGTTTTCGGTGAAGTTGATCTTCTCGCCGCTGAACATGCGGCTGCGCCAGCCTTCCACGTCGCGCTCGCGCGCGAGCTGCAGCAGCAGTTCCAGGGTCTGTTCGGTGATGCGGTTCTTGGAGTAGTCCAGCAGGATGTCCTTGAAGCGCAAGGAAAATTTCTCGAAGCGCCGCGGATCCGAGGCGAACAGCTCGCGCATGTGCAGTTGCGCGACGTCGCGCTGGTGCTTCAGCAGGTTTTGCCAGATGGCGGAATCGGTCAGTCGTGACATGGGGCAGACTCTTAGACGGTTTCGCGCTGGAGGATCACGGCCGCCAGCGGCGGCAGGGTGGCGACGACGGAATGCCGGTAGCCCATCCACGGCTGGTCTTCAGCCACCAGGCCGCAACCGTTGCCCTGATTGCTGCCGCCATAGCACTCGGCATCGCTGTTGAGCAGTTCGACATAACGGCCGGCATCCGGCACGCCCAGTCGGTAGCCGTGACGCGGCACCGGCGTGAAGTTGAGCAGCACCACCACGCAGGAGCCGTCGCGGGCGCGGCGCAGGTAGCTGATGACGGACTGGTCGGCGTCATGGCAGTCTATCCAGGAGAAGCCCTCGTAGCTGAAATCCATCTCGTGCAGGGCGGGTGTGGCCTGGTACAGCCTGCCGAGGTCGGCCATCAGACGCTGCACGCCGCGATGCCAGTGGATGTCGAGCAGATGCCATTCCACGCTGCCGTTGACGTTCCACTCGTGACCCTGGCCGATCTCGTTGCCCATGAAATTGAGCTTCTTGCCCGGATAGCTCATCTGGTAGGCGAGCAGCAGACGCAGGTTGGCGAACTTCTGCCAGGCATCGCCCGGCATCTTGTCCAGCAGCGAGTGCTTGCCGTGCGCCACCTCGTCGTGCGAGAACGGCAGCAGGAAGTTTTCGGTATAGGCGTAGAGCTGGCCGAAGGTGAGCTGGTTGTGGCGGTAGCGGCGGTGCACCGGGTCCTGGCGGAAATAGGCCAGGGTGTCGTTCATCCAGCCCATGTTCCACTTCATGGAGAAACCCAGCCCACCCAGATAGACCGGTCGCGAGATCATCGGCCAGGCGGTGGATTCCTCGGCAATGGTGAGCGCGCCGGGGAATTCCTCGTGCACCATCACGTTCAGTTCCTTCATGAAGTCGATGGCTTCCAGGTTCTCGCGTCCGCCATAGCGGTTGGGCAGCCATTCGCCCTCCTTGCGCGAGTAGTCGAGGTAGAGCATGGAGGCGACGGCGTCCACGCGCAGCCCGTCGATATGGAATTCCTCCAGCCAGTAGTGGGCGTTGGCCAGCAGGAAGTTGCGCACTTCGTTGCGGCCGTAGTTGAAGATCAGCGTGCCCCAGTCCTGGTGCTCGCCCAGGCGCGGATCCTCGTGCTCGTAGAGGGCTGTGCCGTCGAAGCGCGCCAGCGCCCAGCTATCTTTCGGAAAATGGGCCGGCACCCAGTCCACGATGACGCCGATGCCGGCCTGGTGGCAGGCATCGACGAAATGGCGGAAATCGTCGGGTGTGCCGTAGCGGCTGGTGACGCCGTAGTAGCCGGTGGTCTGGTAGCCCCAGGATTCGTCCAGCGGATGCTCGCTGATGGGCATGAGCTCGACGTGGGTGTAGCCCATTTCCCTGAGGTAGGGCACCAGTTGCCCGGCGATGTCGCGGTAGTTGAGGAAGCGGTTGCCGGCGGCGCGGCGCCAGGAGCCCAGATGGACTTCGTACACGTTCATCGGCTGGTGCAGCCAGTCGGCGCTGCGGCGCCGCTCCATCCAGGCGGCGTCGTTCCAGACATGGGCCGGGGGAGGGGTGACGCGCGCCGCGGTGCCGGGGCGCTTTTCGAAGCTGAAGCCGTAGGGATCGGTCTTGACCAGGGCGTGGCCGCTGTGGCGGTTGCGCAGCTCGAACTTGTACAGGCTGCCAGCCGGCAGCCCCGGCAGGAAGATTTCCCACACGCCGCTCGCGCCGAGCGAGCGCATCGGGTTCACGCGGCCGTCCCAGCGGTTGAAGTCGCCGATCACGCTGACACGCTCGGCGTTGGGCGCCCAGACCGCGAGGTGCACGCCGTCCACGCCCTCGCAACTGCAAGGATGCGCCCCCAGCAAGCGGTAGGCGCGGCGCAGCCGGCCCTCGCCGAACAGGTGGAGGTCGTGATCGGTGCCGATGCGGGGAAAGCAGTAGGGGTCGTGCCGCTCGAAGGTGCGGCCGTCCTGCTCGATGCGCAGCAGGCAGGGGCGGGGCGGGGCGGTCTCGCCCCGCCACAGGTAGAGGCCGTCGGCGTGCGTGCGCGTCAGCTCTTCCCAGCCGGCCGCCGTCCGTACCCACACGCGGCCTGCATGGGGCAGGAAGCAGCGCAGCACCGGGCCGTCGCCATCGCTGTGCAGGCCCAGCCACGCGAACGGGTCGTGGTGGCGCGCGCCGAGGATGAGCGCGAGCTGCGGGTCATGCTTGTGCCGGGTCGCCATGAGAATCGTGCCTTCGTTTTATTCGTTTTAAGAGTTCTGGATTAGCGCTTGGGTACGGGTCTATAATGCCCATGACGCGCGTGTTTCTGGCTTTTTCGCACCGCCATTCTGCGGAGCGGGAAGGCTAAACTATAAATCAGGAGAGGCAAAAATGCAGCAGGATTTCACATCATCCCGTTTTATCAGCGCGCTCACCAAGAACACTGTCGCGCTCATCCTGGCGGGCGGCAAAGGCTCCCGGCTGAAAGACCTCACCACCTGGCGCGCCAAGCCCGCCGTGCCGTTCGGCGGCAAGTTCCGCATCATCGATTTTCCCCTCTCCAACTGCATCAATTCCGGCATCCGCCGCATCGGCGTGGTCACCCAGTACAAGTCGCACAGCCTGATCCAGCACATCCAGCGCGGCTGGGGTTTCCTGCGCGGCGAATTCAACGAGTTCGTGGAACTGCTGCCGGCGCAGCAGCGGGTGGAGGAGGAGTGGTACAAGGGCACCGCCGACGCGGTGTTCCAGAACCTCGACATCCTGCGCAACGTGGGCGCGGAATACATCCTCATCCTCGCCGGCGACCACATCTACAAGATGGACTACGGCCAGATGCTGGCCTCGCACGTGCGCAGCAACGCCGACATGACGGTGGCCTGCCTCAACGTACCGATCAGGGAAGCGCGCGCCTTCGGCGTAATGGGAGTGGACGAGCACGACCGGGTGGTGCAGTTCAAGGAAAAGCCCGCCGAACCGGACCACATCCCCGACGATCCCGCCCAGGCGCTCGCCAGCATGGGCATCTACGTGTTCAATGCCGCCTTCCTCTACGAGCAGCTGATTCGCGATGCCGACGATCCGACCTCCAACCACGACTTCGGCCAGAACATCATCCCCTATATCATCAGCAGGTATCGGGTGTTTGCCCACCGCTTCGCCGACAGTTGCGTCAGCAGCGGCAGCAACGACAGGCATTACTGGCGCGACGTCGGTACGGTGGATGCCTACTGGGAAGCCAACATGGAGCTGACCAAGGTCACCCCGGAGCTCAACCTGTACGATGCCAGTTGGCCGATCTGGACCTATCAGGTACAGCTGCCGCCGGCCAAGTTCGTGTTCGACAACGACGACCGCCGCGGCCAGGCCATCGACTCGCTGGTTTCCGGCGGCTGCATCATCAGCGGCTCCACGGTGCGGCGCTCGGTGCTGTTCTCCGGCGTGCACGTGCATAGCTGGGTGACGGTGGAGGGTTCCATCATCCTGCCCAACGTTTCCATCGGCCGCCACTGCGTGCTGAAGAAGGTGGTCGTGGATAAGGGCACCGTCATCCCCGAGGGCACCCGCATCGGCGTCGATCCCGAGGAGGACCGCAAGCGCTTCCACGTCTCCGAGAACGGAGTCACCCTGGTGACCCCGGATATGCTGGGCCAGCGCCTGCACAGTTCCCGATAAGGATTCCCCCAGACTTGACTCCACGTTCCCGGCACCACGCCTGCCGGGGAGTTCGAAGCCGCTCTCATGAACCAGCCACGCAAGCTCTATCTCAATCTCTACTGGCACATGCATCAGCCCGACTACCGGGACAGCCTCAGCGGCGAATACGTGCTGCCGTGGACCTATCTGCACGCCATCAAGGATTACACCGACATGGCGTACCACCTGGAACGCCACCCCTACGCCAAGGCCACGTTCAATTTCGTGCCGGTGCTGCTCGACCAGCTGGAGGACTACGCCGGGCAGTTCGCCGAGGGCCGCATGCGCGATCCGTTGCTCGCCCTGCTGCTGCTCGCCGACGACTGGCCGCTGGATGCAGGGCAGCGCCGCCTCATCATCGACAGTTGCTTCAAGAGCAACCACCTCAAGCTGATCGCCCCGTTCCCGCCCTACAAGCGCCTGTTCGACATCTACCAGACGCTGGGCGAACAGGCCGATGAGGCGCTGGGCCTGCTGTCGGACCGCTACATGCTGGACCTGCTGACCTGGTATCACCTGGCGTGGACCGGCGAGAGTCTGCGGCGGGAGCATGCCATCATCCTGCGCCTGATGGACAAGGGCGGCAATTTCACCGCGGCCGATCGCCTGGCCCTGTTCGATCTCATCGGCGAGGCCATCCGCGGCATCATTCCGCGCTACCGCGCGCTGGCCGAACAGGGCCGCATCGAGCTTTCCACCACCCCGCATTTCCATCCCATCCTGCCGCTGCTGCTCGATTTCGGCTGCGCCCGCGACAGCATGCCGGACGTGACGCTGCCCGACAGCGACCGGTATCCGGGCGGCCACGAGCGCGCGCGGGCCCACGTGCAGTCGGCGCTGGACAGCCACTGCCGCCGTTTCGGCCACACGCCGTGCGGCATGTGGCCGGCCGAAGGTGGCGTCTCGCTGGATGCACTGATGCTGATGGCCGAGCACGGCGTGCGCTGGGCGGCCACCGGCGAGGGCGTGCTGGCCAACAGCCTGCGCCATGTGTACGCGCACGACCACCTGCCGGATCGCCGCCAGTATCTGTACAAGCCCTACCGCGTCACCGACGGCAAGCGCACCATCACCTGCTTTTTCCGCGACGACCTGCTATCGGACAAAATCGGCTTCGAATATTCCCGCTGGCACAGCAACGAGGCCGTCACCGATTTCATCCGCGAGCTGGAGAACATCCTCAACCATGCCGGCCCCGGGCAGACACCGGTGGTCAGCGTGATCCTGGATGGCGAGAATGCCTGGGAATACTACCCCTACAATGGCTATTACTTCCTCGACGAACTGCACGACCGTCTCGCCAGCCATCCTTGCATCCAGCTCACCACCTGCAGCGAGATCGAGCGCATGTGTGCCGGGCCGACCGGCGCCAAGGCTTCGCGGAAGCACGAAAGCGCTCACGGCGCGCCCGTCGTGCCGGGACATCTGACCGGCATCTGTGCCGGGAGCTGGGTGTACGGCAATTTCAGCACCTGGATCGGCTCCCCCGACACGAACCGCGGCTGGGATCTGTTGTGCGAGGCCAAACGGCACTTCGATGCCGTCATGGCGGGCGGCCGGCTGCGCGCGGAGGAGCGGCTCCGGGCGGAGCGCCAGCTGGCGGAGTGCGAGGGCTCCGACTGGTTCTGGTGGTTCGGCGATTACAATTCGGCGCTCAGCGTGGCCAGCTTCGACCGGCTCTACCGGCGCAACCTGGCCAACCTCTACCGCATGCTCAGGCTGCCGGTTCCGGCGGAGCTCGGCCATGCCATCAGCATCGGCCAGGGCGACCCGGAGACGGGCGGCACCATGCGGCGCGGCAGCACCACCTCATGACGGATTCGGGAGCGGGAGAGAATACCCGATGACGCGTTCGGTCGCCTTGCTGCTTGGCGTGCATGCCCACCAGCCGGTGGGCAATTTCCTGCACGTGCTGGACGATGCCCACATCCGCTGCTACGGCCCGTTCCTGCGCGCGATGCACCGCTATCCGGAGTTCCGCTTCGCCATCCATGCCAGCGGCTGGCTGCTCGACCACCTGCTCACCCACCACCCGCAGGACATGCGGCTGCTGCGGGAGATGGTGGAACGCGGCCAGGCCGAACTGTTCGGCGCCGGCTACACCGAGCCGGTATTGGCCGCCATCCCCTCGCGCGACCGCGTCGGCCAGATCGACAAGCTGTCGGATTACCTGCAGCGGAAGCTGGGCCAGCGCCCGCAAGGCGTCTGGCTCACCGAACGGGTGTGGGAGTCCACGGTGGTGCCGGCCCTGGGGGAGGCCGGCATCCGTTATGTCACGGTGGACGACTACCATTTCCTTTGTACCGGCAAGGAGGCGCACGCGCTGAACGGCTACTACACCACCGAGGAGGACGGCCACACCCTGGACCTGTTCCCGATTTCCGAGCCGCTGCGCTACCGCCTGCCGTTTTCGCCGGCGCACGAGGCGGTGGCCTACCTGGAGAGTCTGGCGGACGACAGCGGGCAGGCCGTCGCCGTGTACTTCGACGACATCGAAAAGTTCGGCGTCTGGCCGGAAACCTATGAATGGGTGTACGAGAAGGGCTGGCTGCAGCAGTTCATCGAGGGCGTACTGGACTCCCCCCTCATCCGGCCGATGCGCTACTGCGACTATCACGCGCAGGCACATACGCGGGGCATCGTCTATCTGCCCACCGCCTCCTACAGCGAGATGAACGAATGGACGCTGCCGGTGCCGGCGGCGCACCATTACGGCGACATGGTGGAGCGCGAGAAGCGCGAAGGGCGCTGGGAGGTGAGCAAACCCTTCGTGCGCGGCGGCATCTGGCGCAATTTTTTCATGCGCTATCCCGAGTCGAACTGGATGCACAAGCGCATGCTGGCGCTGTCGGCGCGCTACCACGCGCTGCCGGAGGCGGCGAGGACGCCGGCCATGCTGCACGAGCTGTACGAGGCACAGGCCAACGACGCCTACTGGCACGGCCTGTTCGGTGGCCTCTATCTCCCGCACCTGCGGCGCGCCGTCTACAACGCCATCGTGCGCCTGGAAGCCATGCTGGACAAGGTCGAGCCGCGGCCGGAGCGCAGCCGCAGCGACCTCGACCACGACGGCTGCGAGGAGCTCGTCCTGCAGAACGGCATCCTGCAGGCCATCATCCGGCTGGACGGCAGCGGAGCCATCAGGGAGCTCGATGCCTACCGGCTGGCGCACAACTTCGGCGACACGCTGACGCGGCAGGCCGAGCACTACCACCGCAAGGTGCATGCCGGACACACGCACGGCCATGACGGCGGTGGCATCGCCAACCCGCACGAGCGGCTCGGCTTCCGCCACGAAATCCACCCCGAGGACCTCGTCACCGACGCGCAGCCGTGCGCGCTGTTCCAAGACGCCTGGGCCGAACGCGATGCCGGTCCTTACATCCCCGTCCATTACGAGCCGGGGCGCGACGGCAGGACGCCGGCCGCCACTTTTAGCGGCCGGCTCGCGGGCGGCGAGGTCACCAAGAAAATCGCCCTGTCCGGCAGTCGCCTCAACGTTCATTACGGCTTCCGGCGCCCGCGCGGCGGGCTGTTCCGGGTGGAAATCAACCTTGCCATGCCGAGCTGCGACGGTCCGGCCGGGCGCTTCCGTATCGGCCACGACGTGCCGGGTGGCTTCGGCCAGCCGCTCTATCTTGGCTACATGCAGGACATCCACCTCGACGACGAGGTGCTGGGCGGCAGCCTGCGGCTGACCTGCAGCGTGCCCTGCGTGTTCAGCACCGCGCCGCACTACAGCGTGTCGCAGTCCGAAGCCGGCTTCGAGAAGATCATGCAGGCGGTCACGTTCCAGATGATCTGGCGCATGGCGGACATCGAAAAAGGCCTGGATATCCGGCTTGCCGTTGGCTAACCCATGCTCATAGGCGTCGATGTCGGTGGCACCAATCTGCGGGTGGGGGTGGTCGAGGGCCTCGAAGTCGTCGATGAATGGCGCGTACAGGCCGATTTCTCCGGCCTGTGCCGTGAGCGGCCGCCAGCGGCAGCACGCCAGGTCATCGAGCGGATCTTGGGGGATGCTCTCGCCGCTGCCGTGCACCAGTATCCCGCCGTGCGTGCCGTTGGCTTGGGCTTTCCCGGTTTCGTCGCGCCCGGCGGTCTGGTCACGCAGTCGCCCAATCTGCCCGGCCTGCAGGATGTCGATCTGGCCACACCCTTGCGCGCGCGGCTGGGCATGCCGGTCGTCGTCGAGAACGACGCGCTGGCTGCCACCTATGGCGAGTATTGCCTGACGGGCGAAGCGGGGCAGGGGCTAATCTATCTCGGTCTCGGCACCGGTGTCGGCGGCGGCCTCGTCTGTGCCGGCCGGCCGTATGCCGGCGAGCACGGTGTGGCCATGGAAGTCGGCCACCTCATCATCGCGCCCGGCGGTCGCCCGTGCGGCTGCGGCAATCGCGGCTGCATGGAGCAGTACGCCTCGGCCAGCGGCGTCGCCATCAGCTATCGGGAAGCCACCGGCCGGCAGCTTGCGGCCCACGACATCGCCCTGCGCGCGGCGGCCGGCGACGCCGCCGCCCTCGCCGCCTATGACCAGGCGGGCGAGGCGCTCGCTCAGGCGCTGGCGCACATCCTCAAGGTGGTCGATGTCGGTCGCGTGGTCATCGGCGGTGGCATGAGCGGCGCCTGGCCCCTGCTGGAGCGGGCTTTCCGCCGGCGGCTGGAAGCCGACCTGATCCCCGCGCTGCGCGGTGGCATCCGGGTGCACACATCCGGCGCCGGCGACCGGGCAGGCATGATCGGCGCCGCCCTGCTGGCCGAACGGCTCATCCGCTCCGCAGTTTCCGACAGCCCGGCACTGTAATATTGCCGTCACCTGTTCCCGCTAGGCTGGCCATCCACGTCATCGGGATGACAGGCGAAAGCGATGCTCAATGCGGACCAACCGGACATCCATTGGGGGGAGAACCTCGCCCTGACGATGCCGGCGCGGAATGACACGGAAGACGACGACAGCGGCCGCCGTCTTCACGACATCTTCATTCGGCGCCGGCTCAGCGCCTTGTTCCAGCCGGTCGTCACCCTCGCCGGTGCGGACGTCTACGGCTACGAGGGCCTGATCCGCGGTCCGGCCGACAGCCCGCTGCACGCCCCGCCCGCCCTGTTCGAGGCGGCACGCGCGCACGATCTGGTGGTGGAGATCGAGCATCTGTGCCGTCAGGTGGTGCTGGAGGCCTATGCGCGGCATGCGCTGCCGTGCAAGCTGTTCCTGAACGTGAGCCCGCAGTGCCTGGTGCGGCACAACTCGCGCAGCGGCGCGACGCTGCGCTACATCGACAAGCTCGGACTGGATGCGCGCAACGTCATCATCGAGCTCACCGAAAGCTCGCCCGCCTTCGACTATGAACTCCTGCTTGAAGCCGTGCGGCACTACCGCGGCATGGGATTCCAGATCGCCATGGACGATCTGGGCGAGGGATTCTCGAGCCTGCGTCTGTGGTCGGAACTGCGCCCGGATTACGTCAAGATCGACAAGCATTTCATTCACGGCATCGACCAGGACGCGGTCAAGCTGCAATTCGTGCGCTCTATCCAGCAGATCGCCGAAAATGCCGGCTGCAGGGTGATTGCGGAAGGCATCGAGACGGCGGCCGAGCTCGCCATCGTGCGCGATTTGCACATCAACTACGGCCAGGGATTCTTCTTCGGGCGCCCGCAACCCGAGCCCGGACGCGAGCTGGAAGCCGCGGCCGTGCGTGCGCTGCACAGCCGCCGTGTCGGTGTTTTTCCGACCGCCACTGCGCCGGCACAGCAGCAGGCCACGGTGACCAAGCTGCTCAGCTACGTGGAGCCGGTGACCCCCAGGACATCCAACGACGCCGTCTTTTCCCTGTTCGAAGCGGACGCTTCCCTGTATTCCCTGCCCGTGGTGCACGATGGCGTGCCGGTCGGTCTGATCAGCCGCTATTCCATGATCGACGGATTCGCCCGGCCGTTCCGCCGCGAGCTCTACGGCCGGCGTTCCTGCGAATGTTTCATGGACACCCGGCCGCTCATCGTGACCCACTGCATGAGCCTGCATGCCCTGAGCGACCTCATCACCGACATGGAGCCGCATCATCTGTCCAACGGCTTCATCATCACCACCGACGACGGCCGTTATCTGGGACTGGGCAGCGGCCATGCCCTGCTGCGCGAAATCACCCAGATGCAACTGCACGCCGCGCGCTATGCCAACCCCTTGACCCTGCTGCCCGGCAATGTGCCGATCAACGAGCACATCGACCGCCTGCTCAAGCGCGGCGCCCGCTTCTGGACCTGCTATGCCGATCTCGACAACTTCAAGCCGTATAACGACCACTACGGCTTCCGCAAGGGCGACGAGCTGATCCAGTTCGCCAGCAGGCTGTTGAGCGAGGCGACACATCCCGAGCGCGATTTCGTCGGCCACATCGGCGGGGACGATTTCATGCTGCTGTTCCAGAGCGAGGACTGGGAGGGGCGCTGCCAGGCCGTGCTGAAGCGTTTCGCGGCCGGGGTCGCCGATTTTTATCACGCGGCGGACTGGGCCCGCCGCGGCATCGAAGCCGAGGACCGAAAGGGGCGCAAGACCTGGTACGGGTTGATCTCGCTGTCCATCGGCGTGGTTCTGGTCGAACCCGGGGCATTCGGCTCGCACCATGAAGTGGCCGCCGCGGCGACCGTCGCCAAGAAACAGGCCAAGGAAATGCCGGGCAACGCCATCTTTCTGGAGCGCCGCCAGTATCAGTCCGGCACGGAACGCCACACACCGGAGGGTGGGTGCGCCTTGGCGCCGTAATGCGCCGCAACGCAACTCACCGTCCGCAATCCCAGGAGGAATCATGCGACACGAGATCATCGACGAGCTGGCCAGGTTTCTGGAAGTGCCGACCTACCAGGTGACGGCATGGGATCGCGACCTCATCGAGTATTTCGCGCACAACGAGGGAGAGTTCCTGCGGTTCAAGCAGGCATCGCACCACGAGCGGCACATAATCTGGTGCAAGGGGTATCGATACACGCGCAGGATGCGCGCCGCCGCGCGCTATTGATCCGGCAAGATGAAGTTTTCAAGCCGCATGCTTCACGATTGGGTCCTGGAAGCAGGCCCGCACGCGGTCTTCGTTTTCGATGAACCGCATGACCGCCCCGCGCGTCCACAGCGCGAACTCCATCTTCAATTGCTCGGGGCGCTGATCGCAGAGGGTGCGCCGCACCAGCGCTTGCCTTCCTCGGC
>JBBILG010000054.1:0-12868 GCA_037445085.1 Methylobacillus sp.
CCGCCGCATGTTCAACCACCCCATGGATCCCAACAACTGCTTCGTCGACATCCAGGCCGGCTCCGGCGGCACCGAAGCGCAGGACTGGGCTGCCATGCTGCTGCGCATGTACCTGAAATACTGCGAGAAAAAGGGCTTTCAGGTGGAGGTGCTGGAAGAATCCGAAGGTGAAGTGGCCGGCATCAAGAGCGCCAGTCTCAAGGTGAGCGGCGAATACGCCTACGGCTACCTGCGTACCGAGATCGGCGTGCACCGGCTGGTGCGCAAGTCGCCGTTCGATTCAGGCAACCGCCGCCACACCAGTTTCGCTAGCGTGTTCGTCTATCCCGAGGTGGACGAGTCCATCGAGGTGGAGATCAATCCGGCCGATTTGCGCATCGATACCTATCGCGCTTCCGGTGCCGGCGGCCAGCACATCAACAAGACCGATTCCGCCGTGCGCATCACCCATCTGCCCACCGGTATCGTCGTGCAGTGCCAGAACGACCGCTCGCAGCACCGCAACAAGGCCGAGGCCATGGCCATGCTGAAGGCGCAGCTGTACGCCCTGGAGCTGCGCCGCCGCAACGAGGAGAAGCAGGCGCTGGAGGATGCCAAGACCGACATCGGCTGGGGCCACCAGATCCGCTCCTACGTGCTGGACCAGTCGCGCATCAAGGATCTGCGCACCGGCGTCGAGGTGGGCAACACCCAGGCGGTGCTGGACGGCGACCTCGACCCGTTCATCAGCGAAAGTCTGAAGCAGGGCGTGTAATCCATGGAGAGCGCCGAGGATGCGCCTTCGAGGACGATCTTAAGCCCGCTCCACCCGCGCGACGTCGATGCGCTGTTCCCGCTGCTGCGGGCATCCAGCCTCATTGGCGCGCTGATCGGGCTGTTCCGCGGCGGCACGGAGGAGGTCTGCTCCGCCTGGCGGTGCTGCGCGAGATTGCGGGGCGCGCCGAGGAACCGGAGTGGACGCCGCAGCAACTCGTCAATCACCTGAGCTTCATCGACGGCACCAAGCTCGATACCGTGCTCAAGCGCCTGCGCGAGCACGACCTGCTAGTATGGGACGCCGACCGCCGGCTGTACCGGAGTTCCGCCAGCGGGCGCATGGCGCTGTCGGCGTTGTTCAACCTGCTCGAATTCAGATTGCGATTGCGCTGACGGCGGGCGAAGTCTGGCAAGAGGCGACATTGGCCTGGGAGCCATGGAAGATGTCGGCGCGGGCGCTGCGCGCGCTTCCTGGGCGCAAGCGTCTGGCCGGGCACGATCAATCCCGTTTGCGGGAATTGCTGTATGACGGATTGCCGCAAATGTTGCAAGGATTGGCGCTGGCGATGCTGGAAACCGGCGAGAAAGGCGAGCAGGAAGGATACTTGTGACACCTGCCGTCATTTGCGACACAATTTCACTCCATGTTTGGAGTGCTGCCGTGAAAAACCGGGGATCAGGCCATGTTCGACATCGCGCGGCACCGGATCGCGCCGGCTGCCCGTGCAGGTGATGCGGCGCCGATCGCCACGGCCGATCCGGCTGGCGGATGCGGCCCGTGAAATTACAAACGTTTCTTGAGTGAAGGTCATGAGCGAGAGCCGCACCGCAACAGAACCCGTTTCGAGCGACGAATCCCACGTCATCGCCGAGCGTCGCGCCAAGCTGCGCGCGCTGCGCGAGCAGGGCGCGGCCTACCCCAACGACGTGCGCCCGACGCACCGCGCCGCCGATCTGCATGCCGAACACGGCGCCAAACCCGGCGAGGTGCTGGAGCCGGCCGCCATCCGGGTGGCCGTGGCCGGCCGCATGATGCTCAAGCGCGTGATGGGCAAGGCGAGCTTCGCCACCCTGCAGGACGCCAGCAGCCGCATCCAGCTCTTCGTCACCCGCGATCACCTGGGCGAGGAAATCTACGAAGCCTTCAGGAAATGGGATCTGGGCGACATCCTCTATGCCGAGGGCACGCTGTTCAAGACCAGGACCGGCGAGCTGTCGGTCAAGGTGGATGCGCTGCGCCTGATCAGCAAGTCGCTGCGGCCGCTGCCGGAAAAATTTCACGGCCTCGCCGACCAGGAGACCAGATACCGCCAGCGCTATGTCGATCTCATCGTCAGCGAGGAGACGCGCAGAATCTTCATGATCCGCAGCAAAATCATCGCGGCCATCCGCCAGTTCATGCTGGATCACCGGTTTCTGGAAGTGGAAACGCCCATGCTGCACCCCATCCCCGGTGGCGCGGCGGCCCGGCCGTTCAAGACCCATCACCACGCGCTGGACATGCCGATGTTCCTGCGCATCGCGCCGGAACTGTTCCTCAAGCGCCTCGTCGTGGGCGGCTTCGAGCGTGTGTTCGAGATCAACCGCAATTTCCGCAACGAGGGGCTCTCGGTCCGCCACAACCCCGAGTTCACCATGATGGAGTTCTACGCCGCCTACACCGACTACCAGTGGTTGATGGATTTCACCGAGCAGTGCATCCGTACCGCGGCCATCGTCGCCTGCGGCACCGCGACGGTGACTTACCAGGGGCGGGAAGTGGATTTGAGCAAACCGTTCCAGCGTCTCACCATCGTCGGCGCCATCAGGCAGTACGCACCGCAATACGGCCACGCGCAACTGGAGGATGCCGACTTCCTGCGCGGCGAGCTGAAGAAGCTCGGTCTGCAGCCGCTGCCGCACCTCGGCCTGGGCGCCCTGCAACTGGCGCTGTTCGAGGAGACCGCGGAAGCGCAATTGTGGCAGCCCACCTACATCATCGATTATCCGGTGGAAGTCTCGCCGCTGGCGCGCGCATCCGACACCCTGCCCGGCGTCACCGAACGCTTCGAGCTGTTCATCACCGGGCGCGAGATCGCCAACGGCTTTTCCGAGCTGAACGATCCCGAGGACCAGGCCGAGCGCTTCCGCAGGCAGGTCGAGGCGAAAGAGGCCGGCGACGACGAGGCCATGTATTTCGATGCCGACTACATCCGCGCGCTGGAATACGGCATGCCGCCTACCGGCGGCTGCGGCATCGGCATCGACCGCCTGGTCATGCTGCTCACCGACAGCCCCAGCATCCGCGACGTGATCCTGTTCCCGCACATGCGGCCAGAGGCATGAAGATGCCGTTCATGCTTCGATCGTTCTCCTGAACCCAGCGCTTCGGCCGCGGCCCAAGGCCGGCGACAACCATGAGCGGGTGCAGCAATCCCCCCATCCCCGCTCGTCCCGCGTAGGCGCGCGAGCGCCGTATCGAGGGCCTGTCCTGAGCTTGCCATCGGCGAGGCAGGCGCAAAGGTGTTGCAAAAACGCAACACCAGCCCGATATTTTCGCCCCCTTAATCAAACTGTCATATTCGCCCCCCACAATGCCGACCAGGTCGTGAGAGAAACCCCGAACCAGGTTTGTCACACCGGTCATGGCCGGTGCCCGGATGCCTGAAAAACACTGGACCGGCCTGCGCCGGAATGGCGCGGTTTGGGCTCGTTTCAGGGTTTCGCACGCAACGGCCGACGGTTTTTTCAACTAACGGGAGCATTCAATGAAGAGGATCCAACTGCGCGGCATGGTTGCCGCGGTTTCTGGCGCGCTGCTGTTCGGTGCCGCCGTGCCGGCCACGGCGGATGCCACGGTAGACATCATCAACGCACTGATGGCCAAGGGCGTGCTGACCGAGGAGGAGGGCGCGCTGCTCCTGCGCGGCCGCCAGGGCCAGAAGGAAGCCGAAGAGGAGCGGAAGAAGAAGGAAGTCACCGTCTCCTACCGGGACGGCATCGTCATCGGCAGCGCCGACGGCCAGCACAGCATGACCATCAACGGCCGCCTGCATGCGGATTACCGCCATTACAACTATAACGAGGACAACAACGGCTCCAACGTGCTGAGCAGAGCCGGTTCGGATACCTGGGATATGCGCCGCGCGCGGATCGGCATCCGGGCCAAGTTCCTGGATCACTACGATGGCGAGATCGTCTTCAACCCCACGCAAGCCAACGACTCCATCCTGGATGTGGCCTATCTCAACGTCGCCTGGTGGAAGCCGGTGCAGTTCCGCATCGGCCAGTTCAAGATGCCGTTCAGCCTGGAACAGTTGACCAGCTCCAACAATATCGACTTCGTCGAGCGTAGTTTCGTGGACGCCTACATTCCCGCCAAGGAACTCGGCGCCATGGTGCACGGCTCCCCCTGGAAGGGCGTGACCTACGCGCTGGCCTTCTCCAACGGCCGCGGGTCGAGCGGCGTGGAGGACGACGTGCGCGTCGACAACAAGGACATCATCGGCCGTGCCACGGTCAACTTCGCGGAAATCATGGGCAACGACAACATGGTGCTGCACGCCGGCCTGGCCTTTTCCGAAGGCGACATTTCCAAGGGTGACGGCGTGGCGGCCTTCGGCGGCCACCGCTCCACCGAAGCGCGCGGCGTCCGCTTCTTTACCGCGCCGGAGGTCGCCTCGAACAACTTCGTGGATGCCGAGATCGACCGCAGCCGTCTGGGCCTCGAGGCGGCCATCGCCCATGGTCCTTTCAAGGTGCAAGGCCAGTGGGTGAGGAACGAATTCGACTTCGATACCGCCACCCGCGGCTATGATCCGGAAATCAAGGTTTGGTATGCCGAAGCCCTGTGGACCATCACCGGCGAAACGCACGCCAAGCGCTACCGCAGCGGCGTATTCGGCGGCATCAAGCCCAACCGCAACTTCGACCCGGTCAAGTTCTCCGGCGGCGCCTGGGAAGTCGGCGTGCGTTACAGCAAGTTCGACGCCAGTGATTTCGACACGCTAGGCCTGATCGCCGCCTCCCCCAATACGGATACGCAGATCACCACCAAGGCCAGAGGCTATGCCAAGGCCGACGCGCTCACCCTTGGCGTCAAGTTCGTGCCCAATCCGCACGTCCGTTTCATGCTGGACTACGTCAAGACCGATTTCGAAGATCAGTTCGGCGGCGGCAGTGTGGTGGTCAACGGCGAGAACGAGGACGACGAACACGCCATTCTGTTCCGCACCCAGTTCGCCTTCTGACGCCCTGCGCTCACTTGTTCATTCTCCTCGCGGACCCCGCGTCCGCACCCTCCAGAGCCCGCGCAAGCGGGCTTTTTTTTTTCGCCAACACTTTTTTCGTCACGGCTATACAGGGGGCATGCCGTGCCCATACAATTCCATCATCATGCCAACCGCAACACCCGGCGGCCGCCTGTACAGCCGTCGCGATCTCCTGCTCCTCCTTAAGTTTTTGCCGTGCTGTACCGGGCCGGCGCGCAGGTCGGGCTCCAGTTTGCCGAAATCGGCAGCATCACCGTCTTCCTCGCCGCCGACCGGGTTCGCCCTGGCCATTCTGCTGCTGTTCGGCGCGGCGCTCCCAGCCGGCGGTCTGTTTCGGCGCGCTGATGACGGAACTGGGCACCGCCGTGCCGTCGGGCGTGGCGGCCGGCATGGCGGTCGGCAACACGCTGGAAGCGGTGGCGGGCGCCTGGCTGCTCGACCGCGGTTGCTATTGCCAGCCCGTGTTCGGCCAGGGGCTGGCCTCCTACACCCACCCCGCCCCCCCTGTAGGAGCCGAGCCCCCTCGGCGATACGAGGGTTGCCATTCTCACCATTGTTCGGCCAGGGGCTGGCCTCCTACACCCACCCCGCCCCCTGTAGGAGTAGGAGCCGAGCCCGCTCGGCGATACGAGGGTTGCCATTGCCAGCCCGTGTGACGCCGGCTGCCGCCCTGCATTGGTGGATGGGCAATGCGCTGGGCTGTGTCGTGTTTGCCGCGTCGCTGCTGGCTTTTTCCAGTCGCCCCCATCTCGCCCTGCCGGCCAGCGTGGCCGGCAGGCTGGAAGGGCTGTTGCTGTCCACGGTGGTGGCCTTCCTGGTGGTCTTTTTCGACGTGCTGCCGCCCGAGACGGGCATCCAGCCCAGGGCGTTCCCGCTGTTCGTGTTCGTGGTGTGGGCGGCGCTGCGCTTCCATCAGCGCGGGGCCATGCTGATCACTCTGGTCATTTCCGGCATGGCCTTGTGGGGCGGGGCGCGCGGCCTCGGGTATTTCGGCACCGCGGAAGGCGTGGCACTCGTCAGCTATTGGGCGTATGTCATGGTGCTGGCCACGACCGGCCTGTTCATCGCCTCCAGCTATGGCGGCCGCGTGCGCGAGGAAAAGGTGCACCGGCAGACCGAAGCGGAATACCAGAGCCTGGTGGAGTCGGTGCGCGCGGTGGTCTGGCGCGCCACGCCGGAGGGGCGCTTCACCTATGTCAGCCGCGAGGCGGTGGACCTGCTCGGCTATCCGGCTGGGGCGTGGCTGGAATCCCCCGCTTTCTGGATCGACCACATGCACCCGGACGACCGCGAGTGGGCCCCGGCCTACTGCCGCAGCGAATCGGCCAGGCTGGCGATGCACCGCTTCGAGTACCGCATGCTGGCCGCCGACGGCCGCGTGGTGTGGCTGGAAGACATCGTGCGCGTCATCGCCGAGAACGGCCGGCCGGTGGAACTGGTCGGCATCATGCTGGACATCACCGGGCGCAAGCAGGCGGAGAGCAGCCTGCGCCTGTCGCGCCAGGTGTTCGACAATGCCGTGGAGGGGTGCTCATCACCGACGCCAACGAGACCATCCTGGACACGAACGAGGGCGTCACCCGCATTACCGGCTACACACGGGGGGGAACTGCTCGGTCGCACGCCGAGGTTGCTGGCCTCCGGGCGCCACGACCGGCATTTCTACCGGGAAATGTGGCGCGCCATCGGGGAGAGTGGCAGTGGACCGGCGAAATCTGGAATCGGCGCAAGAACGGCGAGGTGTATCCGGAGTGGCTGTCGATCAGCGCGGTCAGGGATGACATGGACCGCCTCCAGAACTACGTGGCGGTGTTCAGCGACATCACGCTGCGCAAGGAATCGGAAGCGCAGCTCCAGTATCTGGCCAACCACGACGCGCTCACCGGCCTGCCCAAGCGCACCCTGCTGCAGGAGTGTATCGCGCAGGCGCTGCTGCGCGCCCAGCGGCACCGGTCAAGGCTGGCCGTGCTGTTCGTCGATCTGGACCGTTTCAAGGTGATCAACGACACCCTGGGGCACCACGTGGCGACCTGCTGCTGCAGGAATGCGCGCAGCGCCTGCGCCACTGCCTGCGCGAGAGCGACACGGTGGCGCGCCAGGGCGGGGACGAATTCGTGGTGCTGGTCGAGGAGTTTTCCGGCACCCAGTATCTCGCCAACGTGGCGCACAAAATTCTGCATGCCTTGGCCGAGCCGTTCCACTGGCACGGGCAGGATCTGCACATCAGCGCCAGCATCGGCATCGCCGTCTACCCGGACGACGGCGCCGATCTTGCCGCCTTGCTCAAGCATGCCGACATCGCCATGTACCGCGCCAAGGAGCAGGGCAAGGACACCTTCCAGTTCTACACGGCGGAGGCCAATCTGCACAGCGTCCGCGCCTGGCGCTGGAGAGCGGCTTGCGCCGCGCACTGGAACGGCGCGAGTTCGAGGTGTACTACCAGCCCAAGGTGGACGCGGGAAGCGGCCGCATCGTCGGCGCCGAGGCCCTGCCGCGCTGGAACCATCCCGACATGGGACTGGTGCCGCCCGGCCAGTTCATCCCGATGGGCAGGAGGAGACCGGCCTCATCCTGCCCATCGGGGCGTGGGTGCTGCGCGAGGTGTGCCGGCAGAACCGCGCCTGGCAGGACGCCGACATGCCGCCCATCCGCATCGCGGTAAACATTTCCGCACGGCAGTTCCGCGATGCATCGCTGCTGCACAACCTCGCCGAGGCACTGGCGCACAGCGGTCTGGCGCCGGCGTGGCTGGAACTGGAACTGACCGAGAGCATGCTCATGCAGCAGGCGGAGCAGGCCAGCGCCATCCTGCAGCGCCTGCGCGAGATGGGCATCCGCATCGCCATCGACGATTTCGGCACCGGCTATTCCTCGCTCGGCTACCTCAAGCGATTCTCCATCGATACGCTGAAAATCGACCAGTCCTTTGTGCGCGACATCCACACCGACGAGGACGATGCCGCCATCATCAAGGCCATCGTCGCCATGGCGCACGGCCTGCATCTCACCGTGGTGGCAGAAGGGGTGGAGAATGCCGCGCAAATGGAATTCCTGCGCGCCCAGGGCTGCGACCAGGTGCAGGGCTACCTGTTCGCCGGCCACTGCCGGCGGCGCAGTTTGCCGCCCTGCTGGGGCAGCGGCAGGCGCTGCCCTCTGAGCCGCCGGACCGGCTTCAGGCAGTGAGGCGGTTCCAAGCGTCCAGCGCCGCCGTCTTGTAGGTTTCCGCCAGGGTGGGGTAGTTGAATACGCTTTCCACCAGATAGTCCAGCGTGCCGCCCAGGGCGATGACCGCCTGGCCGATGTGGATGAGCTCGGTGGCGCCTTCGCCGAAGATGTGCACGCCCAGCAGGCGGCGGTCTTGCGGCGAGCAGATCAGTTTGAGCAGGCCCTCGTCCAGGCGCAGGATCTGCCCGCGCGCGGTCTCGCGGAAACGGCCGATGCCGACTTCGAAAGGAATGCCGTCGCGGCCGAGCTGCTGCTCGGTGGCGCCCACCATGCTGATTTCCGGAATGCTGTAGATGCCGAACGGGAAGAATTCCGGCACGCTGGTGGCGGTCTTGCCCCAGGCATGGCAGGCGGCCAGCCGCCCCTGTTCCATGGAAGTGGAGGCGAGGCTGGGAAAGCCGATCACGTCGCCCGCCGCGTAGATGTGCGGCAGCGCGGTGGCATAGTGCGCATCGACCTTGAGCCGGCCGCGCGCATCGGCTTGCAGCCCGACGTTTTCCAGGTGCAGGCCGGCAGTCATGCCTTGGCGGCCGGCGGCGAACATGACCAGCTCGGCGACCACGTACTTGCCGCTGGCCAGGGCGATCTCCACCATGCCGTCGCGCTTGCGCATCCGCGTCACCTGCTCGCCCAGACGCAGCGTCACGTGGCGGGCGCGCAGGCTGTGCGCGAGTTCGTCGACGATTTCCCGGTCGAGGAAATCCAGCATCTGCGCGCGGCCATCGATCAGCGTCACGTGGACGTCGAGGGTGCTGAAGATGGAAGCGTATTCCACGCCGATCACGCCGGCGCCGACGATGGCCATGGAACGCGGAATCCTGTCCAGGCCGAGGATGCCGTCGCTGTCGATGATCTGCACGTCGTCGAAAGGGATGTCCTCGGGCCTGGCCGGCGCGGTACCGGTGGCGATGGCGATCTTTTCCGCGCCGTAGTGCACGGCCTCGCCGTCATGGCCGACCACGGCCACGGTGTGCGTATCGACGAAATGAGCGTTGCCGTAGAGGATGGTCACCCCGTTACGCGCAAGCTGGTGCTCGATCACCGCGACCTCGTTGCGGATGGTGATCTGCAGGCGCTGCATCAGGTCGTCGATGGTCAGGTGCTGCTTGAGGCGGTAGTTCTGGCCATACAGGCCGCGCTGCGTCCAGCCGGTCAGGTAGAGCACGGCCTCGCGCAGCGTCTTGCTGGGGATGGTGCCGGTGTGCACGGTGACGCCGCCCACCACGCGGCGGTTTTCCACCAGGGCGACCCGTTTGCCCAGCTTGGCGGCCTGGATGGCGGCGCGCTGCCCGGCCGGGCCGATGCCGATGACGAGAAAATCATAGCGGCTCGCAAACTGCATGCTGTGTCGTCCCGGTGCGGATGGAAATGCAGCAGGTTAGCCGGCTTCGCCGCCGGCCGCAAGCGCCGGGCCTCTGGCTGTGGAATCGTAACAGGCTGCTTCCCTTCAGGCATGTTCTCTCAAGCCTCGATGGAACGGGGGAAGGCACGAATTCCTGACCGATGCCGGCCAATTTCCCTCGTTTTCCGGCACGTAAATCATCGAGCCATCCTTGAGGCGGTAGGCTATCCCTGCCCTGGCGCCTTCACCCTGGCCGATCTTGCCGCTGGCTTGGTATTTCTCGATTTCGCGGCCGTCCTTGACGATGATTTCCATGTCGGGCGTACCGGGATTCCTGATGACGGTGGCGGTCTCGGCGGTAAACGGGTTCATCGGGCTGTTGGCCACCGCCAGCAACAGCGCGGCGATGATGACCAGAAACACGTCGATGATGTTCACCACCGACAGGATGGGATCATCGGACTCCAGATCCTCCATCAGGCGCAGGCTCATTGTCCGCTCCCGGCTGCCAGCGCCGCCACGGGGTCATGGCCGGCATGGGGCTGCTCGGCAAGGCGTCTCGCGCCATGTTCCACCTCGGCGAGTTCCGTGGCATACCAGCGGCGGCGCACGTTGACCGTCCAGTAATTGATGCTGGCGGCAATCAAGGCGATGATGACGGACGGAGTCGCGGTTTTCTACCTCGCCTGGCAGCGCGGGCAGTAAAAGGTCGAGCGCTGCCCCAGGCGCATGTTGCGGATGGTGGAGCCGCATACCCGGCACGGTTCGCCGGCGCGGCCATAGACGAAATACTGTTGCTGGAAGTAGCCGGGATTGCCGTCCGCGCCGAAAAAATCGCGCAGGCTGCTGCCTCCCGCAGCAAGCGCGTCGTTCAGGGTCGCCCTGATTTCCTGCGCCAGCCGCGCGCAGCGCGCCGCACCCAGCCTGCCGGCCGCGATGCCGGGATGGATGCGGGCACGGAACAGGGCTTCCGCGGCGTAGATGTTGCCCACGCCGACCACCACCCGGCTGTCCATGATGAAGGTCTTGATGGCGGCACTGCGGCCGCGGCTTGCCCGGTACAGCAGCGCGCCGTCGAAACCTTTGCCCAGCGGCTCCGGCCCCAGGTCGCGCAGCAGCGGATGCTGTTGCGGGTCGCCCTGCAGCCACAGCACGGCACCGAAACGACGCGGGTCGCGCAGGCGCAGCACGGCGCCACCGGAAAAAACGAGATCGAGGTGGTCATGCCTGTCCGGCGGTTCGGCCCGCTCCAGCAGGCACAGCCGGCCGGACATGCCCAGATGCAGCAGCAGCGTGCCACACTCGAAACGGGCGAGAATGTACTTGGCACGCCGTTCCAGCGCCTGCAGGCGCTGCCCTGCCAGACAGGCCGGCAGCTCCGCCGGCACCGGCCAGCGCAGTGCCGGGTTGCGCAGCGTCACCGAGCGCACCGTCTGGCCGAGCAGCGGTAGCAGCCCGCGCCGTGTAGTCTCCACCTCGGGCAACTCGGGCATGTCGGCCGCGACCGCTAATCGTTCTTGAAGCCCACCGGCGGATTGAGCAGCACGAAGCCGATATCCGCGCGCAGGCGGTAGAGCAGCCCTTCGTCGGGGCGGGCCAGCAGCAGCTGCGGAGATTCCTGAAGCTTGTCGAAATGCACCACCCGGCCATCCTGCAGCTTGACCTTGAACGAAGGATATTGCTCGCGCGGCTCCGGCTTGTAGGGTTCCACCGCCAGCGCGGCCGGGTGCGCCCAGTAGCCGGCAAACCATTCGCGCAGTTCATTCTGGTCAGGTTTGGCGGGCCCTTCGGTGGTGACTTTCCAGTGATCGCCGTCGCGCTCCAGCGCCAATCCGCTCTGCTCCCACTGCTCCAGGCGGGAGAAATCGAAACCGGCAATGTGCTCCAGCGGCCCCAGCAGGTTCTTGTCCAGCATTTCCAGGGGCTGGGTGGCCGCCAGTTCCCCGTACACCGTATCAACCAGATAGACGAATCCGGCATGGGCCACGTACTGCTGGCTGGTGACCGGATTGAAGGTGCCGAAGCTGAACTCCGCCTCGCCCAGACTGAGCCTGAGGCGCGGCTGGTCCAGGCCGAAGCGGGCGAGGTCCTCGGCGGGGAACCTGTCGCTGCTGCTTGCGTGGAGTAGCTTCAGCACCTGGCCGGCATAGGCGGCGCTGGCGCGCGCCTCATGCGGCTGGGTCATGTACCAGTTGCCGTCACGCTTTTCCAGTTGCACCGGCGCGCGCGCCGGCAGTTCGACGCTGATGCGGCTCACGGTGTCGGGGCGGATTTCCGTCAGCTTGTAGGTGACCGGCCCGCCCTCCTCGGGCGGCGGACGCAGGTAGATGAACAGGCCGATGCCGGCGACCAGCAGCAGCAGGAAGAGATTTAGCAGCCAGCGCGCTCTCATTTGCGGCGACGCCTCCACCAGATGGCGATGCCGGTGGCGAGCAGGGCAAGCGGCAGTACCAGCCTGGTCCCGAAGAACACCACCATGGCGACGAAACGACCCCAGGGATCCGACGGGATGATGACGTTGACGTCCTTGAGCGGCTTGGGCTGAATGGTGATCAACTGGTCGTCGCCGGCCAGCCAGTTGACGATGTTGATGCCCAAATCAAGGTTGCCGCCGTTGCCGTAGAAGGTGTTGGAGAGAAAGTTGCCGTTGCCGATCACCACCACGCGCTGGGTAATGATTTCCGCCTTGCGCTCCAGCGTGATGCCGATGTTGATGGGGCCGGGGAGGTCGCTCTTGGCATCGAAGTTCGCCCTGCCTTCCACCTCGCCGGTTTCCAGCCAGCCGTTGGGCGCCACGTCGATCAGGCGCGTCACCGTCCAGCCTTGGTCGGCGGTGTGCTGGGTCGCCTCGACCTGGCGCGCCTCGGGAAACAGCGTGCGCAGGTTGAAGTTGCGCGTGATGGGATGCTCGCCGTACTGGCTGGCGAACGCCACCTTGGGATCGGCGCCGTACTGGGTCGAGGACATGTCGATCACCATGCCGGGCGTGAGCTGCAGGCCGAGGTATTCGGCCAGCGGCTGCAACCCGTGCAAAGGCCCCTGGTCGATCAGCCAGAGCAGGTTGCCGCCGCGCATGACGTAGGCCATGATCTTGTTCACCACGGCTTCGGGTACGCCCACGCGCGGTCCGGCGATGACCAGCATGGCGCCGTTGTGCGGCACTTCCTGGGCGATGGTGAGGTCGGGGTTGGCCAGCGTGAAGCCCTTCTTGCCGAGCTGGTAGCCGAACTCGCCCAGGTCGAAGTTGCGGTCTCCGGTCAGACTGCGCTCGCCATGGCCGTCCAGGAACATCACC
>JBBILG010000055.1:0-12707 GCA_037445085.1 Methylobacillus sp.
CTGATCTTGCGCAGGCGTCCGCGCCGCCAGGCCCACACGGACGGGCCGACGTAATGCACGGTGGTAATGCCCCTGCGTTTGAGTCTGGCTTCCAGCCCCAGGTTGAAATCGGGGGCGTCGATGCCGATGAAAAGGTCCGGTGGATGCTTGCGGAAATGAGCCAGCAGATTGCCGCGGATGCGCAGGATTTCGGGAAGATGGCGCAATACCTCGAAGTAGCCGCGCACCGCCAGTTTTTCCATGGGGAACAGCGTCGTCGCCCCGGCCGCGACCATCCTGGGACCGGCGATGCCGACGAATTCCAGGTCGGGGCGCCGCTCCTTCAGGGCGCGGATGAGGTGGCTGCCAAGCAGATCGCCGGACGCTTCTCCGGCCACGATACCGATGACAGGCATGACACTGCGTGACTAACGGATGATGCCGCGCGTGGCGCTGTCGAGGAATTCCAACAGGATGCCGATTTCCGGGCACTCGGCGCGCTGCAGGACAAGCTCCCGCCTGGCCTCGTCCAGGGTGAGCCTGGATTTGTACAGCGTCTTGTAGGCGCGCTTGAGGCGCAGCATGGTGTCTGCGGAAAAGCCGCGCCGCTTCAGCCCCTTGCTGTTGAGGCCGTGCGGCCTGGCATCGTAACCGGCCGCGGTGACGTAGGGCGGGATGTCCTTGAACACCACCGAGCCCACCGCGGTGATGACGTGCGCCCCGATCTTGCAGAACTGGTGCACCATGGTGAAGCCGCCGAGGATGGCATGATCGTGCAGTACCACATGGCCGGCCAGCGAGGAATTGTTGGCGAGTATGGTGTGATTGCCCACCCTGCAGTCGTGCGCGACATGCACATAGGCCATCAGCAAGTTGTCGCTGCCGATGCGCGTGGTGCCGTTGCCCTGCACGGTGCCCCGGTTGAAGGTGCAGAATTCGCGGATGGTGTTGCGGTCGCCGATTTCCAGCGTGGTGGGCTCGCCCTGATATTTCTTGTCCTGCGGCGCCTCGCCCAGCGAGCAGAAATGGAAAATGTGGTTGTCGCAGCCGATGCGAGTCGGCCCCTGGATGACCACGTGGGCACCGATGCGGGTCCCCCGGCCCACGCACACGCCCGCACCGATGATGCTGTAGGGACCCACTTCGACGCTGGCGTCCAGCTCGGCGGCGGGATCGATGATGGCCGTGGGATGGATCATTTGATCACTTTCAGCGTGCACAGCAGTTCGGCTTCCGCCACCACTTCGTCGTCCACCAGGGCCTGGCCGGAATACTTCCAGATACCGCGCATGATGCGGTCTATCTTCACCCTGAGCACGAGCTGGTCGCCGGGCAACACCGGCTTCTTGAAGCGCACGTTATCGATGCCGGCGAAGTAGTACACCGAATCGTCCGACGGCTTGCGATTCATGGTCTTGAACGACAGCACCGCCGCCGCCTGCGCCATGGCCTCGACGATGAGCACGCCGGGCATCACCGGATGATAGGGGAAATGGCCGGGGAAATACGGCTCATTGATGGAGACGTTCTTGATCGCCACGATCTCTTTCTCCAGCTCGAGCGAGACGACGCGGTCGATGAGCAGGAACGGATAACGGTGCGGCAGATGCTCGAGGATCTCGTGGATATCCATGCTGCTCATTGCTTTCCCCTCTTCAATTCGGCAAGTTCCTTTTCGAGGCGCGCGATGCGTTCCGCCATCCGCTCCAGATGTCGCAGTTGCGCCGCCGTCTTCAGCCACTTCGCGTGTGTCTGGAATGGCATCAGGGCAGTGTACGTGTCCGCCTGCGTCAGCGAGCGCGTGATCATACTGCCGGGAGAGACGGTCACGCCGTCGGCGATGTCCAAATGGCCCAGGATCATGGCGGCTCCGCCGATACGGCAATGACGGCCGATGCGCGCGCTGCCGGCGATGCCGACACAGCCGGCGATCACGGTATGCGCGCCGATGCGGCAATTGTGACCGATCTGGATGAGGTTATCCAGCTTGACGCCATCCTCGATCACGGTGTCGTCCAGCGCGCCGCGGTCTATGGTGGTGTTGGCGCCCACCTCCACCGCATCTCCCAGCACCACGCCTCCCACCTGGGGGATTTTCACCCAGCGGCCGTCCTGCTCGGCGTAGCCGAAACCGTCCGCACCGATGACCACACCCGTGCTCAGCACACAGTCACGTCCCAGCCGGCAGCCGGAGTCCACGGTGACGTGGGCGTGCAGCCGGGTGCCGGCGCCGATGACGACGACGTCGCCGATCACGCAGCCGGGACCGAGCACCACGCCTTCGCCCAGTTCCACGTTGCGACCGATCTGGCAGTGCGGGCCGATGGAGACCGATGCCGGCACCCGCGTGCCGGCCGCGATGCTGACACTGGCATGCACCCCGGGTTCCACCGCGGGCGGCGGGTTGAGCAGCGCCGAAGCGCGCGCGAAGTAGGCGTAGGGGTTGTCGGTGACGATGCGCGGCAGATCGGTGAGGCTGCGCGCAGCCTCACCCACCACCACGGCGCCGGCTCGCGTGGTGGCGAGCAGGGGGCGGTGCCTGGCATCGGCCAGAAAGCTCAGCTCGCCCGGCCCGGCATGGGTCAGCGAGGCCACGCGCGTGACGGCCACGTCGCCATCACCCAGCACTTCCCCACCCAGCCGCGCCGCGATCTCCCGCAGGGAATAGCTGGCAGGCATGGAACCGCGGCGCTACTTCTTGCCCAGGGACTTCAACACCTTGTCGGTGATGTCGACCTTCTTGCTGGCGTAGGCGACGCCGCTGTAGATCACCAGATCGAAGCCTTCCGCCTCAGCCACCGAGGTCACGGCCTTGTTGATGCGATCCTGCAGCACGGACAGCTCTTCGTTCTTGCGCAGGTTGATGTCCTCGCGCAGTTCGCGCTGCTTGCGCTGGAACTCGATCTTGAGGTTGGAGATCTCGCGCTCGCGGTCGCGGCGGGCGGTCTCGGACAGGGTCAGCGCCTCCTTGTCCAGCGCGGCCTCCCTGTCGCGAATCTGCTTCTGCATGGTTTCCAGCTCCTTGGTGCGCGGGCTGAATTCCCTTTCCAGCTTCTTGCCGCTCTCCGAAGTCTGCGGCGCCTCCTGCAGAATCTTGTCGACCTGCACGTAGCCGATCTTGACTTCGGCAGCGCTTGCGCCGAACACGCTCATGGCCAGGCTGCCGGCCAGTAGGAATTGCAACAGCTTGTTCAATTGATGTCTCCTGAGATGATTCACGTGCGATTTCAGAATTGCGAGCCGAGCTGGAACTGCAGCACCTCGGTCTTGTCACCGTCCTGTTCGTTGAGCGGCTTGGCCAGCACCAGCTTGATCGGCCCGAACGGCGAGTACCAGCTGATGCCCACCCCGGTGGAATAACGCAGGCAGTCGCTGGCGGTGTTGTTGCAGCCCTCGCCGGTGGTGATTTTTTCCGTACCCCACACCGTGCCGGCATCCAGGAAGGCGCTCAGCCGCAACTGCTTGGAATCCCGCACGAAGGGTACCGGGAAGAACAGTTCCGCATTGGCCACCACGCGCCGGGTGCCGCCCACGGCGTAATCGTTGTTGGTGGTGCTGTCGATGTCGCGCGGGCCGATGGCGCTGGTTTCATAACCGCGCACCGAGCTCACGCCGCCGGCGTAGAAGTTCTTGAAGAAAGGGTAACTGCGACTGCCGTAACTGTCGGCATAGCCGACTTCGCCGTTCAGCATCAGCGTGACGTTCTTTCTGAGATCCTTGTACCAGGTATGCTGGTAGGAGACCTTGTAGTATTCCTGGTCCAGCCCCGGCAGGCCGATTTCGCCGGTCAGGCGCTGCAGCACGCCGCGGTTGGGGAACAGGATGTTGTCGCGCGTGTCGTGCATCCAACCGATATCCAGGCGCAGGGTGTAGTTTTCGCAGCCGGCGGGATCGCCGCAGTAGTCGCGGTAGCGGTCCGGGCTGTTCGTGTCGAGGTCGATGCTGGTGTAGTCGAAGGTGAGGCCGGTGGAGAAGATGTCCCGTTCGTCGAGCGGCACGCCGAAGCGCACGCCGGCGCCGTAGGAAGACGTGGTGAAGCCGCCGACGTCCAGCGACGAGGAATCGATGTCGCGCCGGTACACGTCGAAGCCGCGGCTGATGCCGTCCGGCGTGTAATAGGGGTCGGTGTAGGACAGCGAATACGTGGTGTTGATCTTGCCGGTGTTGATCTGGGCGCTGACACGGTTGCCGGTGCCGAGGAAGTTGGCCTGATTGACGGTCAGGCCGAACACCAGGCCCTCGGCGGAGGACAGGCCGGCGCCGAACATGATGCTGCCAGTGGACCTTTCGGTGACGTTGATGTTGACGTCGACCTGGTCGGCGGTGCCGGGCACAGCCGGCGTCTCGATGTTGACATCGGAGAAGAACCCCAGACGGTCCAGGCGCTGCTTGGAGCGTTCGAGCCTCTCGCCGGAATACCAGGACGCCTCCATCTGGCGCATCTCGCGGCGCAGCACTTCGTCGCGGGTGCGGGTGTTGCCGGTGAGGTTGATGCGGCGTACATAAACGCGGCGGCCCGGATCGACGAAAAAGGTGAAAGCCACCGTGCGCGCTTCCTTGTCGAGTTCCGGCACGGCGTTGACGTTGGCGAATGCGTAGCCGTCGTTGCCCAGCCGGTTGCCGACGGCCTTGCTGGATTCCGTCAGTTTCTCGCGGCTGAACACATCGCCGGCCTGGACGGTCACCAGATTGCGCAACTCGTCTTCCGGCACCAGCATCTCGCCGGCCATCTTCACCTCGGAGACGGTATATTTCTCCCCTTCGCTGATGTTGACGGTGATGTAGATGTCACGCTTGTCCGGCGTGATGGAGACCTGGGTGGAATCGATGTTGAATTCCAGATAGCCCTGGTTCATGTAGAAGGAGCGCAGCGCCTCCAGGTCCGCGGTCAGGCGCTGCCGGGAATACTGGTCGTCCTTGGTCCACCAGCTCATCCAGTTCGGCGTGGTCAGGCGGAATTCTTCCAGCAGCCGCTTGGTGGTAAAGGCCCTGTTGCCGACGATGTTGATGCCGCGGATCCTGGACACCGCGCCTTCCTCGATGTCGAAGCGGATGCCGACGCGATTGCGCTCCATGGGGCTCACCACGGTCCGCACGGTGGCGCCGTACTTGCCCTGGCTGAGATATTGCCGCTTGATTTCCTGCTCCGCCTTGTCCAGCATGGCTCGGTCGAAGATCATGCCCTCGGCGAGACCGATCTGCTTCAGCCCCTCCTTCATCTTGTCGCTGGGGAAGGACTTGTTGCCGGAAAAACCGATCTGCGCGATAGCCAGCCGCTCCTGCACGGTCACCACCAGCACATCGCCTTCGGCCTCCAGCCTGACATCACGGAAGAAACCGGTGGCATAGAGTGCCCTGATGGCCTGCGCCGCCTTCTGCTCGTCGAAGGTGTCGCCCACCCGCACCGGCAGGTAGCTGAACACGGTGCCGGCCTCGGTGCGCTGGATGCCTTCGACGCGGATGTCCCTCACCACGAAGGGCTCGATGGCAAGGGCGGAAGTCGCATAAAGCCCCAGGAGCAGGAAAGTCAGATGCCGGAACTTCATGAGGTCTGGTTCAGCCTGTGATGAGTCGGTTGATGTCGTTGTACAAAGCCGCCGCCATGAGCAGCGCGAGCAGCAGCAACCCGATCTTCTGGCCGATGGCCATGGTCCGCTCGGAAACCGGGCTGCCCTTCAAAATTTCGACCATATAATACATTAAATGCCCGCCGTCCAACATCGGCACCGGCAGCAGGTTGAGCACGCCCAGGCTGATGCTCACCAGGGCGAGAAAGGTGAGAAAGGCCTCCAGCCCGTGCTGGGCGCTCTGGCCGGCGTAGCTGGCGATGGTGATCGGCCCGCTCACCCCCTGCCAGGAAACGGCGCCGGTCAGCATATTGCCCAGCATTTTGAGGCTGAACCAGGCAGTATCCCAGGTCTTGCCCAGCGCCTGGCCGAATGCCTGCAGCGGCGGATGGCGCACCTCCACCAGCAGCGGGTCCAGCGCCGCGCGGTCCACCTGATGAACGGCGCCGATGCGGCCGACCGGCAGGCCGTGTTCCTGCACCGTGTCCGGCCGCAGGGTGAGCGTGAGTTCGGCATCGCCGCGGCGCACCTCCAGCGCGAGTAGCCTTCCCGGATGCTGGCGCACCACCCCGACCAGCTCGTCCCATTGCGCGATGGGGGCACCGTTCACCGACAGGATTTCGTCACCGGCCTTGAGGCCATCGCGCGCCGCCGCGCCGTCGGGCAGCACCTCCCCCACCACCGGCGGCAATGGCGGCCGGTACATGCTCAAGCCCAGTTGGGTCAGCACGTCGCCGTCGGGATCCCCCAGCGCCAGCGCGGAAAGATCGAGCTGATGCAGGTGCGCCTCATGCTCGCCGCTCAGCGTCTCGACCTCGACCCGGGAGGTCTTGAGCGACTGCTGCAGCAACTGCCAGCGCACATCCTGCCAGGTGGTGACCGGCTCGCCGGCCACGCGGGTGATCAGCGTGCCCGGACGCATGCTGGCGTGGGCCGCGGCACTGCCCTCCTCGACCTCGCCCAGCAGCGGCTTGACCCCGGTCACCCCGCTCATGAACAACGCCCAGTACAGCACGATCGCCAACAGCAGGTTGGCGAGCGGTCCCGCCGACACGATGACGATGCGCCGCCACACCGACTGGCGGTTGAACGCACGCGCCAGCTCGGCTTCCGGTACCGGCGCCTCGCGCTCGTCCAGCATGCGCACGTAGCCGCCCAGCGGCAGTGCCGCCACGATGAATTCGGTGCGGTCACGGCCGAAGCGGCGCATCCACAGCGGCTTGCCGAAGCCGATGGAAAATTGCAGCACCTTGACGCCGCAGCGGCGGGCGGCCAGATAATGGCCGTACTCGTGCACCGTGATCAGCACGCCCAGGGTCAGCAGGAAGGCGAGCAGGGTCAGCATCGCCGCCTGCGCTCCACCCATGCGGCAGCGGCCCGCCTGGCGGCGGCATCGGCCTCGAGCAGCGCCTCCAGGGAGGCCGCCTCGTCCGCGCCGGCCTGCTCCAGCGCGGCCTCGATGACGCGCGGAATGTCCATGAAGCCGATGGCGTGGTCGAGGAAGGCGCTTACCGCCACCTCGTTGGCGGCATTCAGCACCGCCGGCGCGGTGCCGCCGCGGCGCAGCGCCTCGTAGGCCAGGCGCAGGCAGGGAAAGCGGCCGGTGTCCGGCGCCTCGAAATCCAGCCGGGCAACCGTGAACAGGTTCAGCGGCGCCACGCCGCTGGCTATGCGCTGCGGATAGCCCAAGGCGTAGGCGATGGGCGTGCGCATGTCCGGGTTGCCCATCTGCGCCAGCACCGAGCCGTCCACGTACTGCACCATGGAATGGATCACGCTCTGCGGATGCACCACCACCTCGATCTGCTCGGGCGCGGCATCGAACAGCCAGTGCGCCTCGATGACTTCCAGCCCCTTGTTCATCAGCGTGGCCGAATCGATGGTGATCTTGGGCCCCATCGCCCAGTTGGGATGGTTGAGCGCCTGTTCCGGCGTGACTTTTTCCAGTTCGGCACGGCCGGCCCGGCGGAACGGACCGCCGGAGGCGGTGAGCAGGATCCTGCTCACGCCCAGCGCGGCAAGGCTGGCATGCCGGTCGGACGGCATGACCTGGAAAATGGCATTGTGTTCGCTGTCGATGGGCAGCAGGGTGGCGCCGCCCTGCTCCACCGCCTGCATGAACAGGCGGCCGGACATCACCAGGGTTTCCTTGTTGGCCAGCAGCACACGCTTGCCGGCGCGCGCCGCCGCCAGGGCCGGCCTCAAGCCGGCGGCGCCGACGATGGCCGCCATCACCGCGTCCACTTCCGGCAGCGCGGCCACCTGCTCCAGTCCGGCCTCTCCGCACAGCACCCGCGTATCCAGGCCCTCGCCGCCCAGTTGCGCCTCCAGCCGCTCGGCGGCGCCGGCATCCAGCACCACGGCATAGGCGGGGCGGTGGCGGCGGCACTGTTCCAGCAGCGCCTCGCCACGGCTGCCGGCGGTCAGCGCATGGGCGCGGAAGCGCTCCGGATGGCGCGCGATGACATCCAGGGTGCTGGCGCCGATGGAGCCGGTGGAACCCAGCACCGTGATGTTCTGGATTCTGCTCATGCGCCTGTCAACAGAAAGAAATACGCGGGGAAATAGATGTAGAAAGCGACCAGCGGCAGCGTGGGCGTGAGCGCATCGATGCGGTCCAGCACGCCGCCATGGCCGGGCAGCAGCATGCCGCTGTCCTTGCGCCCGGCCTGGCGCTTGATCAGGGATTCGAACAGGTCGCCGACCACCGAGTACGCCGCGATCGCCAGCGCACCGAGGATGAACCAGGGACTCCAGCCCAGCCACAGGCACAGGGCCGCAGCCGCCACGGCAACCGCCACCAGCGCCCCCAGCAGCCCTTCCCAGGTCTTGCCAGGGCTGATCAGCGGCGCCAACTGGCGCCGGCCATAGCGCCGGCCGCAGAAATAGGCGGCACTGTCGGCGAGCCACACCGTCGCCATCACCAGCAGCACGGCAACCGGGCTGATGCCGCGCAACTGGATCAGCGCCACCAGCGGCGCCAGCAGCACGATCCAGCCAACCGGGACGGACTGCCAGGCGCCGTGCAGGCGCCAGTGCCCGAGCAGCCACGGTGGCGCCAGCAGCAGCCAGAATGCGGCTGCGGCACAGATCAGGACGGCATGCAGCACATGCACCGGCTCCGTCGCCAGCACCAGGCCGGGCACCAGCAACAGCCCCGCCACTGCCGTCGCCGTGGCGAAAATCACCCGCCCGCCGCCGGCCCAGCCGGCCAGGCCGGCCCATTCCCATGCCCCGATCGCGATGAAAAACAGCAGGAACAGCGCCCACCAGACATCCGGCAGCAAAAACAGCGCGCCGAGAAAGACGGCCCCCAGCAGGAACGCAGTCAGCAGGCGCTGCTCAAGCATGGCCGCCCGCCTCGAGCTGCTCGCCGGTACGGCCGAAGCGGCGCTCACGCCTGGCGTAGGACTGGATGGCGAGATCCAGCGCCTGGGCATCGAAATCCGGCCACAGGGTATCGGTGAAATAGAGTTCGCAATAGGCGAGCTGCCACAACAGGAAATTGCTGATGCGCTGTTCGCCGCCGGTGCGGATGAACAGATCCGGCTCCGGCGCGTAGTGCATGGACAGGAACGGCGCGAGGTCCTGCTCGGCAAAACCGCCGGTCAGCCCGGGCCGCGCCCTGAGCAGGCGCTGCACCGCCTGCAGAATGTCCCAGCGGCCGCCGTAGTTGGCGGCGACGGTGAGCGTCAGCCGGCCATTGTGGCAGGTGAGCTGTTCCGCCTCGTGGATGCGCTGCACCAGCAGCGGCTCGAAGCGCGAGCGGTCACCGATCACCACCAGGCGGATCTGGTTCTCGTGCAGGTGCGTGATCTCGCGCTGCAACGCCTGCATGAACAGCTCCATGAGAAAACTGACTTCGTCGGGCGGGCGGCGCCAGTTCTCACTGCTGAAGGTGAACAGGGTGAGGTATTCCACCCCGCGCTCGATGCAGCGCCGGATCACCGCGCGCACCGCCTCCACGCCGTGCCGGTGGCCCATCACCCGCGGCAGGAAGCGTTGTTTGGCCCAGCGGCCGTTGCCGTCCATGATGATGGCGACATGCCGCGGCACGGCATGCACCTGGAGAACCGCCTGCGTGGAACTGGGAAAGAGTGCCAAGCTAGCCTTTCTGCGGAAAGTGATTGCCACGAACCTGCGGGAGATGGCGGCGACCGGATCCCGCGGGCCGACCCCGGGGTCAGATCGCCATCAGGTCGGCCTCCTTGGCCTGCAGCGCCTTGTCGATCTCGGCGACGAACCGGTCGGTCAGTTTCTGGATTTCGTCCTGCGCGCGGCGCTCCTCATCCTCGCTGATCTGCTTGTCCTTGAGCAGCCGCTTCAACTGGTCGTTGGCTTCGCGGCGCACGTTGCGCACCGATACCTTGGCGTTCTCGCCCTCGGTGCGCACCACCTTGGCGAGATCGCGGCGGCGCTCCTCGGTGAGCGGCGGCATCGGCACGCGGATCATGTCCCCGCTGCTGGAAGGGTTGAGGCCGAGATCGGACTCGCGGATGGCCTTCTCCACCTTGGCCAACATGGGCTTCTCCCACACCTGCACGGTGATGGTGCGCGCATCGGCGAGGCCCACGTTGCCGACCTGGCTCACCGGCACCATGCTGCCGTAATATTCCACCAGCACCTGATCCAGCAGGCCGGCGTGGGCGCGCCCGGTGCGCACCTTGCCCAGGTCGGCCTTCAGCACTTCCAGCGCCTTCTGCATCTTCTGCTCGGCGGTTTTCCTGATGTCGTTGATCATGCCTGACTCCTTGTTACGGCAGCACGCGGGTGCCTTCGTCCTCGCCCGTCACCACGCGCTTGAGCGCACCCTGCTTGAAGATGCTGAACACGCAGATGGGCAGGCCCTGGTCGCGGCACAGGGTGAGCGCGGTGGCGTCCATCACCTTGAGGTTCTTAACGATGGCTTCGTCGAAGGTGAGTTCCTTATAGCGCATGGCATCCGGATGAGTCTTGGGATCGTCGGTATAGACGCCGTCCACCTTGGTCGCCTTGTGCACGATGTCGGCGTTCATTTCCATGCCGCGCAGGGCGGCCGCGGTATCCGTGGTGAAGAACGGGTTGCCGGTGCCGGCGCCGAAGATCACCACGCGGCCTTCTTCCAGGTAGCGGATGGCCTTGCCGCGAATGTAGGGCTCGGCCACCTGTTCGATGTTGAGCGCCGACTGCACGCGCGCCTTGAGGCCGACCTGGCGCATGGCATCCTGCAGCGCCAGCGCGTTCATGACGGTGGCCATCATGCCCATGTAGTCGGCGGTGGCGCGGTCCATGCCGGCGGCGGCCGGTGCCACGCCACGGAAGATGTTGCCCCCGCCGATCACCACCGCCACTTCGACGCCGAGCTCGACCACTTCCTTGATCTCGGCGACGATGCGCTCGATGGTGGCGCGGTTGATGCCATAACTGTCCTCCCCCATCAGGGCTTCGCCGGACAGCTTGAGCAGGATGCGCTTGTAGGCGGGGGCAGGCATGGAGGCGATTATACCTTGGCGATGGCGGCCACTTCGGCGGCGAAATCGGTCACCTTCTTCTCGATGCCCTCGCCCACCACGTAGAGGACGAAGCCGGCCACTCCGGCGCCCCTGGACTTGAGCAACTGCTCCACGGTCTGCTTGCCATCCTCGGCCTTGACGAACACCTGGTTGAGCAGGGTGACGTCCTTGAGGAATTTCTGCACCGCGCCTTCGGCGATCTTCTCCAGCATGGCCTCCGGCTTGCCGGCCTCCCTGGCCTTCTCGGCGGCGATGCGGCGCTCGGATTCGATCAGCGCGGCATCGACGCCGGAAGCGTCCAGCGACTTCGGCTTGGCCGCCGCGATATGCATGGCAATGTCCTTGGCAAGCCGCTCGTCTCCGCCCGTCACGTCCACCAGCACGCCGATCTTGCCGCCATGCACGTAGCTTGCCAGCCTGCCCCGCGCCCCGATGCGCGCAAAGCGGCGCACGGTCATGTTCTCGCCGATCTTGCCGACCAGCTGGGCGCGCACCTCCTCGGCACTGTGGTCGCCGATCCTGAGTGCGGACAGCGCCTCGACGTCGGCCGGGTCGTGGGCGGCCACCAGGTCGGCCAGGTTCCTGGCCAACGCCAGGAAGTCGTCGTTCCTGGCCACGAAGTCGGTCTCGCAGTTCACTTCCACCATGGCGCCCAGCTTGCCGTCGGCGCGGATGTGAATGCCTACGGTGCCTTCCGCGGCGATGCGGCCGGCGGCCTTGCTCGCCTTGTTGCCGAAGCGCACGCGCAGGATTTCCTCGGCGCGCTGCAGGTCGCCGCCGGCTTCGGTCAGTGCCTTCTTGCAGTCCATCATGGGGGCGTCGGTGCGCTCGCGCAGCTCCTTGACCATGGATGCGGTAATTTCCGCCATTGCTTGCTCCTTCGAACTTTCTCTATGTCTTGACGAATTCTGCCTGTAAAAAAAGGGGCGTGCGCCCCTTTTACAGGGAATCACTCCGCCGTCTCTTCGACTTCGATGAATTCTTCCCCGCTGCCGGCCTTGACGATCTCGTTCACCGCCATGGCCCGGCCTTCCAGCACCGCATCGGCGATGCCGCTCTTCCGATCTCAGGCGGATGGCGCGGCTGGAATCATCGTTGCCGGGAATGACGTAGGCCACGCCGGCGGGCGAGTTGTTGGTATCCACCACGCCGATCACCGGAATGCCGAGCTTGCTGGCCTCGTTCACGGTGCCGGACTCGTGGCCGACATCGATGACGAACAGCGCATCCGGCAGGCCGCCCATGTCCTTGATGCCACCAATGGAGCGCTCCAGCTTTTCGATCTCGCGCCGGTAGCCGAGCACTTCGCGCTTGCCGAGACGGCCCAGGCTGCCGTCCTCCAGCATGGCGGTATACTCGTTGAGGCGCTTGATGGACTGCTTGACCGTCTTGTAATTGGTCAGCATGCCGCCCAGCCAGCGGTGGTTGACGTAGGGACAGCCGGCGCGCGCAGCTTCTTCCTTGACGATGTCGCGGGCCTGGCGCTTGGTGCCGACGAACAGGATGCGGCCCTTGTTGGCGGCGAGATGACGCACGTATTTCAGCGCCTCCTCGAACATCGGCAGGGTCTTTTCGAGGTTGACGATGTGGATCTTGTTGCGGTCGCCGAAGATGTACGGCGCCATCTGCGGGTTCCAGTAACGGGTCTGGTGGCCGAAGTGTACCCCGG
>JBBILG010000056.1:0-11493 GCA_037445085.1 Methylobacillus sp.
CCTCCCAGCCGTTGCGGAAGATGTGCCACAGCACGCCCCACACGAAGGGGATGTCGGTGCCGGGGCGCAGCCGCACGTACTGGTGCGCGTGGGCGGCGGTGCGGGTGAAGCGCGGATCCACCACGATCATCTTCGCGCCCTTTTCCTTGGCGTGCAGGATGTGCAGCATGGCCACCGGGTGTGCCTCGGCCGCGTTGGAGCCGACGAACAGCATGCACTTGCTGTTGTGGATGTCGTTGTAGGAATTGGTCATGGCGCCGTAGCCCCAGGTGTTGGCAACACCGGCGACCGTGGTGGAATGGCAGATGCGCGCCTGGTGGTCCACGTTGTTGGTGCCCCAGAACGACACGAACTTGCGCAGCAGGTAGGCCTGCTCGTTGTTGTGCTTGGAAGAACCCACCCAGTACACCGAATCCGGCCCGGATTCCTCGCGTAGCCTGAGCAGTTTCTGCGCGATCTCGTCCAGCGCCTGCTCCCAGGAAATGCGCTGGTACCTGCCGTCCACCAGCTTCATCGGATATTTCAGACGGCGCTCGCCGTGGCCGTTCTCACGCACCGAGGCGCCCTTGGCGCAGTGCGAGCCGAGGTTGATGGGCGAGTCGAAGGCTGGCTCCTGGCGAATCCACACGCCGTTCTGCACCACGGCATTGACCGAGCAGCCCACTGAGCAGTGCGTGCACACGGTGCGGCGGGTCTCAATGGGGCCGGTCGGCGGCGCCTTGCCGGCGCGCGCGGCGCCCATCATGGACAGCGGCAGTTGCGACAGCGCCAGTCCGGCCCCGGCGACGAGGCCGGAGCGCTGGAGGAATGTGCGGCGGTCCATGGTGTTGCCCAGCCAAGCCGCGAGGCCGCCCACAGGGGCCGTGCCGGGAAATTTCTTCTTGAGCAGCATGGCTAGATTCGTGCCGTGCGATAGTAGGTGTTGATGTGCTCGCTCGGGCGGTAACCCGTGGCGGCCTGCGGAGTGACGTTCTGTCCGGGTTGCGCGGCGGGCTGTCTGCCCGCCACCAGTGCCGTGGCCGCGCCCAGGCCGCCGAGGCCGAGTGCGAGCAGGAAGCGTCTGCGCCTGTTGTCGGTGGTTTGCATTGCATCGACTCCCGTCAGGGTTCGTTGACCATGTCGAAGGCCTGTGCCTCGACGTCCAGAAATGTTTCGAGCAACCGCGCCACGGCGCGGTAGTAACGGGCGCTGGGGGCGGCCGCGAGCTGCGCGGCGAAGCCGGCGTGCCATGGTTGCAGGTGCTGCCGGAAGAACGCGCGCTGGCGCGCCAGCGGCTGTGCTGCCACTTCCGCATCACCGGCGATGAGCAGCCGCATGCACTCGCACAGCGCCGCCATGTGATCTTCCGGCTCGCCCACGCCGGCCCGGCGCGCCAGGCCCAGTCCGGCCAGATCCTCGCGCAGCCGCGCCAGCGGTTCTTCCATCAGGAAGCCGGTCAGGTGCCAGGACAGGTAAGGCGTCACCTCGCCCTGCCCCAGCCCGATGAACAGGCTATGATATTCCTCCGCCGCGGCCCCGGTTTCCAGCATGCTGGAGGCCACTTGCAGTCCCTGCCATGCGGCTGCCAGCGGCGATGGCGGCTCGGCCGAGACGATCTCGTCGGCCGCGGCGATGGCGGCGAGCAGCGCATCGTCCGGCGCGGCGTACAGCAACCGCGCCAGCAGGCCGTACAGGCCGGCGCGCGCCAGATCCTCCTCGGCGATCCGCAGTTCCAATACCGCGCTCATCGTCGCATCCCCGCCATGCCGTCGCTTTCCATCAGGTCGATGACGCGGCACTCGCCGCACATTTGCAGGCGCCGGCGCGCTTCCGGCGTGGCGAACATGGCGTGCCCGTGCAGCCGGTAGAGGATGCTGCCCATCATGTGCACGGTGGCGAACGGCCGGCCGCAGCGCACGCAATGGAACGGCCGGTCGCGGTGCAGCACGCGCGGCTGCCCGGCTTCCGCCGTCAGCAGCAGACGCGCCTGCAAGCCGATGGCCTGCTCCGGACAGGCATTTTCGCACAATCCGCACTGCACGCAACTGCGCTCAATAAAGCGCAGCAGGGGCTCGCCGGCGCCATCCTGCAGCGCCCGCGCCGGGCAGGCGGCCACGCAGGAGAAGCACAGCGTGCAGGCCTGCGCATCGACGGTGACCGTGCCGAACGGCGCTCCCGCCGGCAGGGGGATGCTGTCCGGCACGGCGGCAGGGGCGTGGCGCAGGAAATGCCGGATGCAGAAATCCAGCGTGGTGCGCTTGACGTCGAACCAGTCGAAGCCAGCGGGCGGCACCGCCAGCGCGGGAGTCGGCAACGCGGCCCATTCCTGGCGCAGCGCCGTCGCGCTACCGGCCTCGATCAGCAGGCAGTGGCCGCGGCCGTAGCCGAGGCCGTCGAGGATGTCCTCCGCCAGTCGCATTTCCCCGCCCAGCGCGGCGAGATACTGCGGCGCCTCGCCGCCCGCGGCCAGCACCGCCACGCGGCCGGCGCCCAGGGCGAGCGCGCCGAGCAGCCAGTCGGGACCGATGGAAGCGACGTGGAACACCTCCACCGGCAGCACCTCATCCGGCAGTTGCGCGGCCGCGACCACGGCGGCGCCGGGCCCCGGATCGTGCAGCAGCAGGGTGGGCGCGCCGCCGCCGGCCGCGAACCAGGCGCCCAGCATGGCCTTGAGCTTGCCGCCCCAGTAGGACATGGCCGGGTAATTGTAGCGCATGGCGCCGGACGGGCAGACGCTGGCGCAGGCGCCGCAGCCCATGCACAGATGCGGCTCGACGAATACGCCGTTGCCGTCGGCGCGGATGGCGGCGGTGGAACAGGTCTCGATGCAGCGGTCGCAGCCCTGGATGTGCGAGCGGCTGTGCGCGCAGGTGCCCGCATCGTAGAGGAAGAACCGGGGTTTCTCGAATTCGCCGGCGCCGTCGAGGATGTCCTCCAGGGCCTGTTCTAGCCCGGCCTCATCGGCGGGCGCGAAATAGCCCTGCGGCGGCTGGTGCATGGGGAAGGGGCGAGAATCGCCCAGATCGAGCACGAGGTCAAACTCGCCCTGGTGGGGCGCATCGTCCCGGCGCCAGACGGCATGGAACGCCCCCAGCCAGCCGGTGAGCCGTTCGAGGCGGCCGATCCGCACGCTCGCGCCTGCCGGCAGAGCGTCCGGCGCCGCATCCAGCAGCAGGGTGACCGGCAGCCGGCCGTCCAGCCTGCGCGCGGCTTCCATGGACGCGGCGGCCCCGCCGAGCACCAGCACGCGTCCGCGCGAACGGTATTCCACGGCGGGCACCGGCGGTGGCGACGGATGGGCCGCGGCGGCGGCCAGGGCCTGGCGCGCGGCGGGGCTCATGCCTGCTCCGGAGGTTCGGCGGCGGGCGTCGCGGGAATTTCCTGCGCCGGTGGCAGCAGGGTGCGGGTGTGCGCCAGGGTGGCCAGCACCGCGGCCGCCAGCGGGGTGGGCGCGGAATAGTCGCCGACATAGACGTCGAGTCCGTCCATGGCACGGTAGTGATCGGTCATGAACAGCCGGCGCAAGGCGCGGCCGCGCGTTTCCGCATCCACCTCCGGGCGCATGTAGGCGCTGAAGTCGGCGTCGGAATCCAGGGTTTCCGGCGGCGGCAACGGCTGTGCGGCATCGCCGCCGGCCGGCTCCGTGGCTTGCCGGAGCTTGAGGTCGGACCAGCGACGCAGAAACGATGCGGACATGCTCATGAGGCATTCATGATAGCATGAAATTTCACCCGCAACCCAGGAAAAATCCAGAAAAATCAATGACCATAGTGCGATTCAGGCCATTGGCCGCAGCCGGCTCCACGCAAATAGTGATCATTTGACAGCCAATTGAAAATGACGTTCGCGATTGCCGTGATATGCTTGGCCGAAACAACTCCAACGCTCAACGATGCATGCAAGAGGGAATATTCAAGACGCTGAAAGCGCTGCGCCACGCGTATGCCAGCCTGCCGGGCATCAGTTCGTGCCGGGATTACGGGATCATGACCGAGGTCGGCTACCGTCAGGAAACCGGAAATCCGCTCACCCTCAAGCAGTTGCTGCCGCTCAACATCGCGTCCCATGCCACCGTGCGCCGCCATCTGCGCCAGCTGGTGGGCGCGGGCATGGTGGTGCGGTGCAATTCCTGCCAGTACCGCCGCGAGGTGCATCTCGAACTCAGCCCGCGCGCCCTGGCGCAGTTGCGTGACCACTGCCGGCAGGTCATGGCGATCGTCAGGGCGCGGGAGGAGAGCGGCACATGATCAGCACGGACATGCAGCAGCGCCTGTGTGAAATGCCGCAGCAATATGGCAGGGTGAGGGATTTGCAGATGTTCGACTCCGGGTCCGGCTCGGACCTCGGCTGCCTTGTCCTCGCCACCATGGACGGCAGCGAGAACGCCATGACGGCCCAGGCCGCGCTGGGCGTGCACACCTTCGGCATGGATGCGCTCATCTTCAGCGAGCGCAGGCTGCGCCACACCTTCGGCCAGGGCTGACGGACGGCGTCCGCGGCGGAACCCGCGCAGCCCGGCGCGGCGGCCGTGGTGCGGCATGATCCCTTCTGTTTGTCCACGCACTTTCTCCGGCAGTGCCTGCATGCCCACCATTGCATCCTACAGATTGGGGGTATTTGGTGCTAACATGCAACAATTTGTGACTGACGGTGACGGCTCTCTCATGACAGACAGCGCTCAGTTGAACAAGCCGCCGGAGTGGCCGCTTCCCCCTTATGCCGTGCTGGAAGGCAGCCTGCCGGAGCCAGCCTGTGAAGCCTGGTTGCGCGACGGCAGGCGTATCCGCGGCAAGCTGCTGGGTTTCGATGCGGAGGCCGGCATGGCGGAAATCCAGACCGAGCGCGCTGCGCCGACCAGCATCGGCTTCAGCAGCCTCAAGCACCTGCAGCTCAGCAAGCCGGTGGGCCTGCGCAGCGGCACCACCGTGGTGCACGAAACCGACGGCATCTACACGGCGCCGGAGCTGCGCGAGGTCAAGGTGGAGTTCGTCGACGGCGACAGCCTCACCGGCAAGACCTTCGGCATGCTGGAGACGGCCGGCGGCATCTACCTCTACCTCGACAGCGGCGAGCAGCGCTACCTGCGCAGCTTCGTGCCGCGGGAAAGCATCCGCCAGCACTGGATCGGCGAGCCCATCGGCAAGATGCTGGTGGACCTGCTGGCGGTCACCTCGGACCAGGTTGCCGCCGGCCTGGACCAGCAGAGGAAGCTGCGCAGCCGCCCGCTGGGCGAGTACCTGAAGAGCCAGGCCGTGGTGTCGCCGGAAGAGCTGGAGGCCGTGTTGCAGAGCATGCGCCAGCAGCCCTCCCTGCGGCTGGGCGAGGCGCTGATCCAGGCCGGCGTTATCGACGAGCAGCAGCTCGACATCGCGCTGGAGCAGCAGAAGCACGACCGCAGGCGGGCCATCGGCGACATTCTGGTGGAGATGGGCGCGGTGGACCGCGCCACCGTGAACGCCCTGCTGGCGCGCAAGATCGGCATTCCCTATGTCAGCCTGGCCGGCTTCAACATCGACCCGGCGGTGGTGCGGCTGGTGCCGGAGAAGCTCGCCAGCAAGTACAACCTGATCCCGCTGTGTCTGGTGGACAACCGCGTCTTCGTGGCCATGGAGAATCCGCTGCACAACGATGCGCTCAACGAGGTGCGCTTCCACGCCAAGAAGTCGGTGGAGCCGGTGATGGCCTCGGCGCAGGAGATCCAGGACGCCATCCGCCGCCTGTACGGCACTGCCGATTTCGGCGACCTCGCCGCGGAACTGGCGGTTGCCCTGGAGGGAGACGACGCCGAGGCGAGCGAAACCGAGTTCTCGGAAACCGACACCATGCTGACGCGGCTGGTCAACAAGGCCATCCTCGATGCCCACCGGCAGGGTGCTTCCGACATCCACATCGAGACCTATCCGGGACACAAGAACACCGTCATCCGCTTGCGCCGCGACGGCCAGATGGTGCCCTATCTCGACCTGCCGGCGAGTTTCCGCAACGCGGTGGTGTCGCGCATCAAGATCATGGCCAGCCTGGACATTTCCGAGCGCCGTCGCGCGCAGGACGGCAAGATCGACTTTTCGCATTTCGGCCCGGCACGCATCGAGCTGCGCGTGGCCACCATCCCCACTGCCAATGGCCTGGAGGATGTGGTGCTGCGCCTGCTCAACACCGGCCGGCTGCTGCCGCTCGACGCCATCGGCCTGAACGCCGACAACCTCGCCCATGTCCAGGCCATAGCCAGCCGGCCGCACGGCATCCTGCTGGTATGCGGCCCGACCGGTTCCGGCAAGACCACCACGCTGCATTCCATCCTGAGCGACATCAACACCCCGCAGCGCAAGATATGGACGGCGGAGGACCCCATCGAAATCACCCAGGACGGCCTGCGCCAGGTGCAGGTGCATCCCAAGATCGGCTGGACTTTCGCCAGCGCCATGCGCTCCTTCCTGCGCGCCGACCCGGATGTCATCATGGTGGGCGAAATGCGCGACCACGAGACCGCGCAGATCGCCATTGAGGCATCATTGACCGGCCATCTGGTGCTGTCCACCCTGCACACCAACAGCGCGGCGGAATCGGTGGTGCGCCTGCTGGAACTGGGCATGGATCCGTTCAATTTCTCCGACGCCCTGCTGGGCGTGCTGTCGCAGCGCCTGGTGCGCGCCCTGTGTCCGGCCTGCCGCAAGCCGCATGCCGTCGGCGAGGCGGAGATCGACGCCCTGCTACAGGAATACTGCGACGCCTATGCGCAGGTCGATTTCCAGGGGCCGGACCGGCAGATCCTGCTCGACCAGTGGCGCAGCCGGTTTGCTGCCAGGGGCGGCTTCACCCTGTACGCGCCGGGTGGATGCCGTGAGTGCGACAACACCGGCTACCGCGGCCGCATCGGCCTGCACGAACTGCTGCGCAACACGCCCAGAATCAAACACCTCATTCAGTTGCGCGCGCCGGTGACCAAGATCCAGGAGACGGCCTTCGGCGAAGGCATGCGCACGCTCAAACAGGACGGCATCGAAAAGGTTCTGGCCGGGCTGACCGACGTCCAGATGGTGCGCATGGCCTGCTGAATTCAGCAGCAGCGGGTGATGCCCTGCCACTTTTCTTCCTGCCAGCGGCGGAAGAATTCCGCGCGCGACAGCGGCGTCTGTCCGGGATGCCGGGCGGCAAGATGGGCGAGGTAGAGTTCGTAGGCGTCGTCTCCGGACAGCCGGCGCAGCGCCTGCCAGAGGTTGCGCAGCAGCCGCACGATCATGGTGCCCGCCCTTCCCCCTTGCGGTAGCAGTAGAGCAGCGTGCCGCGCCGATCATCCACCCGTACCACGGATTCCGGCGTCCAGCCGGGCACCGGAAACTCGGCGGAGACGAACAGGCTGCCGGGGCGCATTTCGCGCCGGACCTTCTCGCCCAGGCGCGCCATCGGCAACGGCGAGAGGAAGGCGTAGGCCACGTCGTGAATCGAGAGGTCGCTCTGCCAGAAGCTGCCGCGGCTGATCTCGACGTTGTTCAGCCGGCGGCAGCGCCAGGCCAGAATGGCCCACGGCAGCGGTGCGTGCTCCCATGCCTCGACGCGCAGTTCGGGCAACTGCCGCGCCAGCGGCGCCACCACCGAGCCGACGCCGGCGCCCAGTTCGGCGAAGGCATGCGCCCCCTCGCGCCGCACGATTTGCGTCACCGCCTCCGCCATGCCACGCGAGGACAGGTACAGCGGCGCGTCACCGCGCGCCGTGCCCCAGTAGAGCAGCAGCATGAGTACGAAACCGGCCAGATAGAACTGCGCCGGCAGTTGCAGGGCGGTGGCGGCGAGCACGGCGGGGGCGAACAGCAGGTGCAGCGGCCGCCACCAGGCCGGCTGGCCCAGCAGCCGCGAGAACAGCGCAGCGCTCACCGCCTGCACCACGGCCAGCATCCAGCCGCCGGGCTGCCAGCCCGGCAGGGCCCAAACCAGGCCGAAGGCGACGGCGAGGCCCAGCAGTTGGGCGAGCAGGGCGCGCAGGGGCTGGTTCATCTTCAATCGCGGGCGTAGTCTTCCACCAGCCGGCTGGGGATGTGCGGCGCCTCGGAAACCGGCGGCACCGGCTTGCCGGCGAGGTGGCGGCTGGAGACGCGCAGCATGTCGATGACGATGGTCCACAGCGCGGCGACGAAGAAAATGGTCAGCCAGGCATCCAGGTGCTGGTTGAAGATGAGCTGGGGTGCCACCGCCGCCAGCTCCGGGGGCAGCGTGCCGCTCGCCAGTCTGGCCGAGAGGTCGTTGGCGGCGGCGAAAAAGCCGACCCGCACATCCGGGCTGAGCACCTTTTCCCATGCCGCCGTGGTGGTGACGATGACCAGCCAGGAGAGCGGCAAGCCGGTGACCCAGGCATATTTCAGCTTGCCGGACTTGATCAGGATGCCGGTGGCCACACACAGGGCGATGGCCGCCAGCATCTGATTGGCGATGCCGAACAGCGGCCACAGCAGGTTGACGCCGCCGTTGGGGTCGATCACGCCGATATAGAGGAAGTAGCCCCAGGCGCTCACCACGATGCTGCTGGTGAGGATGACCGAGGGCGTCCACGAGGTCTCACCCAGCTTCGGCCAGACATTGCCGAGAATGTCCTGCAGCATGAAGCGGCCGACGCGGGTGCCGGCATCCAGCGTGGTGAGGATGAACACCGCCTCGAACATGATGGCGAAGTGGTACCACAGGGCCAGCATGCCGTTGCCGAAGGCCGAGCTGAAGATGCTGGCCATGCCCACCGCCAGCGAAGGCGCGCCGCCGGTGCGGGCGAACAGCGTGCTCTCGCCCATGTCGCGGGCCAGCGATTCCATCTGCTCCACCGTCACCGGGAAGCCCCAACTGGAAATGGTCGCCACCGCCGTGGCCGCGTCCTTGCCCACCACCCCGGCCGGGCTGTTGATGGCGAAGAACACGCCCGGATCCAGCACCGTTGCCGCCACCATGGCCATGATGGCGACGAAGGATTCCAGCGCCATGCCGCCGTAGCCGATCATGCGGATGTCGCGCTCGTTCGCCAGCAGCTTGGGCGTGGTGCCGGAGGCGATCAGGGAGTGGAAGCCGGAAATCGCTCCGCAGGCGATGGTGATGAAAACGAAAGGAAACAGGGTGCCGCCGAAGATCGGCCCGCTGCCGTCGATAAACTGGGTGACCGCCGGCATTTTCACCTCCGGCTGCAGGATGGCGATGGCCACCGCCAGCAGGATGATGGTACCCAGCTTCATGAAGGTGGAAAGGTAATCGCGCGGCGCGAGCAGCAGCCACACCGGCAGGATGGCGGCGGCGAGGCCGTAGGCGATCACCGCCCATGCGAGCGGCAGTCCCTCGCGGTCGAAGAATCCGCGCAGGGCCTCGTTCTGGTCGACCCAGCCGCCGCCCGCCACTGCCAGCAGCAGCAGGACCACTCCCAGCGCCGAACCTTCCAGCACCCGCCCGGGGCGGATGCTGCGCATGTACAGGCCCACGAACATGGCGATGGGGATGGTCGCCGCCACCGTGGAAGTCGCCCACGGGCTGTGCTTCATGGCGTTCACCACCACCAGGCCCAGCACCGCGATGAGGATGATCATGATGAAAAAGGTGCCGACCAGCGCCGCCACGCCGCCGATGGGCCCCAGCTCGTCGCGTGCCATCTGGCCCAGGCTGCGGCCGTTGCGGCGGGTGGAGAAGAACAGCGTCACCATGTCCTGCACGCAGCCGCCGATCACGGCGCCGATGAGTATCCACAGGGTGCCCGGCAGATAGCCGAACTGTGCTGCCAGCGTCGGCCCGATCAGCGGCCCCGGGCCGGAAATGGCGGCGAAATGGTGGCCGAACACGATCCACTTGTTGGTCGGCACGAAGTCGCGCCCGTTGTCCAACCGTTCCGCCGGGGTCGCCCGCGTCTCGTCCAGCACCAGCACCTTGGCGGCGACCCAGGCCGCATAGAAGCGGTAGGCGATGGCATGCACGCACACCGCTGCGGTGATGAACCATAGCGCGTTGATGCTCTCGCCGCGGTTGAGGGCGATGCCGCCCACGGCAGATGCGCCGAGTACGGCCACGACCAGCCAGATTAATTTGCCGAACAGGAATTTCATCGGAGCACGCTGCCGGTTTGATATGCAATGGTTTGCAAGTATAATCCAGCCGATTCACGGGCCGGTAGCTCAGCTGGGAGAGCGTCGCGTTCGCAATGCGAAGGTCGGGAGTTCGATCCTCCTCCGGTCCACCACTATTTAAAAAACCAACCACTCTCGGTTGGTTTTTTTGCCCGTTTTCCCCAGTGCTGGCGCGGGTTCGGGCCTTGCTGCGACGGACGCCGCTGCCCCGGACAACCAGGTTTCGGGTCGTTTTCCGTTCTCAGTTCCCGCCCATTCTCTGTTTCTGCGGAGGAGGACTTCGCACCTGACCCAGCACTGGCGCGGGTTTCCGGTTGCTTGTTCGTCAGGAAAGTCGCCCCCACGCAGGCGACCCGACCCAGATCGGGCTACACGTTCACGATGGCCCGGACTTCCCAGGTGACAGCGATTTCCGGTCGGTAGACTGCCTCGTTGCCGTGCCTGATGGAGTCCTTCAGGTGCTGGGCCAGCGCCTTGTCGTACTTGTCGATGTGCTTGATGGCCCGGTCGACGGCGTTGCGGAACGCATCGCGGACGTTTTTCCGCTTGTCTGCGAGCTTTCTGGGCTTACCGCCTTTTCCAACTGCACCACTGACCGCCGCCGCGAGCTGTGCCATTTCGTCCTGAATTTCGTCCAGTCGCTCGTGGTCGCCTTCTTCTTCTGCCTCTGCCTTGTCCCTGAACAGTTCGTTGAAACGATCACGATACTGTTTGACGGCTTTTGGGTCGGCCACCACGCCAGCATACCCAAGCGGAACCCCGACAGAGACTTGATACCCTCGTCGATGTCGTCGTGATCCAGCCCAGTATTGGCCGCTGCCTCAGCAGCGCCAAGCGCACAACCGAACACGATCTCAGAGACCAACGTCTCTCGATTCGGAAACGCCAGTAGGAGGTTGATGTACTCCGCGCCCTTGTCGACGCTGAGCAGGAAGATGGTGTTGCGGCCTTGAAACCGTGCCTCCCAGACACCGCCGCGCTTTCGGAAGATGTTGTCCGGCATCTTTTCAGCCGAAGCGACGGTGGGCACCGAGATCACGGAACCTGACTCGTAGACCGTCCGGAGCAGGCAGTCGCCCGGGAGCGTGCGCTCCCGAATCGCGGTGATGTTCCGTGAAACCAGCTCGTCGAGGGCCCCGGTCACCTCGGTCGCGTGCCGCTTGTACAGATCGAACACCCGTTGCGCCGCCTGAGCTGTGCTGCCCTCAAGGTACCGGAAAACCCGGCTCACCTCAGCGTAACTGCTGATGAACTGCGTCACATCGGTCAGCGATTTCACCTGATTAGCCCGTTCGAGGTAGGCCGCCGCCATGATCTTGTTGTCGCCCTTGTTGCGACTCCGGGTGAAAACATCCACCTTGTAGTGGTCGGCCGGGTCGTACTGGTCGGCCTTCGCCGCGACGACGGCAAACCGGCGGTCGATGCACTG
>JBBILG010000056.1:11503-12576 GCA_037445085.1 Methylobacillus sp.
GGGGCAGACGTCCGGTGGCGGGTCGTAGGCGAGGCTGGCCCGCCCCAGCAGCCAGCACTGCGAACCTGCGGTCGATGCACTGCGAGCAGCCACCGCAATGGGTGTGCTGGTTCGTCATCTCCCAGGTGTGGGTGCAGGTCATCGAGTGCGCGATCAGATCGGCGCATCCGGCCTTGGTGATGACCTCGACGACATCCGCCTTGGTCTTCCAGATGAATGGGTTCTCGATGGTGAAGGGCTCACCTGCCACCAGGGTGATGATCTCTTGGAAGCCCTTCATGACCTTGGGGTGCGTCGTTCGCGTGGCCCGGCCACCGGCGACTTGGGCGCACACCGGGAGATTCAGGCTGATGACCCCGTTTTCGTAGAAACGCACGCTTTTGAGCCCGAGCATCTTGGCGATGGTTGCGCCAATCGACATGTACAGGAAGGATCGGCTGCGCTGGGTGTATTCGTGGTTCAACCCTTTGGTCTTGTGGACACGGACGCTGATATGGTGTGGCGCGTTGCCCCCGGCCTTCGCCGCCAGCAGGGTTTCCATATTCCGGTGGCGGTTGTTCAGTTTCGGTGTCGATTTGTGCGTCACCAGCACCGCCCGGCGCTTCTGCGTCAGGACTTCCTCGATTGCGCCACCCAGGGAGTCCAGGCCACCCGAAAACATCACCACCTGTTCGGGACGCCCGAACAACTGCTGGGTGTCGTTGAATTCAAGGTATTCCTGGATCGTGTGATCCTGATCCATCTAGACAAAGTCGAACTGGTAGTTGTCGTCGGACAGGAAGCCCAAGGTCGACCGCAATGTTTCAAGGACATTCGCGGAGCGCCAGAACTCAAGGTTTCGAACCGGCACCACGAAGTGAAGATCGCGCCGCCAGCCGTCCCCGAAAGGTCGATCCCCGCGTGTGCGGGGGAGCCTTATTTACGGGCTACCACGACTAGCCAGGATGCGGTCGATCCCCGCGTGTGCGGGGGAGCCGAAATCATTTTGGCGGATAACGACATAGAATCGGGTCGATCCCCGCGTGTGCGGGGGAGCCGCCGCGCCCTGCTGGGCAACGGCTACCTCATCAGGT
>JBBILG010000057.1:0-12241 GCA_037445085.1 Methylobacillus sp.
CGTCCACTTCTGGGCACTGATCTTCCTCTACATGTGGGCGGGCACCCACCACCTGCACTGGACGGCCATCCCCGACTGGACCTCCACCCTGGCGGCGACCTTCTCCATCATGCTGCTGCTGCCTTCCTGGGGTGGTATGATCAACGGCATCATGACCCTGTCCGGTGCCTGGGACAAGCTGCGCACCGACCCGGTCATGCGCTTCCTGATCGTCTCGCTGTCGTTCTACGGCATGTCCACTTTCGAAGGGCCCATGATGTCGCTCAAGGATGTCAACGCCCTGTCGCACTACACCGACTGGACCGTGGGCCACGTGCATTCCGGCGCGCTGGGCTGGGTGGCGATGATCTCCTTCGGCGCCCTGTATCACCTGGTGCCGCGCCTGTGGAATACCCAGTTCTACAGCGTCAAGCTGATCAACGCGCACTTCTGGCTGGCCACCATCGGCATCCTGCTCTACATCGTGGCGATGTGGATCTCCGGCATCATGCAGGGCCTGATGTGGCGCGCCTTCGACGACTTCGGCAACCTGCAGTACTCCTTCATCGAATCGGTGGTGGCCATGCATCCGTTCTATGCGATGCGCGCCCTGGGCGGCCTGTTCTTCCTCACCGGCATGCTCATCATGTGCTACAACATGTACATGACCATCCGCAAGGGCAGCCCTGCCGTGGCCGGCACGACGGCTGCCGCGACGGCGTAATCGGCCAGCACACAGGTATGGAGCTATCATGAAACACGACAAAATCGAACGTAACGTAGGTGTCCTGATGGTGCTCACCATGCTCGCCATCAGCGTGGGTGGCCTGGTCGAGATCGTGCCCCTGTTCTTCCTGAAAAACACGATGGAGACGGTGAAGACCGCCGACGGCAAGGAGATGATCCGCCCCTACACGCCGCTGGAGCAGGTGGGCCGCGACATCTACATCCGCGAAGGCTGCTACACCTGCCACTCGCAGATGATCCGTCCGTTCCGTGACGAAATGCTGCGCTACGGCCATTATTCGCTGGCGGCCGAGTCCAAGTACGATCACCCCTTCCAGTGGGGTTCCAAGCGTACCGGACCCGACCTCGCGCGCGTGGGCGGCAAGTACTCCAACGAATGGCACGTGCAGCATCTGATCGCGCCGCGCTCCATGGTGCCGGGGTCGGTGATGCCCAACTATCCCTGGCTGATGCAGCCGCTCGACTATTCCGACATCCAGAAGCGGATGCGGGCGCTGCGCGCCGTCGGCGCGCCGTACTCCTCCAACGAAGCCGAGTATCGGCGCAACGTCGAAACCTTTGGCGAGGAAGTGGCTGACCTGCTGCGCATCGAGAAGGGCGAGGAGATCCTGGTCGAGCAGGCGCAGATGGGCAACTTTGACGGCAACAGGAAGGACGTCACCGAGATGGATGCCATGGTCGCTTATCTGCAGGTGCTGGGCACCATGGTCGACTTCAAGCAGTTCGATGACGACCATTTCGCCCGGTATCGCTGAAGCGGCAGATGCACATGGAATGGCTGATGTGGTTCACCCGGTTCGAGAACACCAAGCCGCTGGCGCTGGTGATCTTCTTCACTGTGTTCTGCGGCATCCTGATCTATGCGTTCGGCAGCAGGAAGCGCGGCAAGCGGCTGGAATCCTACCGGGACATCCCGTTCCTCGATGACAAACAGGACAGGAAGGAAAATTGATCATGGCACAAGAGGGTGAAAAAAATACCACGGGACATGTGTGGGACGACGACCTGCAGGAATACACCAACCCGCTGCCGCAGTGGTGGTTGTGGGCGTTCTACATCACCATCATCTTCTCCGTGGTGTACTGGCTGCTCTACCCGGCCTGGCCGGTTGGGGACAGCTATACCAAGGGGCTGCCCGGCGTCAACACCATCACCTATACCGCCACCACGGTGGACGGACAGAAAGTGGAAAAGGAAACCCACTGGAACATGCGCTCCCTGCTGATGGCGGAGATGAACGAGGCGCAGGCGGCGCAGAAGCCGTGGTTCGACAAGGTGGCCGCCACCCCGTTCGAGCAGATCGCCGCCGACGCGGAACTGATGCAGTTCGTCAATTCCGCCGGCCGCACACTGTTCGCCGACAACTGCGCCGCCTGCCACTTGGCTGGCGGCGAGGGCAAGCTGGGGCTCGCCCCCGGCCTGATCGACGACGACTGGATGTTCGGCGGCACCCATGAAGCCATCCATCAGTCCATCGCCAGCGGGCGCAACGGCCAGATGCCGGCATTCAAGGGCATGCTGTCGGACGAGAAGATCGGCCAGGTGGCCCATTACGTGCTCAGCCTGTCGGGAGAACCACACGACGCCGCAGCCGCCACCGCCGGACAGGCCATCTACAACGGCGAAGGCATTTGCATGACCTGCCACGGCACCGACGGCAAGGGTAACCAGATGCTGGGGGCCGCCAACCTGACCGACCGCATCTGGGTGTGGGCGGATGTGCCCGGCCGGCAGGACGCGGCAGGCAAGATCGCCGAAATCTCCAGGATCGTGGCCGAGGGCATGAACCGCGGCGTGATGCCGGCATGGAGCGGCCGCCTCACTGCGGAACAGGTCAAGCTGCTGACGGTGTACGTGCACGATACGCTTGGTGGCGGCCAATGATGGTCGTGCGCCACTGAGTTTGCGTTAGAATGAAAGGCTCGCGCGCAAGCGTGGGCCATTTTTTCGAGCAGCACGGCGGCCCGATACACAGGCCATGACAACCGGTTCGGTACAGCAGACTCCCTTTTACTTGAAGCGCGAGCCCATCTTCGTGCGTTCGGTGCAGGGCAGGTTCCGCAACTTCAAGACTGCCGTGCTGGTGCTGGCCTTCACGGTGTATTTTGGCCTGCCCTGGCTGCAATGGGAGCGGGCCAGCGCGGCCAGCCAGGCGGTGATGTTCGACCTGGTGTCACGCCGTTTCTTCATTTTTGATCTGGCGGTATATCCGCAGGACATCTTCTGGCTGTCCATGCTGCTGTTCATCGCCGCGACGCTGCTGTTTTTCGTTACCGGCCTGATCGGTCGCGCCTGGTGCGGCTATTTCTGTTTCCAGACGCTGTGGACCGATGCCTTCATGTTCATCGAGCGCCTGATTCAGGGGGAGCGCCCGGCGCGCATGCGGCTGGCCAGGCAGCCGTGGAACGCGGAGAAGCTCTTCAAGATCGGCGCCTCGCATGTCCTCATGCTGCTGGTCTCATTCTGGACCGGCTTCACCTTCATCGCCTATTTCGCCTACGCACCGGAACTGCTGCACCAGTTCTTCACCTGGCAGGCGGCCTACGTGGCCTATTTCACCGTGCTGGTGCTCACCCTCACCACCTATGTTGCCGGCGGTCTCGCCCGCGAGCAGATTTGCAACTTCATCTGCCCGTATTCCCGCTTCCAGAGTGTGATGTACGACCAGGACACGCTGGCGGTCGGCTACGATTTCCGCCGCGGCGAGGGCGAGAACGGCCGGGCCGTGCCCAAGGTCGGGCAGCGCGGCCGCGAGGAGCGCCAGGCCAAGGGGTACGGAGACTGCATCGATTGCGGCTACTGCGTGCAGGTGTGCCCGACCGGCATCGACATCCGCAATGGCATGCAGTACCAGTGCATCTCCTGCGGCCTGTGCATCGATGCCTGCAACAACATCATGGATTCCGTCGGTTTTCCGCGCGGGCTCATCCGCTACGACTCCGAGCGCAACTTCCACGCCACGCAGCCCCGCAGGCCGCACCTGCACTGGCAGAACTTCAGGGTGCTGGGCTATGCCGCGGCCCTCTTGGTGATGAGCGCGGCGCTGGTCTACAGCATTGCCACGCGCAGCACGACCGAGCTGCGCGTGGAGCAGATCCGCCAGCCACTCTATGTACAGATGTCCGACGCCAGCATACGCAACCGTTACCGGGTACATATTGTCAACAAGACCGAGTACGAGCAGCACTACACCCTGGGCGTGCGCGGCATTCCCGCGGAGGCGCTGGACCTGGGCGCGGTGAGCGAGATTCGCGTGCGCCCGGGCAAGAACCTGCAGCTCATGGCCAAGGTGACGCTGCCGGAGCGCCTCGCCAGGCAGACGGGGAACTTCGATTTCACCGTCAGCGCGGCATCCGATCCCGACGCAATCCTGGTGCGCAGCGTGAAGTTCAGCAGCGGTTCCGGCAACTGAGAGGCTCCAACCACGAAAGACCATCATGACCATTACTGAAAGTCTGTTCGGCGGCCTGCTGGCCGTCGTTCTGCTGTTCTTCGTCGCCCGCCGGATCGGCCTGTCTACCTACTGGAGCGGATTGCTGGGCGGCGGCCTGCCCTTCCTGGCCTACCTCGGCATCAAGGCGGACGGCTGGCCTGGCGGCGACGTGCTCGCCATCCATGTGGTGGTGTTCATGGCCGCCGCGGCGGTGCTGGCGGTGTTCGACATCGCGCGGCAGAGCAAGGAGAAGATGCACTGGGCACCCAAGCTCATCATCGGTTTTTTCGTGCTGCTGGCGGTGATCAATGCCACGCTGCTATCCATCGCCACCCACGGTCTGCCGAACTTCGTGGCGCGGTGGGTATTGCCCATGCAGGAAGGCAGCGAGCGTGTGCATACGGTGTTCCCGGGTGTGGTTCCGCACGACCGCAACAAGATGTATACGCCGCACCTGGAGCGCGTCGAGACCCAGCGCCGCCTCGGCTGGCGGGTGGAAACGCTGGGCCTGGACGGGCTGCGCAGCGGACAGCCCAGCTCCGTCGGCCTGCGCGTCACCGATGCGCAAGGCCGGCCGGTGGCGGCCGACCGTGTGCTGTTCGGCTTCTGGCGCATCGCCAACAGCAAGGATGACATGCTGCTGCCGCTCGAGGTCGTCGCGCCGGGTGAATACCGCGCGGACATCCTGCTGCGGCACGCCGGCCGCTGGGTTGTCGAAATCGGCATCGCACGCGGCCAGGACCTCTATCAGACGCAGCGTTCGCTGCAGGTGGAAGAGTAGGCTGGCAAGCTGACCGCCGCCCGATGAGCGAAACCGCCTGCTGTTATCACTGCGGCCTGCCGCTGCCGCCGCCCTTCGCCGTGGAGTTCCGCGCCCGCATCCTGGGCGAGGAGCGCGCGCTGTGCTGCCACGGCTGCCAGGCGGTGGCCGTGGCCATCGCCGCCAACGGCCTGGAGGATTACTATCGCTACCGCACCGAGTTGCCGAAGACGGCGGAAGAACTGGTGCCGGACGAGCTGCGCCAGCTCGCCCTCTACGACCACCCCGAAGTGCAGAAGAGCTTCGTGCACGTCGGGGAGGACAACCTGCGCGAAGCCCTGCTCATCCTCGAAGGCATCACTTGCGCCGCCTGCATCTGGCTCAACGAGCGTCATCTCATGCAGTTGCCCGGCGTGCACCAGGTGTCGGTCAACTACGCCTCGCACCGCGCCCGCGTACGCTGGGACGACAGTCGCATCAAGTTGTCCGCCATCCTTGCCGAAATCCGCAAGCTGGGTTACCAGGCACACCCGTTCAGTGCGCGGCAGCAGGAAGACCTGCGCCAGCAGCGGCGCAAGCTGGACATCCGCCGCATGGCCGTGGCGGGGATTTCCAGCGGCCAGGTGATGATGCTGGCGGTGGCGCTCTACGCCGGCGAAGTGCAGGGCATGGATCATGCCACCGAGCAACTGCTGCGCTGGTTCAGCCTGTTGCTCACCGCGCCGTGCATTCTCTATTCCGGACTGCCGTTCTACCAGTCCGCCTGGGCGGCGCTGAAGCGACGCCAGGTCAATATGGACACGCCCATCACCCTGGGCGTGGTGGCGGGCTTTCTCGGCAGCGTGTGGGCCACGGTGACGGGGCAGGGCGAGGTGTATTACGACACCATCACCATGCTGATCTTCTTCCTGCTCGCCACGCGCTTCCTGGAACGCAACACGCGCGAGAAATCGGTGGAATCCGCCGAAAACCTGCTGCGCCTGGTGCCGGCCATGGCCACCCGCGTGCAGGATCGGCAGCAGGCGGTGGTGCCGGTGCACGAACTGGTGGCGGGCGATCGCATCCTCGCCCGGCCGGGTGAGACCATCGCCGCCGACGGCGTGGTGGAAGAGGGCGAGAGCAGCGCCGATGAATCACTGCTCACCGGCGAGAGCCATCCCCTGCCTAAGCTGCCGGGGAGCACGGTCTATGCCGGCAGCGTCAACTTCGAGAGCCCGCTTCTCATCCGCGTCACCAAGGTGGGCGAGGATACCGTGCTGGCCGGCATCGCCCGCCTGCTCGACCGCGCCCAGGCGCAGAAGCCGCGGCTGGCGCAGATGGCGGATCTTCTGGCGGTGTGGTTCACCTGGATCCTGCTGCTGTTGACGGCACTGATCGGCGCCTGGTGGTGGCAAATCGATCCGCACAAGGCTTTTGCCGTCATGCTTGCCGTGCTGGTGGTGAGCTGCCCATGCGCCCTGTCGCTGGCGGCGCCCGCCGCTTTCGCCGCTGCCGGCTCGCACCTGGTGCGGCGCGGCGTGCTGCTGACTCGCGGACATGCGCTGGAGACACTGGCCCGCGTCACCCATTTCGTGTTCGACAAGACCGGCACGCTGACGCTTGGCAAGCCGGCGCTGCTGCGCACCATCGCCCTGGCCGACGTGCCGGAGGATGCATGCCTGCGCATCGCCGCCGGCCTGGAGCAGGCGTCCGAACACCCGCTGGCGCAGAGCTTTCTGCAGGCGGTGGACAAGACCCGGCTGCCCGCCGTCGGCGACCGCGAGAACCTGCCTGGCCGTGGCGTCGCCGGCAACGTGGGCGGACACCGCTACACCTTGGGCAATGCCGCGCTGCATCCGGAGCGAGTGGCCGGGCACGACATCCCGCCGCAGGAACTGCCGCCCGGCGCCACCGTGGTGTGGCTGTGCGACGACAGCCGGGCGCTGGCCGCCTTCGTGCTGGCGGACGCGGCGCGTCCGCATGCCGATGCGATGGTCAGGCGGCTCCAAGCCCGTGGCCTGCGCGTATCCATTCTGAGCGGCGACGGTGCCGACGCCGTGGCCCACCATGCCCGGCTGCTCGGCATCGACGACTGGCATGCCGGCATGACGCCGGAGCGGAAGCTCGCCAAGCTGCACGCCTGGCAGGAAGCTGGCGATGTGGTGGCCATGGTGGGCGACGGCATCAACGACGCTCCGGTGCTCGCTGGCGCGCAGGTGTCCATCGCCATGGGCAGCGGCACGCAGATGGCCCGCACTACCGGCGACATCGTGCTCATGACGGAAAACCTGCGCGAGATCGACCATGCCGTCGGACACAGCCGCATCGGCCTGCGCATCGTCCGCCAGAATTTCGCCTGGGCACTGGGCTACAATCTGCTGGCGCTGCCCTTTGCCGCCAGCGGCCACCTCTCGCCCTGGCTGGCTGCACTGGGCATGTCGGTGAGCTCGCTGATCGTGGTGATCAACGCCATGCGCCTGCGCTGACGTCCTTGTCGCTCCGGGGTGGCGCGGCGGAATCCGGGAACCGGCAAGCCGGAGCCCGCCTGCATCCTGCTGTGCCGGGGATGGCCCAATCCAATTCGTCAGCGATGGTCTATAGCAAGTGCAGGTGCGCCGACAGCGCCTTCAGTTCCTGCCTTGCCGCCCGGTAATCCGGGCACAGCCTCTCCACCCACGCCCAGAACTGCGGGCTGTGGTTCATTTCCTTGAGGTGTGCGAGTTCATGCGCGACGACGTAGTGTATGACGTGCGGCGGCGCCTGGATGAGACGCCAGTTGAGGCGGATTTCGCCGCGCGCGTTGCAACTGCCCCAGCGCGTCCTGGCGCCGGAGAGCCTCCATGGCGGGGCGGGGACGCCCAGCCTAGCGGCGAGCAGGACGAGGCGGCGGCTGAAATCGGCGCGGGCCTGCCCGGCGTACCACTGGATCACCTTGCGTTGCACCGCGCGGGCATCCTGCGGGTCGGCGACGGCGAGATGCAGGCGGCTGCCGTCGAATTCCGCGGCGCGGCTGCGGGAGTCGCGGCGCAGACAGAGCTGCACCGGCTGGCCGAGATGGCGCAGGCGGGTGCCGTCCCGCCACTCCGGCGCAGCGGGGCGGTCCTGCCATTCGGCGAGCTTGCCGCTGATCCAGCCGGATTGGTCGCGTAGCAGGCTTTCCACGGCGTGCAGAGGCAGGCGCGCGGGGGCATGCACGGTGAGGCCGAGGGCGTCCACCCGCAGGCCGACGGTACGGCGTCGCGCGCTGACCTTGAGGATGTAGGGGATGCTGCGGCCGTCGGGGAGGGTGAGCCGGGGTGCGCTCACCGGTGATCCAGGCGGGCCATTTCGCCCTCGATCCAGTCTTCGACCAGCCGGTTGAGCTCGTCTGGCTTCATGCCCTTGGCCTCGATGGGTTTGCCGATGCTGACGGCGATGGTGCCGGGGCGCTTGAGCAGGCTGTTGCGCTGCCAGAATTCGCCGGCGTTGTGCGCCACCGGCACCACGGTGGCGCCGGTGTGGGTGGCGAGCCAGGCGCCGCCGATGTGGTATTTGCCGCGCGTGCCGGGCGCCATGCGCGTGCCTTCCGGGAACACGACCACCGACAGGCCCATGGCCAGTCGCTGCCGGCCATGGCGGACCAGTTGCCGGAGCGCCTCGCGGCCGGTGGAGCGGTCGATGGCGATGGACCTGAGCGCCCACAACGCCCAGCCGAACAGCGGGATCAGCAGCAGCGAGCGCTTGAGCACCCAGATCTGCGGCGGGAAGATGACCTGGAAGGCGATGGTCTCCCAAGCCGACTGATGCTTGGCGAGAATGATGCAGGGATGGCCTGGGATGTTTTCCGCGCCGACGACGCGATAATCGAGGCCGCAGGTGAGCCTCAGCCAGCGCATCACGAAACGCGCCCAGCCGGCGGCGATGCGGGAGCGCCGCGGGGCGCGCATGGGAATCAGCAGCAGGGTGAGCGTGGCGTAGGGAATCACCATCAGCCACATGCCCAGGTTGAACAGCAGGGAGCGCAGCAGTATCACGCGCTACGCCATTTCGTCGATGATGCGCTGGGTGGCATCGGCGAGATCGTCGCACACCCAGGTGCCTTCCGGCAGGTCGCCGGCGGCGAGCGTTTTCTCGCCCTTGCCGGTCAGTACCAGGATGGGCCGGGCGCCGACGGCGGCGCTGGCCTGCAGGTCGCGCAGGGAATCGCCCACGCTTGGCACGCCGGCGAGATCGACGCCGAAGCGGCGCCCGATTTCCTGCAGCATGCCCGGCTTGGGCTTGCGGCAGGCGCAGTGGGTTTCCGCCGTGTGCGGACAGTAGAACAGCGCCTCGATGCGGCCGCCGTGCTGCGCCAGGGTGCGGTGCATCTTGTCGTGAATGGCGTTGAGGGTGCCCATCTCGAACAGGCCGCGGCCGATGCCGGACTGGTTGGTGGCGACGACGACACGGAAGCCGGCCTGGTTGAGAGTGGCGATGGCTTCCAGACTGCCCGGGAGGGGCTTCCATTCGTCCGGGCTCTTGATGAACTGCGCGGAGTCGTGGTTGATCACCCCGTCACGGTCGAGGATGACCAGTTTCATGACGTGAAACGCGAAAGGTGAAACGTGAAATGTGGGACCTCGGGAAAGGTGGCAACGCTCGGCCAGGGAAATCTGCTGAGGTGGTTACGTTTCACTTTTCACCTTTCACTGATCAAGCCGCCAGGCGCGAAATGTCCGCCACGCCGTTCATGAGCGCTGCCAGCGTCCCGAGCAGGGCGAGGCGGTTCTGTCGCAGCAGGGGCTCGTCCGTCATCACCATCACCTCGTCGAAGAAGCGGTCCACCGGCGCACGCAAGGTGGCGAGGCGGGTGAGCGCGTCGGTGTAGTCCGCATTCGCCAGCAGCGAGCGGATTTCCGGCGTGATTGCGTGCATGGCGGAGAACAGCGCCTTCTCGGCATCTTCGACAAACAGCGCGACGTCGGGTTCGGCGGGCGGCACGCCCTCGGCTTTCCTGAGGATATTGCGGATGCGCTTGTTGGCCGCGGCCAGGCTTGCCGCTTCCGGCAGTGCGGCAAAGCTGCGCACCGCTCGCAGGCGCTCGCCGACCTCGGCCAGGCGCTGCGGGCGCAGTGCTAGCACCGCATCCACTTCCTGCGGCGTGTAGCCCTGTTCGCGCAGGCTGCCGGCGAGGCGTTCGTAGATGAAATCGGCGAGCGGCCGGGCCGGGTCGGCGATGGCTGCGCCGAATGTCCCGGCGGCGAGTTCCAGCAGGGCATCCAGGGCGAGCGGCAGATCCTTTTCCATGAGCATGCGGATCACGCCCAGCGCGTGGCGACGCAGGGCGAAAGGGTCCTTTTCCCCGGTCGGCTTCTCGCCGATGCCGAACAGGCCGACCAGGGTTTCCAGCTTGTCGGCCAGCGCCACGCAGAGGCCGACGTTGCCGCGCGGCAGCGCGTCGCCGGCGAAACGCGGCCGGTAATGATCCTCGATGGCCTGGGCGATGTCCTCGCCCAGGCCATCGTGCAGGGCGTAGTAGCGACCCATGATGCCCTGCAGTTCGGGGAACTCGCCCACCATGTCGGTGAGCAGGTCGGCCTTGGCCAGGCGCGCGGCCTGCTCCGCCGCCATCGCCAGATGCTCGCCGCCCAGTTGCAGGCCGATGGCGCGGGCGATGGCGGCCATGCGGTCGACGCGCTCGCCCAGGCTGCCCAGCCGGTTGTGATAGACCACCCGGTACAGGCCGGCCACGCGCCCGGCCAGCGATTTTTTGCGGTCCTGGTCGTAGAAGAAGCGGGCGTCGGCCAGGCGCGGACGCACCACGCGCTCGTTGCCGCCGATCACGGCGGAGGGGTCGGCGGGGCGGATGTTGGATACCATGAGGAACCGATGGGTGAGCCGGCCGTGGCCGTCCAGCAGCGGGAAATACTTCTGGTTGGCCTTCATGGTGAGGATCAGGCATTCCTGCGGCACTTCGAGGAAGGTCTGCTCGAACTGCCCGACCAGCACGTTGGGACGCTCCACCAGGGCGGTGACTTCGTCCAGCAAGGCGTCGTCGTCGACGGGCGTAAGGCCGAGGTTCGCCGCCGCCTGCCGCAACTGGCGGACGATCTCGGCGCGGCGTGCGGCGAAGCCGGGGATGACGGCGCCCTCGTTTTCCATCTGTTCGGCATAGCTGTCGGCGTGTTTCAGCCGGACCGGGTGCTTCGCCGCCTCGAAGCGGTGGCCCTGGGTCAGGTTGCTGGAAGCCAGCCCGAGCACATGCAGCGGCACCACATCGGCGCCGTGCAGCGCCACCAGGCCGTGCGCCGGACGCACGAAGTTGACCGTGGTCCAGCCGTCATCCAACTGGTAGCTCATGACCTTGGGAATGGGCAGTCTGGCAAGAGCCTCGTCCAGTGCTTTCTGCAGGCCGTCGGCAAGCCGGGCACCGGGCATCACGGTATCGAGAAACAGCACTTCCGCCTTGCCGTCGTCTTCCCGCCTCAGGTTCGGCACAACGCTGGCGTCTGCCCCCAGCGCCGCCAGCTTTTTCAGCAGGGCGGGGGTGGGCCGGCCGGCATCGAGGCCGACCGACACCGGCATCAGCTTTTGCGCGACCGGCCGGTCGGCGGCGCGGGCGGCGACTTCGGTGATGTGGGAGGCGAGGCGGCGTGGCGAGGCGTAGGGGGTGACCCCGGATGCACCGGAAGCCAGGCCATAGGCCCTCAGGCTGTCGGCGATTGCGCAGGCGAATGCCTCGCCCAGCGCCTTCAATGCTTTGGGGGGCAGCTCCTCGACCAGGAGTTCCACGAGGAGGTTGCGGGTGGCCATGCTCATGCGGCGGCTTTCTTTTCGATCTGGGCCAGCGTTTCCTGCGCCCATGCCCTGGGCGCCATGGGAAAGCCCAGACGGGCGCGGCTGTCCAGGTAGCTTTGCGCCACGGCGCGCGCCAGGTCGCGGATGCGGCCGATGTAGGCGGCGCGCTCGGTGACGGAAATGGCGCCGCGCGCATCCAGCAGGTTGAAGGTGTGCGCGGCTTTCAGCACCTGCTCGTAAGCGGGCAGGGCGAGCTGCGCTTCCATCAGGTGCTGGGCCTGCTTTTCGTGGGCGGCGAAGGCGCCGAGCAGAAAGCCGACGTCCGAATGCTCGAAGTTGTAGGCGGACTGCTCGACCTCGTTCTGGTGGAACACGTCGCCGTATTTCAGCCCCGGCGCGTAAGTGAGGTCGAACACGTTCTCCACGCCCTGCAGGTACATGGCCAGGCGCTCCAGGCCGTAGGTGATTTCGCCGGTGATGGGCTTGCAGTCCAGCCCTCCGACCTGCTGGAAATAGGTGAACTGGGTGATCTCCATGCCGTTCAGCCAGACTTCCCAGCCCAGGCCCCAGGCGCCCAGGGTGGGGTT
>JBBILG010000058.1:0-12059 GCA_037445085.1 Methylobacillus sp.
CCGTCTTTCGTGCTGATACAGTCCGGGCGCGACGAAGGCCCACGCCTGGTACAGCGTATGGGGCAGCGACACCACCACCGCCACCAGCATCGCCATCTTCATCGGCACGAAGAACGGCGTGGTCACCGCCGTGGCGATCATCTGGCCGCCGGCCGGTAACTGGGCCAGCAACGGCTGCGCCAGCAGTGTGTAGATGTCGTTGGCAAAAGTGAACAGGCAGAGGAAGGCAATCGCCATGCCCAACACCACGCGCAGCAGGCGATCGCGCAACTCCACCAGGTGGGAAAGAAAGGTGTCCGGCTGGCTCATGGCGTGCCAGCGGGGGGATCGCGCCGGTCCTGCGGGGGATCCGGCGGCGGCGCCAGCTCGCGCTCCAGTTGGCCGATTTCCTGCCGCATGCCGGTTTCCGCACGGCGGATGGTCTGGCGCAGTTCGGCGTCGATGCCCTCCAGCTCGTGCGCGCGCATCTCGCGCTCGACTTCAGCCTTCACCGTCGTGACATAACGTTGCAGGCGCCCCGCCAGATGGCCCAGCGTGCGCGCTACCCTGGGCAGCCGTTCCGGGCCGACGACGAGCAGAACGACGACCGCGATCAGCAGCAGTTCGGAGAAGGCGATGTCGAACATGCCCCGTTCACTGCCTGGTTTTTTCCTTCACTTCGCCTTCGATGGTGGCGCTGCCGTCGCTCTTGTCCTCGACCTTGGCGCCATGCTGCTCCTCGCGCATGGCGTCCTTGAAGCCCTTGACGGCGCTGCCCAGATCGCCGCCGAGGTTGCGCAGCTTCCTGGTGCCGAACACCAGCAATATCACCAGCAAAACGATCAACCAGTGCCAGATGCTGAAAGTACCCATGCTGTCTCCTAAGTCTTGAGCAGCGCCGCGCCGCCGCCGAAGACGTGAATGTGTAAGTGAAACACTTCCTGACCGCCGCTGCTGCCAGTATTGATCATGGTGCGGTAACCGTCCAGCCCCTGCTCCGCGGCCAGGCGCGAGGTCAGCAGCAGCAGCTTGCCCAGCAGCGCCTGGTGCTGCGCCTCGCACTGCGTCAGGCTGTCCACGTGCAGCTTGGGCACGAGCAGGAAGTGCACCGGCGCGATCGGCCGGATGTCGTGGAAGGCGAGGACCTCGTCGTCCTCATACAGCTTCCGGCTCGGGATGGTGCCGGCAATGATCCTGCAGAAAATGCAATCGCCCATCGTCGCCTACTCCTTGCGCGCAGCCTTTCGGTTCCGGCATAGCCTTAAAAGTTAGCCTACACTGAAAGGCGGCTCGCCCTTCGGCCGGGCCGCCCTTTCTTCCAGGCCGGACAAGCCTTCGCGCCGCGCCAGTTCGTTGAGCACATCGTCAGGATGCAGACCCGCCTGCGCCAGCATCACCAGGGTATGGAACCACAGGTCGGCGGTCTCGTACACGATTTGCTCGCGCACCCCGCCCTTGGCGGCGATGATGGTCTCCGCGGCTTCCTCGCCCACCTTTTTGAGGATGCCGTCCATGCCCCTGGCGTACAGCCTGGCGACGTAGGAGGACTGCGGGTCGGCGCCCTTGCGCGCCTCCAGCGTGGCGGCCAGACGTTCCAGGATATCATTCATGGCGGTAGATCTCCTCCGGCGCCTTCAGCACCGGTCGGTCGACGACCCACCGGCCGTCTTCCAGCCTGTGGAAAAAGCAGCTGTGGCGTCCGGTATGACAGGCGATGCCGCCCGCCTGTTCCACCACCAGCAGCACCACGTCCTCGTCGCAGTCGAGACGGATTTCCCTCACGTTCTGCACGTGGCCGGATTCCTCGCCCTTGTGCCACAACCTGCCGCGCGAACGCGACCAGTACACGGCCTGGCCGGTTTGCGCGGTGAGGCGCAGCGCCTCGCGGTTCATCCAGGCGAACATCAGCACTATGTTGCTGCCATATTCCTGGGCGATCACCGGCACCAGGCCGTCCCGGTCCCAGCGGACCCGGTCGAGCCAGTCTTCCGCCGCCGTCACAGCCGCACCTCGACGCCATGGGCCGCCAGGTAGCGCTTGGCCTCATGCACGGTATGTTCGCCGTAATGGAAGATGCTGGCCGCCAGCACTGCGTCGGCACCGCCCTCCTTCACCCCCCGCAGCAGATGGTCGAGGTTGCCGACGCCGCCGGAAGCGATCACCGGCACGTCCACCGCGTCGCTGATGGCACGGGTCAGTTCGAGGTCGAAGCCGCTCTTGGTGCCATCGCGATCCATGCTGGTGAGCAACAGCTCGCCCGCCCCCAGCCGCGCCATCTCTTTCGCCCACGCCACCGTATCGAGTCCGGTGGGCCGGCGGCCGCCGTGGGTGAACACCTCCCAGTGGTCGCCCACACGCTTGGCATCGATCGCCACCACGATGCACTGCGAGCCGAAACGGCCGGAGGCATCCGCCACCAGTTGCGGGTTGACCACGGCCGCGGTGTTGATACTGACCTTGTCGGCGCCTGCGTTGAGCAGACGACGCACGTCCTCCACCGCGCGCACGCCGCCGCCGACCGTCAGCGGAATGAACACCTGGGCGGCAACTTCCTCGATGATGTGCAGGATGAGGCCGCGCCCGTCGGAACTCGCAGTGATATCGAGAAAGGCAAGTTCGTCGGCGCCCTGCTCGTCGTAGCGGCGCGCGATTTCCACCGGATCGCCGGCGTCGCGCAACTCGACGAAATTGACGCCCTTGACGACCCGGCCTTCGGTGACGTCCAGGCAGGGGATGATACGTTTGGCTAGGCCCATAAAAACCTTACGGTCGCAGGGCTCACAAAGACCACGGAAAAATGGTTTTCCCGGTGTGCGCCGTGCGCTCCATGGCCAGAATTATCCATTCAGTTTGTCCGCCAGCGCCTGCGCGGCGGCGAAATCCAGCGTGCCCTCGTAGATGGCGCGGCCGGTGATGGCACCCATGACGCCTTCTTCCTCCGCCGCGCACAGGCGTCTGACATCTTCCAGGTTGGTGATGCCGCCGCTGGCGATGACGGGAATAAGCAGGTTCTGTGCCAGCGCCACGGTGGCCTCGATATTGACGCCGGTGAGCATGCCGTCGCGGCCAATGTCGGTGTAGACCACGGCATCCACGCCGTAGTCCTCGAACTTGCGCGCCAGATCGACCACGTCGTGACCGGTCAGCTTGGACCAGCCGTCCACCGCCACCTTGCCGTCCTTGGCATCCAGCCCGACCAGGATGTGGCCGGGGAAGGCATCGCAGGCCTCGTGCAGGAAACCCGGATTCTTCACCGCCGCGCTGCCGATGATGACGTAGCTGATGCCGTCATCCAGGTAGCGCTCGATGGTTTCCAGATCGCGGATGCCGCCGCCCAACTGGATGGGGATTTCAGCGCCGATCTCTTCCACGATGGAACGGATGGCGCCGGCGTTGACCGGCTTGCCGGCGAAGGCACCGTTGAGGTCCACCAGGTGCAGGCGACGGCAGCCCTGCTCCACCCAGTGCCGCGCCATGGCGGCCGGATCCTCGGAGAACACGGTGGCCTCTTCCATGAGGCCCTGCCGCAGACGCACGCACTGGCCGTCCTTGAGATCGATAGCGGGAATGATCAGCATGGTGTGTGGCGTTGATTCGGGTTAGGGGCGCCCGTCCCAGTTGACGAAGTTGTAGAGCAATGCGAGTCCGGCCTGCTGGCTTTTTTCCGGATGGAACTGCACGGCGAAAATGTTATCGCGGCCGACCGCGCTCGTAAACCGGAACGGGTATTCGGTGTAGGCCGTTTCCAGAGCGGCATCGTCCAGCACCACGTAGTAGCTGTGCACGAAGTAGTAGCGCGCATCGCGCGCGATGCCCGCCCACAGCGGGTGCGGACGCGACTGGTGCACCTCGTTCCAACCCATGTGCGGCACCTTGAGCCGGTTGCCGGCAGTATCCACCATGCGCTCGGCGGGGAAGCGCCTGACCCTGCCGGGCAGAACGCCAAGACCGTCCACATCGCCTTCCTCGCTATGCTCGAACAACAACTGCAAGCCGATGCAGATGCCAAGGAAAGGCTTGTCGGCAGCGGCTGCCCGCACCGCCGCGCGTAGCCCGCGCGCATCCAGTTCGCGCACGCAGTCCGGCATTGCGCCTTGGCCGGGGAACACCACGCGCTCCGCGGTGGCAATCACCGCGGGGTCGCCAGTCACCACCACCGAGCGCTCCGGCGCCACGTGCTCCAAGGCCTTGGACACCGAACGCAGGTTGCCCATGCCGTAATCGATCACTGCGATGTCAATCATAAGCTTGCTTGGCGTGGCCGCGCCGTGTCAGTGACTTACAGGCTGCCCTTGGTGGAAGGCATGACGCCGGCCATGCGCGGATCCAGCTCGACCGCCATGCGCAGCGCGCGCCCGAATGCCTTGAAGATGGTCTCCGCCTGGTGATGCGCATTGGCGCCACGCAGATTGTCGATGTGCAGCGTCACCAAGGCGTGGTTGACGAAGCCTTGGAAGAATTCGTGGATGAGATCGACGTCGAAGTCGCCGATATGGGCACGGCTGAATGCGACGTCGAACAGCAACCCAGGCCGGCCGGACACGTCCAGCACCACGCGCGACAACGCCTCGTCCAGCGGCACATAGGCATGGCCGTAGCGGCGGATGCCCTTCTTGTCACCGACGGCCTGGGCGAATGCCTGGCCCAGGGTGATGCCAATGTCTTCCACGGTATGGTGGGCGTCGATGTGCAGGTCACCCTCTGCCGCCACGCTGATGTCCATCATGCCGTGGCGGGCGATCTGGTCCAGCATGTGGTCGAGGAAGCCGATGCCGCTGGCAAATTCGGCCTTGCCGGTACCATCGAGACGGAGGGAAACCGAGATGCGGGTCTCCAGGGTGTTACGGGTGACTTGAGCGGCGCGCATGCGTGATATCGCTGAAAAATGGCTTATTTTAACCCAAAATCACCCGCATGCCGGGCGCACATGAACCCTGCCGCACAACCCGCCGGATCGTGCGGCATGCGGAGCCTCCGCGGCATTGCCGCGGAGATTCTTTCAAAGGGCCTCAGGCGCGCAGCAGCTTCTTCAGCCAGCCGAACATGCCGCCGCCGGCGCCCTCGCTGGCAACCGCGTCCACCAGCTCGCGGATTTCGCGAGCTGCCACGTCCGGCGCCTTGGCGCCGGTAATGGCACCGCCGACCACGACAATGTCCGGGCCGGCCTTGACCACTTGCTGGACGGTGGCCTGCTTGATGCCGCCGGCCACGGAAACCTTGACCGGCAGGCCCTGCGCCACCAGGGCGGCCAGGTCGGCGAACGGCGTCTGGCCGGCCAACTGCTGGTCGATGCCGGTGTGGATGCCGATGATGTGCGCGCCCAGTTTGGCGGCTTCAGCCGCGCGGGCGGCCTTGTCCTCGACGTTGATCAGATCGACCTGGGCCTGCTTGCCATAGGCATTGGCGACATCCACCACACCCTTGATGGTGCCAAGGTCGGCGGTGCCCAGCACGGTGGTGATGTCGGCACCCGCCTTGAAGAAGGGTTCGGCTTCGTAGTAGCCGGCGTCCATGGTCTTGAGGTCGACAAACAGCAGCTTGTCCGGATGCTGCGCTTTCATGGCCTTGACCAGCTTGATGCCGTTCATCTTGAGGCAGGGCGTGCCGATCTCGATGATGTCGACGTAAGGTGCGGCCTGGCGAGCCAGTGACAGGGTCTGGTCATAGTCCAGGGAATCCAGTGCTACTTGAATCAGCGGTTTTGCCACGGTACATCCTCCCATGTGAAATTACGGTTGGCAGCTGGACAGCAGCGTCATATCTTAAATGACTGCCGCGAAATTGCAAACAGCACGCATCGGCAGGCATCCGTGCCGTTGCGGCGCCGGAAGCCAGCGGCCGAAGCGCTGTGTGGGCCGGGCCGTGGCAGACGCCGGCGTCAGGCGCTCACGATTTCGCGCAGCGCCGCCAGCAGGGCGTCGCACTGCGCGTCGGTACCGACGGTGATGCGCAGGTAGGGCGCGATGCGCGCAGGATCGCGGAAGTGACGCACGATGATGCTGCGTTCGCGCAGGCGGGCGGCCAGTTCGGCGCCGTCGCGGCATGCATGGCGGGCGAAGACGAAGTTGGCGGCGGATGGCAGCACGCGGAAATCCAGCCGCTCCAGGCCGGCCACCAGGCGTTCGCGGCTGGCGATGACCTTGTGCCGCGTCGCCTCGAAATGGTCGCGGTCTTGCATGGCCGCCACCGCGCCGGCCTGGGCGAAGCGGTCGAGCGGGTAGGAATTAAAACTGTCCTTGACGCGCACGAGCGCCTCGATCAGCTCCGGCTGGCCGAGGGCATAGCCCACGCGCAGGCCCGCCAGCGAGCGCGCCTTGGACAGGGTATGCACCACCAGCAGTTGCGGATGACGGCGCACCAGGCCAACCGCGGATTCTCCACCGAAATCGATGTAGGCCTCGTCCACCACCACCACGGACTCGGTGTTGGCCGCGAGCAGACGTTCGATCTCGCCCAGGGCCAGCAGGCGCCCGGTCGGCGCGTTGGGATTGGGGAAGATAATGCCGCCATTCGGCTGCCGGTAGTCGTCCACGCGGATCCGGAAATCCTCGGTGAGCGGCACGGCCTGATAGGAAATGCCATACAGGCCGCAGTACACCGGGTAGAAGCTGTAGGTGATGTCCGGGAACAGGATGGGCGCCTCGTGCTTGAGCAGGGCCTGGAAGGCATGTGCCAGCACCTCGTCGGAACCGTTGCCGACGAACACGTGGCCTGGTGTGAGGCCGTGGTATTCGGCGATGGCGGCGCGCAGGCGGCCGGAATCTGGATCCGGATAGAGGCGCAGGGCCTCGCCCACCTCCGCGCGCAGCGCGGCCAGCACCCTGGGGCTGGGACCGTAGGGGTTCTCGTTGGTGTTGAGTTTGACCAGGTTGGCGAGCCTGGGCTGTTCGCCCGGGACATACGGGGTCAGCCCATGGACGACCTTGCTCCAGAACTTGCTCAAAGTCAGCCCCTAGCCCGGATGTTTCACCGGATCACGGGATGATGGCGAGGCGATTGGCGAGCAGATTCGCACATCCCGCGCCGAGCCCATGGCCAGGCCTATGGGCGAGAAGCGGGAACGCCAAGATGCCGCCAAGTGTCCGCCAGCACCCGCGAAGGCCGGCAGTGCGAAATGGATAGGGGCCATGTTGCGTGTAGAGCCTTGATGCATGCGATGCTCGCTCAACTCCTGGGCTGGTCTGGTGAAATATCCGGGCTAGTTCTTCAGTCGGTATTCCGCGGAACGGGCGTGCGCCTGCAGACCTTCGCCGCAAGCCAGGGTGGCGGCGATGCGGCCCAGGGTCTGGGCGCCGGCCTGTGACACCATGATCAGACTGGAGCGTTTCTGGAAGTCGTACACGCCCAGCGGCGAGGAGAAGCGGGCCGTGCGCGAGGTCGGCAGCACGTGGTTGGGGCCGGCGCAATAATCACCCAGCGATTCGCAGGTCTGGCGGCCCATGAAAATGGCGCCGGCGTGCCGGATCTGGGCGGCCAGTGCCAGCGGGTCGGCCACGGAAAGCTCCAGGTGTTCCGGTGCGACGGTGTTGGCGATCTCCGCTGCCTCGTCGAGGTCGCGCACCTTGATCAGCGCGCCGCGGTTGACGAGCGAGGCGCGGATGATGTCGGCGCGCGGCATCTCCTGGATCAGCCTGTCGATGCTGGCCTGCACGCGGTCGAGGAATTCGCCGTCCGGCGACAGCAGGATGGCCTGGGCCAGCTCGTCGTGCTCCGCCTGCGAGAACAGGTCCATGGCCACCCAGTCGGGATCGGTGTCACCGTCGCAAATCACCAGGATTTCCGACGGCCCCGCCACCATGTCGATGCCCACCACGCCGAACACGCGGCGCTTGGCGGCGGCGACATAGGCGTTGCCGGGGCCGACGATCTTGTCCACCTGCGGCACGCTCCGGGTGCCGTAGGCCAAGGCACCCACCGCCTGTGCGCCGCCGATGCAGAACACGCGATCGACGCCGCACACCGCGGCGGCGGCCAGCACCAGCGGGTTCTTCTCGCCGCCCGGCGTCGGCACCACCATGATCAGTTCCCGCACACCGGCTACCTTGGCGGGAATGGCGTTCATCAGCACCGACGAGGGATAGGCCGCCTTGCCTCCCGGCACATAGAGGCCGACACGGTCCAGGGCGGTAACCTGCTGGCCCAGCATGGTGCCGTCCGGCTCGGTGTAGCGCCAGGAAGTCATCAACTGCCGCTCGTGGTAGGCGCGCACGCGCTCGGCCGCTGCCTTGAGGGCCTCGCGCTGCCCGGCGGGCAGGTTGAGCAGGGCCTCGGTGAGCCGCGCCTGCGGCAGTTCCAGATCGGATAGCTGCGCGGCATCGACGCGGTCGAAGCGCCGCGTGTACTCCAGCACCGCGGCATCGCCGCGCTTCTTCACGTCGGCCAGGATGTCGGCGACGACGGTGTCTATCCTGTCGTCCTGCGCCCCCTCGAAGGCCAGGAGATGCTCCAGTGAAGCCCGGAAGGTGGCATCGGTGGTGTCGTAGCGTCGTATCTTCAGCATGATGCGCTCTTTCGCGTTCAGTCCCGCGCCGCCACGGCGCCGGCAAAGGAATCGATGATGGGCTCCAGCAGGCTGCGCTTCAGCTTGTGGGCCGCCTGGTTGACCACCAGGCGCGAACTGATGGGCATGATGTCCTCCACTGCCACCAGGTTGTTGGCGCGCAGCGTGCCGCCGGTGCTGACCAGGTCCACGATGGCGTCGGCCAGGCCCACCAGCGGGGCCAGTTCCATGGAGCCGTACAGCTTGATGAGATCGACGTGCATGCCCTTTTCGGCAAAATGCTCGCGCGCGATCCCGACATATTTGGTGGCCACCCTGAGGCGGGCGCCGCGGCGCACCGAACCGGCGTAGTCGAAACCCTCGCGCACCGCCACCATCATGCGGCAACGCGCGATCCCGAGGTCCAGCGGCTGGTACAGGCCGGCGCCGCCGTGCTCGATGAGCACGTCGCGGCCGGCGATGCCGAAATCTGCGGCACCGTACTGCACGTAGGTCGGCACGTCGCTGGCGCGCACGATGATGAGGCGCACGTCGTCACGGTTGGTGGCGATGATGAGCTTGCGCGAGGATTCCGGATCCTCCAGCGGCACGATGCCGGCCGCGGCCAGCAGCGGCATGGTTTCCTCGAAAATGCGGCCCTTGGACAGGGCGATGGTGATGGTGTTCATGAACACACCCGCCTGATGCCGGCGCCGAGCGCGGCAAGTTTTTCCTCGATGCGCTCGTAGCCGCGGTCAAGATGGTAGATGCGCTCCACGGTGGTCTCGCCCTCCGCCACCAGGCCGGCCAGCACCAGGCTGGCCGAAGCGCGCAGATCGGTGGCCATCACCGTGGCCCCCTCCAGCCTGGCTGCGCCGCGCACCACGGCGGTATTGCCGTCGATGGCGATGTCGGCGCCCAGCCGTTGCAGCTCCACCGCGTGCATGAAGCGGTTCTCGAAAATGGTCTCGCGGATCACCGCCGTGCCCTCCGCCACCGTATTGATGGCCATGAACTGCGCCTGCATGTCGGTGGGGAAGGCCGGGTACGGCGCGGTGCGGATCGACACCGCGCCGAGCCGCCGCGGCGCGCGCAGGGTGACGGCCTCGAAACGCGGCGATTTCTCGCTTCTGACCTCGCAGCCGGCATCCATCAGCTTGTCCACCACGGCGTCCAGGTAGCCCATGGAAGTGCCGGTGAGCCGCACCTCGCCCCCGCTGATGGCGGCCGCGCACAGATAGGTGCCGGTCTCGATGCGGTCGGGCATGATGCGGTGGGTCGCGCCGTGCAGCCTCGTCACGCCGCGAATGCGGATGACGTCGGTGCCGGCACCGCTGATCTGCGCGCCCATGGCGGACAGGCATTGCGCCAGATCGACAATTTCCGGCTCGCGCGCGGCATTCTCGATCACGGTGTCGCCCTCGGCCAGACAGGCTGCCATCATCAGGTTCTCGGTGCCGGTCACCGTCACCAGGTCGGTGAACAGGCGCGCGCCCTTGAGTCTGGGCGCGCGGGCGTTGATGTAGCCGTGCTCCACCCGGATGTCGCCGCCCATGGACTGCAATCCCCTGATGTGCTGGTCCACCGGGCGCGCGCCGATGGCGCAGCCGCCCGGCAGGCTGACGTGCGCCTCGCCGCAGCGCGCCAGCAGTGGCCCCAGCACCAGGATGGAGGCGCGCATGGTCTTGACCAGTTCGTAGGGCGCCGTCGGGTTGCCCAGGGCGGAGGCGTCCAGCGTGACCGTGTCACCCTCCTGCGCCACCTTCACCCCCATCTGCACCAGCAGCTTGAGCAGGGTGCGGATGTCGTGCAGCGACGGCACGTTGGTGAGCGTCACCGGCTCGCTGGTGAGCAGTGCGGCACACAGGATGGGCAGCGCGGCGTTCTTGGCGCCGGAGATGCCGACCTCGCCCCTGAGCGCCCGGCCGCCGGAGATGACCAGTTTATCCAAAGTCAGGCCGCCTTTTGCAGCAGCGCCTGCAGTTCGCCGCTCTGGTACATCTCGCGCATGATGTCGGCACCGCCGACGAACTCGCCGTTGACGTAGAGCTGCGGGATGGTGGGCCAGTTGGCATAGGCCTTGATGCCCTCGCGGATTTCCGCATCGGCCAGCACGTTCACCGCCAGATAGTCGTTGACGCCGCACGCCCCGAGAATCTGTGCCGCCACGCCGGAGAAACCGCATTGCGGAAACTGCGGCGTGCCCTTCATGTAGAGCACCACGGGGTGCTGCGTCACCTGCTGACGAATCCTTTCTTGTACGTCCATGTTGCCTCCAGATTCACGCCTTGCCGGCACGCGCCCACGCGCCCGGCGTATAGGTTTTCAGCGACAGCGCGTGGATTTCCCCGTGCATGCGCTCGCCCAGCGCCCGATAGACCATCTGGTGCTGTTGCACCAGACGCTTGCCCTCGAACGCCGCGCTCACCACCGCCGCCTCGAAGTGCTGGCCATCCTCGCCCAGCACTTCCACATGCTCGCAGGGCAAGCCCTGCATGATGCATTCCCGTACCTGCCGTGCGCTCAGCATGCTACCCCCGCAATTTATAGCCGATCTTCAGCAGCCGCAAGGTGAACGCCGAAAGCAGCAGGAAGCTCACCGTGACCACGCTCAGGCTGACGGCGGGCGCGATGTCGCCGACGCCGAAGAATCCGTAGCGGAAGCCGTCGATCATGTAGAAAAACGGATTGAGGTGGGACACGCGCTGCCAGAACGGCGGCAGCGAGTGGATGGAATAGAATACGCCGGAGAGGAAGGACAGCGGCATGATGATGAAATTCTGGAACGCCGCCATCTGGTCGAACTTCTCCGCCCAGATGCCGGCGATGATGCCCAGCGCGCCGAGCAGGCCGCCGCCGAGGATGGCGAAGGCGAGGATGAGCAGCGGGTGCGCCACCGGCAGCTCCACGAACGACAGCGCCACCAACCACACGCACAGGCCGACCGCCAGGCCGCGGATGACGGCGGCGGCGAGGAAGGCGAGGAAGAACTGCCAGTAGGACAAGGGAGTGAGCAACAGGAACACGATGTTGCCCATCACCTTGGACTGGATCAGGCTGGAGGAACTGTTGGCGAAACTGTTCTGCAGCAGCGACATCATCATCAGCCCGGGCACGAGGAAGGCGGTGTAGCCCACGCCCGGATACACCTGCACGTGCGCTTCCAGCACGTGCGAGAAGATCAGCAGATAGAGCAGCGCCGTGATGACCGGCGCTGCCACGGTCTGGAAACTCACTTTCCAGAAGCGCAGGAGCTCTTTCCTGAACAGTGTCCACATGCCCGTCATTGGCGCACGATCTCCACGAACACGTCCTCGAGGTCGGCAGCGGTGAGCTGCATGTCCTCGATGCGCAGCCCGGCGGCACGCAGTTCGGCCAGCACGCCTTCGAGCTGCGACACTTCGTTGAGCGCCAGCGTGCAGACGCCGGACTCGTGGCTGCGCAGCATGGGCCGCAGGCGGTCCGGCAGGCGGTCCGGCGCCAGCCTGAGGCTGAGATTCTTGCCGGGAAAGCGCCGCAGCAGGTTGTGCGTGCTATCCAGCGCGACGATCCTGCCCTGCTTGAGCATGGCGATGCGCGAGCACAGGGTTTCCGCCTCTTC
>JBBILG010000059.1:0-11983 GCA_037445085.1 Methylobacillus sp.
ACGCTCCGGCTCCGTCGGCCACCAGAAGTTCAAACTTCATACGGCCGGCTTAGTAGAAAAAACGCATCAGCAGGAAGACGCCGACCATGGATAGCCCCAGCGCCAGCTTGACCGCGGTTCCCAGCAGCAGGCCCAGGGTGGTGCCCAGGCCGACCAGTCCGGCGGCGGCGAGATCGCGCCGGTGCGAGAGCTCGCCGAGCACCGCGCCGACCAGCGGGCCGACGATGATGCCGACCAGCCCCAGGAACAGGCCGAACAGTGCGCCCAGGGCTGCGCCGGCCACGGCGCGGGGGCTCGCGCCGAAATGCTTGGCGCCGAGCAGGCTGGCGAGGAAATCGACCACGTAGGTGAGGAGGGCGAGCACCAGCAGCACGGCCAGGGTGCCGTAGCCGACGTAGGCGAAATCCTCGATCCAGGCGGCCAGCAGCAGGCCGCCCAGCAGCAGAGGCGCGCCCGGCAGCAGAGGCAGCAGCAGGCCGGCCAAGCCGGCGATGACCAACAGAGCGGCCAGCAGCCAGAGTAGCAGGGTGGCGTCCATGGTGTCCCCCGTTTCCTATCCGTACCGCTGACCGTCCAGTGCGGCGATGCGCTGTGCGGCCAGCAGGCGCGCGGCCAGCAGGCGCGGATTGAGCGGGGGATGCAGGATGGCGTCCACGCCGGCCTCGAAAGCCTGCATGCGTCGCCGCTCGTCCTCGAACGGCGAGAGCAGGATGAAATACAGCGGGCGGGCGGGGTCCGTGCGGCGCAGTTCCGCGCACAACTGCACGCCGTCCAGGCCCGGCATCAGCCAGTCGGCGATCACCGCCTGCACCCCTTGCCGGTTGGCGAGCCCGAGCGCGGCGATGCCGTTGTCCGCCACACTGACGGTGTGCCCGGCGGCGCGCAGGCACTGCTGGGCATGGGCGCGCCTGGCAGGGTCGGCGCCGGCCAGCACGATGCGCAGCGGATGGCTGGCGGCCTCGACCCGCACCGCGGGCGGCGGCGCCGGCTCGCCGGCCTGGGCCGGGTCCCATGACAGCTTCTGCCGGTCATAGGATACGGTCTTAATGCCCAGCTCGCGGCCCCATGCAGCCCACTGGTCGCAGGTCTGCCGGATGAAGGTTTCGAGCTGCTCCGGCGCGAATTCCAGCCGCCGGCCGCATTCGAGGATGCGCGCGCCCAGTGCGACCGGCATCCCCTCCTGCATGGCTGCCTGGGCGAGCAGCCGGGCCAGTTCCAGGCTGTGCACCAGGCGCTGTTCGCGCGATTCCGGCGCCATGCCCGAGGCTTGCGGCGTCTCGCTGTGGTAGAGCGCCTCCTGGAACACCTTGGGGATGCCCCAGTCCTGCAGCACGAGCAGCAGCATTTCGCGCTCGTCCACGCCGAACACATCGCGCTGCACGTCCAGCACCTGGCGCCGCGGCGCGTCGCGCAGTTGCGCGCAGAGTTCGCCGCAGGCCTGGGGGCGCAGGGTAGCCAGCGCCAGGCTGCCGATGCGGTGCATCAGCCCGCAGTGGAACATTTCCGGCGGCGGCGCGATGCGGCTGGTTTCGGCGATGGCTTCGGCCGCGCAGGCGACCGCCACCGCCTGCGACCAGAATTGCGCGTAATCGTAGCCCTTGCAGGGGCTTTCCTGCGGATCGCCGATGAGCGACATGCCGAAGGCGGCCTGGCGCACGGCGTGGATGCCGACCAGCAGCAGGGTGTCGCCGGTCACGGAGGCGATCGGCCGCGACTTGTTGGGGTTGACGGCATTGGCGATCTTGATGATGCGCCCGGCCAGGGCGGGGTCGCTGCGGATGGCTGCGGCCAGTTCCGGCATGGCCACGCCGTCGTGCCGGCACAGCGCTATCACGCGCAAGGCGGCTGCCTTGGGTGAGGGCAGCCGGACGGCGGATTTTAGCTCGTCGAAACCCAGGCGTTCGCTCATGGGTGCGGGATGCGGCGCGCGCGGGCTGGCAGTGAGGGGGTGCATGACATGGCCATGCAAGTGTTGCACAAACTGCCCGTGCCGCAAATAGGCCGGCCCTGCATGAGCGGCGGCGCACGGGCTATAATGCTGCCATGATCGATTATCTGGTCGTGTCGCTGCTGCTTGCCGCCTGTGGATTGCTGGGCGGGTTGCTGCTGACGTTGCGCCGCCGGCAGGAGGCCGCGGCCGATCTGCAGCAGCATCTGGAAGACAAGCACCGCGCCATGCTGCTCGACCTCAACGACGGACTCAACCGCCTGGGCGACCGCCTGGCGGCGGCCTCGGCGGATGCTGCGGAGCGCCTGCGCGGCGCGGTGGCGCAGGAGCTTGCGCACACACGCGAGGCCATGCAGGCGCTCACCCTCACGCAGACCCAGCAGCTCGCGCAGACGCGCGAGGCCGTACTGGAAAAGCTGCACCAGACGCTGGCCGACCAGGGCCGGGCCGGGCAGGAACTGATCCAGTCCACCATGCGCAACGCCACGCAGCAGCTCACCGAGAGCATCCTCAACCTCACTCGCACCGTGGATGGCCGGCTGGAGCAGATCGGCGGCAAGGTGAGCGAGCGCCTCGACGAGGGTTTCAGGAAGACCAACGAAACCTTCGCCAGTGTCATGGCGCGGCTCGCCACCATCGACGAGGCGCAGAAGAAGATCGACGGCCTGACCTCCAATGTGGTCAGCCTGCAGGAGCTGCTGGGCGACAAGAAATCGCGCGGCGCCTTCGGTGAGGTGCAACTGGAAGCCCTGGTGCGCAACATCCTGCCGCCGGGCAGCTACGAGTTCCAATACACGCTGTCGAACGGCACGCGCGCCGACTGCGCGCTGTTCCTGCCGGAGCCGACCGGCCTGGTGGCGGTGGATTCCAAGTTCCCGCTGGAGAATTATCACCGCATGCACGAGTCCGGGCTGGCCGACGCCGCCCGCGCGCAGGCGCAGAAGTTGTTCAAGGCCGACGTCAGGAAACATATTGACGACATCGCGGCCAAATACATCGTCCCCAACGTGACTTCCGACGGCGCGGTGATGTTCGTGCCGGCGGAAGCGGTGTTCGCCGAGATCCACGCCTACCACCCGGACCTGGTGGATTACGCCATGGCGAAGCGGGTGTGGGTGGTTTCGCCGACCACGCTGATGGCGGTGCTCAACACCGCGCGTGCCGTACTCAAGGACGTGGAGACGCGCAAGCAGGTACACATCATCAAGGACGAGCTGGCCAAGCTGGGTCGCGAATTCGGCCGCTTCGACGTGCGCATGAAGAAGCTCGCCGACCACATCCGCCAGGCCCACGAGGATGCGCAGGACGTGCACACCACCAGCCAGAAGATCAGCCGCCGCTTCGCCGCCATCGAGCAGGTGGAGCTGGAGGGCGAGCCGGCCGCCATCGCCCTGCAAGACAGGGAAAACAGCGAAGACAAGGAGTGATCATGGAAGACGAAAGCATGCTCATCGTGCTGATCCAGCAATATGCCGCCAAGTACGGCATCACCTTCAGCTCCAGGGCCATGGACGACCAGGAGACCAAGGAAAAGGCCATGCGGCTGATGGCCGAGGCCATCGCCGGCAAGCGCGGCCCGTTTACCGACGCCGACCTGGGGCTGTGATGGTCACCGTGCTGTATTTCGCCCGCCTGCGCGAGGCGCTGGGCACCGCGCGCGAAGAGCTCCAGCCGCCGGCGGAGATCGCCGACGTGCGGGCGCTGATGGCTTGGCTCGCCGCACGCGGCGGCGTCTGGCAGGAGGAATTCGCCGGCTGCCGGCCGCTGCGTGCCGCCGTCAACCAGACGCTGGTGCCGCATGCGGCACCGTTGCGCGACGGCGACGAGGTCGCCTTCTTTCCGCCGGTGACGGGAGGCTGAGGTGCCGATCCGGGTGCAGGAAGCCGATTTCGACGCCGGCGCCGAAATCGCGCGCATGCGCATCAACAGCCCGGACATCGGCGCGGTGGCGGCCTTCGTGGGCCAGGTGCGCGATCTGAACGAAGGCGATGCGATATCCGCCATGACCCTGGAGCATTACCCGGGCATGACGGAAAAAGCCCTCACCGCCATCGTCGAGCAGGCCAGGGCGCGCTGGGACATCGTCGATGCGCTGGTGATCCACCGGGTCGGCACGCTGGCGCCGCGTGACCAGATCGTGCTGGTGGTGGTCACCGGCGCGCACCGTCACGCGGCCTTTGCCGCCTGCGAATTCATCATGGACTATCTCAAGACCGAGGCCCCGTTCTGGAAAAAGGAAGCCACTCCCGCCGGCACGCGCTGGGTGGAGGCGCGTGCCAGCGATGACGCCGCCAGACAGCGCTGGCAGGAGGACGGACAGTGACGCGCGTGTTGGCTGTTGAAGAACTCACCGTGCGGCTCGATCCGGCCACACTGGACTTTACCGACACCTCCGAGCTGACGGATGAATCCTGCGACTGGATCGGCCAGCCGCGTGCCGAGCAGGCGGTGCAGTTCGGGCTGGCCATGCGGCAGCCGGATTATCACCTGTTCGTGCTGGGGGAGGCCGGCAGCGGCCGTTCCTCCCTGGTGTTCCGTGCCATGCAGGAAGCCGCTGCCGCCCGTCCGCCGGCGCCCGATCTGGTCTATGTCTGCAATTTTGCCTGCCCGGAGCGGCCGCGGGCGTTGCGCTTGCAGGCCGGGCAGGGCGCCGTGTTGCGGGATGCCTGCGAAAAGTTCTGCCTGGGCATCGCCCACGAGATTCCGCGCAGGCTGGATGCCGAAGGCTACCGCATCGATGGCGCGAAACTCAGGCAGGGCTGCCGCCGCCGGATCGACGAGGCCTACGCCGGGCTTGCCCGGTTCGCCGCGGAACGCCGCTTCGCCCTGCGCCGCGAGGAAGGCCGGCTGTTGTTCACCCTGCTGGACGAGAGCGGCCAGGCCATGCAGGAGGATGAACTGCTGGCGCTGCCCGCCGAGCGACGCATTGCCATCGAGGCGGTCGAGCAGGAGCTGCGCGCCGCCATCGAACGTTACCTGGAAACCGTGCGCCCGCTGGAGCGCGAGATGGAGCGGGCGCTCGCCCGCCTGCGCCGGCAGACGGCGGAGCCGGTGGTGGCGGACGGGATCGCGGCCATCCGTCGCGCCCTCGACGGCCAGGCGCTGGATGCACCTGCCTTCGAACGCCACCTCGAACAACTCGGCGAGGACGTGCTGGGGGCCCTGGATGCCTTTTCCTCCAACCACGACGAGGATGCGGCGTCCCTGCTGACTGCGCAGATGGCACGCTACCGCGTCAATCTGCTGGTGGACAACCGTGATGCCGGGGGCGCGCCGGCGCTGCGCGACGACGACCCGGACTTCCGCTCGCTGTTCGGCGGTATCGATTACCAGGCCGAGAACGGCGTGCTGGTCACCGACTTCATGCGCATCCGCGCCGGCAACCTGTTGCGCGCCCATGGCGGCACCCTCATGCTGCAATTGCGCGATGTCATGCGCGATGCGGCGGTGTGGGAAAGGTTGCAGCGCTTCTTGCGCAACGGCCGCCTGCAGATCGAGGAGCCGGGCGCCGCCATGGGCCCGCTGGCGACCACCACGCTGGAGCCGGAGGCGCTGCAGGTGGACGTCAAGCTGGTACTGGTCGGTTCGCGCGCCGACTATTACGACCTGCAGGAACTGGATGCGGAATTCGGCCGGCGGTTCCGGGTCAAGGTGGATTTCGCCGACAACTTCGCCGCCACCCCGGAAGCGCGCCGCGCCGTGGCGGGCTTCATCGCCTGGCGCTGCCGCGCGCGCGGACTGCCGCACTTCACCGCCGCTGCGGTGGCGCGCCTGCTCATCGCCATGCAGCGCGACGGCGACGATCAGCGTCGCATCAGCGCCCGCTTCGGCCATCTCGAAGGGCTGCTGCTGGAAGCCGGCAGCATGGCCGCCGCGCGCGGGGCGCATGTGGTGTCGCACGCCGACGTGGAGAGCGCCATGCGTGCGCGCCGTGCGCGCCACGACTACCCGGAACAGGATCTGCTCGACGCCGTCGCAGACGGCGAGGTGATGATCAGCGCGCACGGCAGCGCGGCGGGCCAGATCAACGGGCTCACCCAGATCGACCTGGGCGACTACCGCTTCGGCTCGCCGGTGCGCATCACCGCGCGCGTCTGGGCGGGAGATGCCGGCATCGGCAACATCGACCGCGAGGTGGAAATGACCGGACCGGGCCACGACAAGGGCATGCTGATCCTGGAAGGCTGGCTGTCGGCGGCCTTCCACCGCCAGACGCCGCTGGATCTGTGCGCATCCCTGGTGTTCGAGCAGGAATATCATGGCGTGGAAGGGGATTCCGCTTCCTGTGCCGAGCTGTACGCGCTGCTCTCCGCCTTGGCCGGACTGCCCCTGGCGCAGGGCCTGGCGGTCACCGGCGCGCTCAACCAGCACGGCGAGGTGATGCCTATCGGCGGCGTCAACGAGAAGATCGAAGGCTGGTTCCGCACCTGCCGGCGCCTGGGGCCGGACGGCCGCCAGGGCGTCATCATCCCGGCGCGCAACCGTGCTCACCTGCTGCTCGACGACGAGGTGGTGGAGGCGGTGGCGCGCGGCGAATTCCGCATCCATGTCATCGATCACGTGCTGCAGGGCATGGAGCTGCTGACCGGCGTGGCGGCGGGTGAGCCGGACGCCACGGGCGCCTATCCGCCGCAGACCGTCATGGGTCGCGCCCAGGCCACGCTGGAGCGTTTCCACAAGATGTGCGAGGACAGCGGCCACTTGCGCGAGCACGAACATGGCAGGTGAGGTGAACGATGCCGGCGACAGGGTGCGCATCGACAAGTGGTTGTGGGCGGCGCGCTTTTTCAAGACGCGCGGCCTGGCGGTGGAGGCTATCGCCGGCGGCAAGGTGCGCTACGACGGCGAGCGGCCCAAGCCGGCCAGGGAAGTGAAGCCGGGCGCCGTGCTGCGCATCAGCCGCCCGGACGGCGAGTGGGAAGTGGTGGTGAGGGGCCTCTCCGGCCAGCGCCGCGGTGCTCCCGAAGCGGCGCGGCTCTACGAGGAAACCGCGGCGAGCCGTGCACGCCGCGAGCAGGAAGCGCTGCTGCGCGCGGCCGAGCACGGCCAGCGCGGCCGCGGCCGCCCGACCAAGCGCGACCGGCGGCTCATTCGCCGCTTCAGCGAGGATTGCTGAGCCGCAGCCGGCTTTAGAACCCGCCGATGAAGCGCAGGCTGGCGAGCTGCGTCTGGTTGACGCCGTGCTGCACCGAACGGCTATACCACATCTTCGCCTGGGTGTTGTCCTGCGGCACGCCCTGGCCGATCTGGTAGAGCAGGCCGAGCTTTTCCATGGCGTAGGCATTGCCCCGTTCCGCCGCCTTGCGGATCCAGCGGGCGCCTTCGCCCGCGTTCTGCTCCACACCGTCGCCGGTAATGTAGGAGGCACCCAGCAGGAACATGCCGCTGGTATCGCCGCGCGCTGCGGTCTTGCGGAACAGGCGCACCGCCTCGACGGTGTCCTGCGGCACACCCAGTCCGTTCACGTGCAGCACGCCGAGGATGTTGATGGCGCGCAGGTCTCCCTGCTCCGCGGCCTTGCGGAACCATTTGGCCGCTTCGACGCGGTTGCCGGTCATGCCTCGGGTGCTGGTGAAATAGGCATAGCCGATTTCGAGCTGTTTGGTGGGATCCTGGGTATGAAAATCGAGATTGGCCAGCGCGGGGCTGGAGAGCGTGGCAAGGCCGACAAGAATGCCGGCCAGGAATGTTTTGCAGCGACGCGCCTGTATCATGATGAGTCCCCTTTCATGTCGAGTCTCCGCCGTGCGGAGCTATCTCCCGGATGGCAATTCGCGTGCCAGACGTCCTGGCCAATATAATCAACTGGTTAATCGATGTAAAGCAGAATTTACTTAAAGTATTGTCGCCGTGTTGCGACAAGGTTGCCAGCCGTTTTGGTTAACACCTTGATTGTAATATGGATGCTGCTGTCTCCAAAAGGCGACAGCAGACGGATCACGCCGGAAACAGCTCGCCCTGTCGCGGACTGCCGTCATGTGGCGGGCAAAACTGCGTGCAGTCGAGATGCTGCCGCCGCGCGTTCAGCCCGAAGCGCCGGCAGGCGAGGCGAAAGCGCCTGGCGACGAGATCGGCGAACGGGCCCTGCCCGTGCATGCGGCTCGTGAAATCCGCATCATAGACGCGCCCGCCGTGGCTCTGGCGGATCAGGCTCAGCACGTGGTCGGCGCGGAGAGGGTAGTGCAGGCGCAGCCATTCCTCGAACAGCCCTGCCAGTTCATGCGGCAGCCGCAGCAGCACATAGCCGGCCTGGCTGGCGCCGGCCTGCGCCGCCGCCCCCAGGATGCGCTCCAGTTCGGCGTCATTGAGGGCGGGGATCACCGGCGCCGTCATCACCCCGCACGGGATGCCGGCCGTGGCGAGCCGGCGCAGCGTTTCCAGACGCCGCTCCGGCGCCGCCGCGCGCGGCTCCAGGCGCCTGGCCAGGGTACGGTCCAGCGTGGTGATGCTGACGTAGACCAGCGCGAGCCCCTGCGCGGCCATGGGCGCGATGAGATCGATGTCCCGTTCCACCAGGGCCGACTTGGTCACCAGGCTGAACGGGTGGCGCGCCTCCGCCAGCACCCCCAGGATGCCGCGCGTGATGCAGTACCGGCGCTCGATCGGCTGGTAGGCATCGGTGTTCATGCCCAGCGCAATGGGGGTGCAGCGGTAGCCTGGCCTGGCCAGTTCGCGCCGCAGCAGGGCCGGCGCGTCCGGCTTCATCAGCAGCCGGCTCTCGAAATCCAGCCCGGCGGAGTAGCCGAGATAGGTATGGGTGGGGCGTGCGTAGCAGTAGATGCAACCGTGCTCGCAGCCCCGGTAGGGATTGACCGTGCGGTCGAAGGGCAGGTCGGGCGAATCGATGTGGTTGATGATGCTGCGCGTGGCATCGACTGCCACTTCGGTGGCGAGCGGGGGTGGCTCCTCGTCCAGGCTGCCCCAGCCGTCATCGAACGTCTCCCGCCCCAGCCGCTCGAAACGGCCGACCGCATTGCTGGCGGCCGCGCGGCCGCGGAACAGCAGCGGTCGGACGGTCCCGCTCACGCCGGCGTCACCAGGGCACTTCCTGGCCGTCGTAGGCGAAAAAGCGCCCCGACTGCGCGGGACTGAGCCCATTGAGGAGGCGGCGCATGCCAGTGACACTCTGCTCCGCAGTGATCCACGCATCCGGCCCGCCCATGTCGGTCTGCACCCAGCCGGGGTGGAGCAAGGCGATCCGGATGCCGCGCGGCGCGAGATCGATGGCCAGGCTCTTCGCCACGGCGTTGAGCGCGGCCTTGCTGGAACGGTACAGGTAACAGCCGCCGCTGCCGTTATCCCCCATGCTGCCCATTTTACTGGTGAGGAAGGCCATGCGCCGGCCTTCGCTGGCGGCGACATGGCCGACGAAGGCTTCCGCCATTTTCATGGGGGCGATGGTGTTGACGCGGAAAGCCAGCTCCCACGCCGCGACGTCGGTATCGCCGAAGCCGCGGCTGTTGCGGTCGGGATAGATGCCGGCGTTGTTGATGAGCACGTCGATGGCCACCTGATCGAGTGCCGTGGCCAGACGGCCGATCTGCGCGAGGTTGGCGAGATCGAGCGCGTGCATGGTGACCGCGCCGGGGTGGCGCGCGGCCAGTTGCCGCAGCACCTCGGCGCCGGCGGGCGCGCGGCAGCAGGCGTGGACCTTCCAGCCGTCGGCGGCATACTGGCGGGCGAATTCCAGGCCGATGCCGCGGTTGGCTCCGGTAACGAGTACGGTAGGCATGCGAATCCTCGAAGGTGAGTTGCGTTGTCGGGTAGAATCTGCTGCGTTCAAGTTTAGCTCAATCGACCTACCGGGAAAATCATGCGTGATCTTTCGGATGTCAGGCTGGGGGTCATCGGCCTCGGCTATGTGGGGCTGCCGCTGGCGGCAGCCTTCGGCAGGAAATACCCCACGCTGGGCTTCGACGTCAAGGCCGAGCGCGTGGCGGAGCTCACGGGTGGATGCGACACCACCCTGGAAGTGCCGGCGGAGGAACTGCGAAAGGCGCGCCATCTGCGCTATACCGCCAAGGCGGCGGAACTGCGCGGCTGCAACACTTACGTGGTTACCGTGCCTACACCGGTAGACGCTTACAATCGCCCGGACCTCACGCCGCTCATCCGCGCCAGCGAGACCATCGCCGCGGTGATCGAGCCGGGCGACGTGGTGATCTATGAATCCACCGTCTATCCCGGCGCCACCGAGGAATGCTGCATTCCCGTCATCGAGCGTCTATCCGGCCTCCGCTACAACCGCGATTTCTTTGCCGGCTACAGCCCCGAGCGCATCAATCCGGGCGACAAGCAGCACCGCTTCCACAATACCCGCAAGGTGACCGCCGGCTCCACCCCGGAAGCGGCCGATTTTGTCGACGCGCTCTATGCCAGCGTGGTCGAGGCCGGCACGCACCAAGTGAGTTCGATCCGCGCGGCGGAGGCGGCCAAGGTAATCGAGAACACCCAGCGCGACCTCAACATTGCCCTGGTCAACGAGTTCGCGCTGATCTTCAACCGCATGGGACTGGACACCCTGGAAGTGCTGGAAGCGGCCGGCAGCAAGTGGAACTTCCTGCCGTTCCGGCCCGGCCTGGTGGGCGGCCACTGCATCGGCGTCGATCCCTACTACCTCACCCACAAGGCGCAGGCGCTGGGCTATCATCCCGAGGTGATCCTGGCCGGGCGCCGCATCAACGACGGCATGGGCGCCTACGTGGCGGAGCAGGTCATCAAACTCATGACCCACAAGCGCATCCAGGTGGTGGATGCCAGCGTGCTGGTGATGGGACTCGCCTTCAAGGAAAACTGCACCGACCTGCGCAACACCCGCGTCATCGACATCGTGCGCGAATTCGAGCACTACAACGCCCGCGTGGACGTGTACGACCCCTGGGTGGATATCGAGGAGGCGCGTCGCGAATACGGCCTCACGCCCGTCGAGCGCCTGCAGGAAGGCCGCTATGACGCCATCATCCTGGCCGTTGCCCACCGCCAGTTTGCCGACATGGGGGCATCACGCATCCGTGCGCTGGCCAGGCCGGTTTCGGTGCTCTACGACGTCAAGAGCCTGCTGCCGCGCGACGAGGTGGACGGGCGGTTGTGAGCGCCTGCCGCGAAACCGGCATCGCCCGTGCCGAACCACGGTAAAATGCCATCTCCTGCCCGGGTGGTGAAATTGGTAGACACAAGGGACTTAAAATCTGTTTTGTCAAGTCCTTTCTGCTTGCGCCACCAGGGCGGAAGGTCAATAGTGACAACGGTTTGTGAGCATCCAAGGCGTAGCCTCGCGGCTCGGCTTGATGGTCAGGAGCCAAGCAGGAGCCAGTAGAGAGAGGTGTAGGCTCCTGTGCATCGTGCAATGCCCGAGTGGTGAAATCGGTAGACACAAGGGACTTAAACAATTTGAGCCTTCGGGGGGAAACGCCCGAAGTGAAGCCCGTCAAAGTCGGCGAAAGCCCTGGATGCCCCGGCATCCGAGCCAACGCCGAGCCAAGCCCAAGCCTCACGGCTGGGAAGGCGTAGAGAGCAGACGGCGGGCACCTAAGGCCGCGAGGCTATGGTGAAGGCGTGCTCCAGACCACGAACAGCGCATGCGCTGGCGGCGAAAGCCGAAGTGGTAAGAAAATCCCTCGACCTCGCGGTCATGCCGGTTCGATTCCGGCCTCGGGCACCAATTCAAGCCGCTTCCTTCGGGGAGCGGCTTTCAATTTGTGCGCCCGGCAGGGCGCACTTACTTGGAGGTGGAAGTCCTCTACTCGCCCGACAAGGGGAAGAGTTAGCCGAACGGCAAGGGTGTTCTGGGCGACTGGAAATCTGGAGGAAGCCGAAGGCAAAGCGCTGGCCTGACGAACAGGAAGCGGATATGAGGCGGCACGGCGGGGTAAGGCGGCAAATATCGTCAAAGCCCGAAACTTGTACGGGACGCCGTGGCGTAGATCCGACGGGCATAAGCGTGAAGGTGGGTGCGTCATACCCGGGGAGATCTGGCGGTCTTGTCAAGCGACACCAGGAACTGACCCCCTGGCGACATCCGGAATTGACCCCCTC
>JBBILG010000060.1:0-11829 GCA_037445085.1 Methylobacillus sp.
TCAGTGCGGGCGCGTGTGCGCGGATGCCCTCGATGAGGCGGGCGTAGGATTCCGCCCGCCAGCAGGGCTCTCCCGTCTTCTCGTCCCTGGCATGCAGGTGGACTATGGTTACACCGATTTCGTGGGCGCGATGCACGTCCTCGATGATCTCGTTGGCGGAGATGGGTACGTGTGGCGTCATGGCCTTGCTGGGTAACATGCCGGTAGGCGTGAAGTTGACGATGACGCCTGGCGGTTCCTCAAACATGCTTGCTCCCGGAGGGCTTCATTGGCGGGTGGCGCGTGGGCAGCAGATCCTTATAGCCGCTCACGTCCGGTTCGGAGCACAGCCAGCGCGGCTCCGGGGTCACGGCCTTGCGACCAGGCAAGCAAGGCGGCGGGTAGATTGGCGCCGGCCAGGTGCTGGAAAGGGTAATCCCCCGTGAAACGAGGATTCAGGTCGATGATCCGTGGCTGCCCGTTGCCCATGCGCACGTCCGCTCCCCAGATGCCCTTGTGCCCGGTCACGGCGGCCAGTTTTCGCGGCAGATCGCCCAGCATGTCCGGGGCGCGCGTGGTTGCGCGGTCGGATTCACCCGCACGCATCTCGTGTACCTCGGTGATGAAATGTGCGGCAGGATGACCGGCGAAATCGTTGGCAAGGATCACACACAGTTCGGGTCCGTCGATATGTTCCTGGATCAGCACCAGTTGCTGGCCGGCGATGCCCGGATGCTGGCGCGGGATGGTGTGCTCCAAATGGGTTTGGGCGCGCTGATAGGCACAGGCCAGGGATCGCTCATCCTGGCAGATGTCCAGGCCCAGGGAACCAAAGCCATAGCGCGCCTTGACGATGAAAGGATAGCGCGCGGCACCTTCCCGCGCGCAGCGGATGGCTTCGTCCAGGCTCAGGGTGCTCCAGGGAATGGCGAACCCCGCCGCGCGCAAGCGGTTGCCGCAGGCATGCTTGTCCAGGCACAGTTGTGCCCATTCCGCCGTGGGCAGCATCATGACGCCGGCGTCGACCGGCAACCTCTCGCCAGCCGTGGCGAGAAACAAGGTGTCCAGGTCGTGGCAGGAACAGAGCAGACCTATCTCGTAGTCCCGGCACAGCGCGGCAATGCCTTCGACATAGTCCGGCCTATGCGAGAGGGGGGCGACGAAAGCGAGATCCGCCGCCAGCATGCCCGGGGTGTCGGCGATGCTGTTGGTGACGATCACCCGGCCCCGCCCTGCCAGGGCCTCCTGGAAATAGCGGACCAGATAGCTTCTGCGCCCGACGCTGGTGAGCAGGACATTCATGGCGCGCATGCCTCCGCGCCTGGATTCACTGGACTTCCTTCAGCTGGTCGGCAGGGGTGGGCTGCAGGCGGGCGGGCACGCCTAGATAGAAGCCGTTTTCCCGCGTATCCGAGACGACCACCGCGCCGGCGCCGATGAAGCAGCCGGGGGCGACCCTGATGCTGTCGCGTATGACCGCACCCGTGCCGATGACGCAGCGTTCGCCAACATGGACATCTCCGGCTATGGTGGCGCCGGGTCCCACCAGGCAGTGGGTATCGACCCGGCTGTGGTGGGACAGGACCGCCCCTGTGCGCAGCGAGCAGTTTTCGCGGATTTGCGCGAAGGGCCCGACGACCACGCCGGGGTAGAGGATGACATTGGGGTTGAGCTGCAGATCGGGTGGAATGATGGCGCCCTCCGCCACGAAAGGGATCAGTTCATAGCCCTTGGCCCGCGCTTGCGCCACCTTGCGCATGCGCAGGCGGTTCATTTCCTTCCAGCCTAGCGGGATGAGCATGCCGCAATCCGCCGGCGGGAAAACGGTTTCCACCTGTTCGAAATCCACTACCGGCAGCCCATGGAGTCGGTCCGTGTCGCGATACGCCGCGTCCACGGTGAAACCGACGACGCGGTAACCGCCACTGGAATGCGTCAGCAGGTGCCAGGTGACGCTGGAAGTGTTGGCGAGTCCGAATACCACGATATCCATTGCAAAAATCCTCCGTATTTCGCAAGCCCGGTCTACCCGGGGGGCTGTTTTCGCCAGTTCCCTTCGCGAATCAGCGCCTCGACGTTTCGTTCATCCAGTGCCCTGCTGGTCGGGACGCGCTTGATGGCCCTGCATCGCTCCTGCGTTTCCGGCGTCGGCAAGCGGATTCCGGAAAAGGCGCTTAATGCCAGGCCGACCTCGTCGTAGCCGAGCAGGTGGCGCGCCGCCGTGGCGCCGGTGAAGCGGCCGTTGTACTCGTAAATCGCCAGTTCGCCGCCGGGTGTCACCTGGCACTGTATATTCAGGGGGCCACGCCAGCCCTCGCGCGCGAATACGGCCGCACAATGCCGGCCAAGGGCCAGGGCCTGCTCGTCTTGCACGGCCTCGACGAACTCGCTGCGTCCCTGTTTCATGGTGTTGTGCGTGCAGCAGACACCGAGGCAATCGCCAGCAGGCCCGACCAGTGCCTGTATGGACAGTTTGACCGCCTCAAATGAATGAAACAAAGGAATTCCCTCGCCAGCGATGTTTTCTGCATAAGCGGTAACGGCCCGCGGCTCGCCGAGGTATCTCTGCAGGATGTACCCTGGCACGCCCGCCATGCGTTTTACCTGGGCACCGTCCAGCAGCAGCCGCACGCCCATGGAGGCAAACCCCTGGCGTGGCTTGGTGATGAGGGGGTAGCCATGCAACTCGGCAAATGCCAGCAGCAACGATGTATCGCATTCGCACGAGATCGTCTGCGCGTAAGGCAAGCCATGGCGTTCGGAAAACTCCCAGCTCGCAAGTTTGTCCAGCATGGCCATGGCTGTCGCTTCGCTGCCGCAGAGTGCGGGAGGCGCGCTGTGCGGCAGGGTGGCGCGCAGACTGGCCAGGAAAAGGATGTCCTCGTCACGGCAGGGAATCACCAAGGCCGGCCGAACCACCTCGCAGACTTGCAGGAAGCGCTCGCGGAAGCGCTCCGGCTCGGTGCTTCCCCTCGGCGCCAGCCAGGCTTCATCGTATTCGTAGAGCGCGGGGTCGCGGGCTTCGCTGTTGAGCGCCACCAGATGCAGTTCGTGCCGGCGCGCGGCCAATGCGGACAGGACATTCTGGCCGACCAGGCTGGCGCCGGAAGTAAACAGAAGCGTGCTAGTGGTCATATGGACTTCCCTTGGGTCAAGCCGGGCGTTGGCTGTTCAGGGAGCGGAACAGGCGGGTCAGTTCAGCGACATTGTGCAACCTTTCGACGGCGTGGAGCATGCCGAGCAGTTCCTCGGTGGCGGCCGGCGAAAGCGAGGGCGGGCACAGGTTGCGGAATTTTCCCTCGATATCCTCGTCGCTGAGGGGGTTGAGAGGGTGTCCCCTGGGCTGCACGACATCGTGTCGCAGGTGTTGCCCGTCGCGTAAGCGGATTTCGATGCGGGACGGCCAGTTTGGCAAGACCCCGGCATGTGCCCGGGTCAGTTGGCCATCCTCGATCACCGTGATCCTGTCCATCAAGGCATGCAGGGCGGGATCGGCCAGCCGTTCCTCGGCAAAACTGGCCAGGGTGATGTCGCCGTCGATCAGCGCCACGGCGGCCAGATACGGCATGCTGTGGTCGGCGGTTTCTCTTGTGGCCGGCCGCCATTTTTCCTGGTGGTCCCCGGCGCCGCCGCCGATCGCATGCCATCCCCCCCAGTGCATGGCGATGGTCATCGATTCGATATCCTCGACCCGGATCTCGGCGCGCATCCGCAGCAAGGCCGAGATCGGCCCTTGCGCGTTGTAGTCGGCGGGGTAGGCTTTCAGGCCGGTTGACTCGATGGCGCACATGCCGTCGACCGGCTGGCCGATGTCGCTCAAGTCAAAGGCGGGCAGCCCCAGCAGCGCGTTGAATCCGGAAATGCCTGCAAACGGTGCTTCAGGCCCGGTCAATCCTTCCTTCGCGAGCCGCGCGGCGAAAACCGCCATCATCGCGCAATGCGCGGTCGCGCAGCCTTTCCAGTCCGACAGCATGCCGGATCGGGCTACGCGCAGCGGTATGTTGGGCGTCAGCGCGATGGCAATCGCATGGGCGGTCTGCTGGCGGTCAAGGCCCAGGATGACACTCGCGCCGAGCACGCCGCCCAGCACCGTCCACACCTGGTCGATGTGGCGCTTGCGCAGGGCATCGCCATACAGGCCGCCACGGCGCAACGCGGCGACCGTTTCATACTCGACGTGGATGGCGCGCAGCAAGGTGTCGCCACTGGCTTGCAGTGGCTCGGCAAGCGCCAGCGCGGCGGGGATCATGTCGCTTGGATGGCCGCCGTTGCCGGTGTCGTTGTAGTCCAGATGACGAATCATCACGGTGTTGGCGAAAGCGGCGTATTCGGGGGTGGTTTTTTCTTCCAGACCGAACACGGAGGCGCCCAGGCGGCTGCTGGCCGTGCCGGCGATGCTCCTGGCGACTCTCGCCGGGCGGCTGTCGAGCGCCCCGAGCGCGCAGGCTACCGAGTCGATCAGATGTCGCTTGGCCGCCCGGCAAACGTGAAGGGGCAGCGGTTCGCCGCTTTGCCCGGTGGCATAGTCGACCAAAGCCGTTGTGGTCGCATCCATATCCGGTGCTCGCTACAGGAGTGGTTGAAGGACAAAGGTGTCCGCGCTCAGGAAGTTCGGCAAGGTGGCCCTGGTTTCAGGCGCATCGTTGCACGTAGCGCGCGACGAAATGTTTTCGAACAGTGCTGGCGGGACGTTCAGCAGGGGGCATGTATCGCAGGTGGCGACCTTCGCAGCGCAATAGGTGGCAGGACAACTCGCCGGCCGGCCCTGCAAGCGCAGGGTGATGCGGCGCAGGCGACGCCTGGATTGACCCTTGACCAGGAGAACGTCACCCCGCCGCAGCGTGGCCAGCAGCACGGATACGGCATGGTCGAGATCGGTGCCGATGATGTGGATATCCTCCTTGTTCATGCCGGCGGCAATCGCCCCGCTCCGTATGCCGCTGATGCTCTTGGCGGTGTTGAGGCAATACACCGCGTCGGTCGATTCTGCGCATAAGCGGCCGATCTCCCGGTTGATGTCGCCTTGTTTGCCGGGCGGATCTTCCACTCCGCCGAACAGAAAGATGCGTCGGCTGGCCGGCAGTTTGGCCAGGGCGAGCAAGGCGGCGTGCACGCTTTCGAGGCTGCCCTTGTAGCTGTCGTCGAGGATGCTGAAGCCGGCCTCCGCATGTATCAGTTCCATGCGTCCCTCTACAGGCGAAAGCTCGGCCATGGCTGCCGCAGAAGCTGCCAGGTCATGCCCCTCCCATTCGGCAACAGCGAGGGCGGCAAGCAGGGGATAGACCATGTGTTCACCGACGAGGGGGGAGCCGATCACCATTTCCCGGTCGCGCAAGCGGGCGGTGAAACACAGGCCGGCGGCGGAGCTTTCGAGGTTGCAGGCCCGGATATCGTTGTCCGGACCCAGACCAAAGAACACCACCTTCGCCGCGGTTTGCCCGGCCATCCAGCGGACGTTCTCGTCATCGCCGTTGAGGAAGGCCACCTGGCCCGCGTCGAGGCGCCCGAGGATCTTCACCTTTTCCTCGCGCGTGTGCTTAAGGCTGGGAAAGGCGCGGTAATGGTCGCTCTTGATGGCGGTCATGACCACGATGTCGGGCCGCAGGAGACGCGCATAGCCCTCCATCCAGCCCGGTCCGGCGATACCCGCCTCGATGGCGGCATGACGATCCCCAGGCCGAATCCGCAACAGGTTCAGGGCCAGGGCGGCCCCGTAGTTCGAATGGTTGAAGCCACGCTCCGGGCAGGCCAGCGCCGCGTGCAACGTCCTTCGCGTGGTGGTTTTTCCCACCGAGCCCGCCACCACGGCGACGCGGGTGCGGGCGAGGAGGGTGCGCCGATACAGGCGCGCCAGCCAGCGGAGTGGCGTGGACATGCATTCCAGTTCCCTGCGCAGGAATAGGTGCGGGGAATGCGGGAGGTCGATGAGCAACCTGGCGAGGTCGCGCGGAATGCGAAGCAAGCCCATGTCTATGCGCCTGCCGCTGTCGCCCGGCGCAGCCTCCCGCCCATGAACACCACCTGGCCGCGCCCGGCAAGCGGGGCCGTCGCGGAGGGGGGCTCAGTGGCAAACAAGGTCAAGGATTCGCTCGATGTCGGCATCCTCCAGGTCCGGGAAGATGGGCAGGCAAAGCACGCTGCGGGATATCCTGCGGGCATGGGGCAACTTGTCGGGGGCGGCGGATGGCAGTCCGCGGTACATGGGAAAGTCGCTGATCAGCGGGAAGAAGTAGCGCCGCGCAAAGATGCCTTCCTTGCGCAGTTTCTCGTACAGGGCATCGCGGCTCACGGGGGATGCCGCGTCGATGAAGACAGGGTAGTAGGAGGCGTTGCCCCGGGCGTCCGCAACCGGCTGCAACAGGTGGATGCCGGGGACCTGCGCGAGGGCCTGGCGGTAGCGAGCCTCGATTTGCCGCCTGCGTTGCAAGGCGCTGTCGATATGCTTCAGTTGCAGCAGGCCGAGCGCCGCGTTGAATTCGCTCATCTTGCCGTTGATGCCGGGAGCGGTGACGGTCACCTCGTTGGCGAAGCCGAAGTTCTTGAGGTAGTCCACGCGCTGCTTGGTCTTGGCGTCCGGACAGACAATCGCGCCGCCCTCGAAGGTGTTGAACACCTTGGTGGCGTGGAAACTCAGGACCGACAGGTCGCCGTGCCTGAGCAGGCTCTCGCCACGGTATTCAACCCCGAAGGCGTGGGCCGCGTCGTAGATCACCTTCAAGCCGTAGGTGTCCGCAATCGCCTGAATGGCGTCCACGTCGCATGGCGTGCCATAGCAATGCACGGGAAGGATGGCGGTGGTGAGCGGAGTGATCGCCTCCTCGATCCTGGCGGGGTCGATGTTGCACGTGGCGGGGTCGATGTCCACGAATACCGGCTTCAGGCTGTTCCACAGCAGGGAGTGCGCCGTGGCGACGAAGGAATAGGGGGTGGTGATGACTTCGCCGCTGATGCGCAGGGCTTGCAGCGTGGTGACCAGCGCAATGGTGCCATTGGCGAACAAAGATAGATGATCGACGCCCAGGTATTCGCAGAGGGCCTGTTCCAATTGCTTGTGGAATGGCCCGTTGTTGGTCAGGATCTTGCGCGCCCATATCTCCTCCAGATAGGGAATCAGTTCGCCCAGGGGTGGGAGATTGGGCTGAGTGACGTAGATGGGGGCGGGCAATTGTCCTCGGTCTCACCGTGTCTTATCGTCTGGCATGTCCAGGCATGTGCCGAGGGTCTGCCGGGTAGGGCTGGCGGCCGGCCAGTTTGTCAGCAGCCTGTGCGTGTCTTTTCGATGAGCCCGGGCAAATCCGGCGGCGGAGGCGTGCGCCCGCATGCTATCCAGGTCGATCAGCACGACCTGGTCATTATGCCAGATTAGATTGGTCGCCTTCAAGTCGCCATGCGAGATGCGTGCCAGGCGCAGCCCGCGAAACAGGTGGCGCAGGGCGCCCAGCTCGGTTTCGTCTGGTTCGCCGGGCGGTTGCCGTGGCCACAGCCGGCTCAGGTCGGGGCCGCCGACATAGGCGGTGATCAGCCATGCCTGGCCGCGAAACGGCCCCAGTCGCTGCTCGATCATCGCCAGTGGGCGGGCAGTGGGGATACCCAATGCCAGCAGGCGGTGCGCCTCGCGCCATGCGTTCCAGGCGCGGCTCGGGCGCCAGAAGCGCGTGGCCGCATGGGCGGCGCCCTTGATGTTGTAGCGCTTGATGACCACGCTGCGTCCCGGCATGTCGACGCGGGCGACGTTGGCGCTGTTGCCGGCTTTCAGTGACACGCCCTGGCGCATGAACCGGTCGGGATCCGCGAGCATGGGACCGAGCCAATCCGCCTCCTCGCGCGCGACAACCGTGAAACGGTCAATACGCTGCTCGACCTTGAATTGAGTGCAGTCCCGCACGCATTTTGACAGCAGGTCATCCAGGCGACGCTCCCGGGCCAGGCGCGCCAACCGGGCGAAACCGATCCTGTCGGGGTGGATGGCCGGGTTCTCGGAATGGTAGATGTCCAGCCAGGGATTGCTTGGCTCGGCGAGGTGGATCGGCAGTTGGGCCAGGAACAGAGCCAGGTTACGCATGGCCGTTGGGGCGTCGAGCCGCTTGCCCACGGCTTGTGCGGCGATGCCGTCGCCATCGAGCATGTACAGGGTGCCGTCATGCAGCAGGAAGTTGCCCAGGTGCAAGTCGGTCTGCGCCAGCCCCTTCTGGTGCATGTGCGCGAGCATCCGGATGGCTGTCGCCAATCGCGCGGCGGCCGTTTCCGGCGCCAGCGGGGTGTCCATGAGCGTTGTCGCGTTATCCAGGTATTGGGTGAGCAGATAGTGGCCACCTGCCTGCAACTCGCCGCAGTGCAGCAAGGGCGGGGTGGCGATGCCGGCCTCGGCGAGGGCATGGATGCCGGCCTGTTCCCGGTCGCAATGACGCGCGCTGTCGCGGGCGACGAGCAGCTTGGACAGAACGCTGCGCCCACGGTACAACCCTACGCCAACGATCCGCTTGCCGGGTAGCACGCGGAGGAGGCGCACGATTTGCAGGGGAGTCCCGTCCTGCAGGAGCACGCAGAAGGGCGTGGCCGGCTGCCGACCGGCATCGCGCAGGCTGTGGGCGGTCGCAGGGGGAACGGAAGGGGCCGCCATGTCAGTCGCGTCCCTCGAAGTAGCGCAGGATGTGATGGAGCTGCCGTTTGTCCTGGGTGTTGAGGCGCTGCCGCTGCAAATAATCGAGAAAGAAACGCAGGCGTTGCGTGCGGCTGAGCTGCCGCCTGGCGACCTTGTCCAGGCAGGCCAGGTCCTTGACGATGCGGTGGCGCAGCAGGGTGCCGCGCCAGAAACCGCCCATCGGGCAGTCGATGAGGTACAGGCGCGCCTCGCCATCGACCAGGAGGTTGCGCCATTTCAGGTCGTTGTGGGTGAAGCCGTGCCCATGCAGCGTGCGCTTCATCTGCGCCAGTTGCCGCGAGACGCCGGCGACCCAGGCGCGATCGCGCAGGCGGGGGTCGGCCGAACGCGCCAGGATGGCCAGGTCGGTGGTTCCGGGCAGTTCCTCGGTCACCAGGGCGCCGCGCACGAAGCGGCGCAGACGCCGCTCCTGGCCGTAGGCGACGATCCGCGCCGTGGGGATGCCCCAGTCGATGAAGCGCTGGAGATTCAGCCATTCCCTTTCCACGCGCGAGTCGCCGAACCAGGCCTGCAAGTGCTTGCCGGCGCGGTGGTAAAGCTTGACGTAGTAGCGCTTGCCTGCCGCCTCGACACGCAGCACCCTGCTCAACGGCGAAGCGGTGATGTGCTGCCCTTCGAGTGCGAATGTGGTGTCGAGATCGGCGAACAAGCGCGCTTCCTGTTCGACGTGCGGCGCGGATAGATGCCATTGCTTCATGGTCGTGCCACCGAAGCGTACTTGCGCAGGTAACGCGCGCGCAGGCGCCGCGCCTCGCCTTCGAGGTGGCGCAACAGGCTCGCCTCGTCGCGCAGGATGTCGCGCAGCGGGCGGATGAAGTAGGCACGCAGGAAGCGCAACTGGTCGCGCCGGGTCAGGCCGATGTCCATGGCGGAAAAATACAGCCCGGCGAGATCCTTGTCGCGCCAGCGGCGCGGGACGCGTGCGCGCACCTGGGCGCGGTGCAGGTCGATGATCGACAGCCGCAGGGCCTGTGGGCCGGGCGCCGGCTCGGTATGCAGCAGGAAATGGCATAGGTAGAAATCGCGATGGTTGACGCCGCCGCGATGCATGCGCCCGGCCATGTCGCCGACGCGGGCGATCAGCGCATGTTTCAGCGCTACGGGTGGCGGCTGGCTTGCCCAGTCGCGGCAATGGTCTTCCAGGCTGACGCAGGGCGCCAGTTCCTCGGTGATCAGGAAGGAATGGCGGCGCGCCGGATTGCCGCCGCGTTCGCCGAAAGCCACTGCGCGCATGGTGCCGATGTCCAGTTCGCCGAGGCGGCGGATGGCGTGCCATTCGTTGCCGGCGCCGAGGATGGGCAGGCGCGCGGAGAGCAGGTTCTTGAAGATCTCGCGCCAGCCGATGCCGTGGTGGATCTTGACGAAGTAGGCCCGGCCGACTATCTCGCTGCGGAAAGTGCGGCGGCGTTCCAGTTGGCGGAACACGGGGCCCTGCAGTTCCTCGACGGCGGCGAAGGGATCCAGGTCCCGCCAGAGACCATCGAACGGGGGTGCCAGGAAGAGTTTCATGAGCGGGTATCGAGAATGATGTCGGCGGCCCGTTCGTGCAGGCTGTAGAGGTCGGCGGTCTCGGCGAAGGCGAGCCCGTTGCGGCTCCAGGCGGCACGACTCCGCTCGTTGACGAGCATGTGGGCAAGCAGCGAGTCCAGGCGGGCCTGGTCGAAGGGGGAGACCAGCACCCGGCCGGCACCAGCCTCGTCGATGTAATGGGCGTAGCCGCAGACGTCGGTGGTCAGCACCGGCAATCCCGCCACCACCGCTTCCAGGAGCACCATACCGGCCGCCTCGCTGTAGGCCGGATGGATGAGCAGGTCGGCACCCAGCAGGAAGCGGGGGATGTCGTCTCGTCCCTTTAGGATGTCCACCCGCGTATCCAAGCCCAGTTCCCGGGTCTGGGCCAGGAACGGCCGGGGATCGTCCTGGCCGATGGCGATCAGGCGGGTGCGTGCACGGAGCGCTCCAGGCAGGGAGGCCAGAGCACGCAGGCTGCGGTCCAGCCCTTTGGTCTTGAAGCCGGAGCCGATCTGCAGCAACAGCAGGTCATCCTCGCCCAGGCCGAACTCCCGTCGGAAGGCGGCGCGGATCTCGGCCGCGTTGGCCGGGGCCCGCCGGTCCCGGGCGATGCCCGGGGGCAGCAGGTGGAGACGGTTTTCCGGGGTGCCGTAGTGCTTCACGAACAGGGGTTGCTGTTCGCGGGAGATCAGCAATATCCGGGTCCGGCTCTCGACCCCGAACACCGCCCGCTCGAAGGCGGCGAAATGACGGTAGCGCCGCGTCAGCCGATAGGCGCGGCCGCGCAGGGTGCGGGCCTTTTCCTCAAAACAGGGGTCGGCGGCGAAATACACGTCCAGTCCCGGCATCTTGTTGAAACCGATCACCTTGTCCGTCGGGCGTCGCCTAAGGTCGTCCCGTATCCAGGTTACGAATTTCTCGTAGCGGCCGGGATTGGTCAGGGCCCGGACAGGCACGACGACGACCTCAAAGCCGGACGGGATTTCCCCTTTCCATTCCAGGGTGTAGACCCGGATGGCATGGCCGCGCTGCTGGCAGACCCGGGCGATGCGCAGGAAGTCCCGCTGCAGGCCGCCATAGGGGAAATATTTGTAGAGCGTGAACGTGAGACGCATGTCAGCCCACCTCTCCCGGGATGCCGGCCGGCAATGTGTCACCGTGGCCGCCTGCCAGCAGCCGGGCCCCGAATTCTTGCCAGACCCGCTCGGGAGGCAGGCGGGTGAAGCACAGCGGCTGCTCCCGCGCCAGGTCGTGGGCCGCCCGTTCCTGTTCGGTGGGGCGGTGGGCGCAGCGTTTCTTCAGGCAGGGGGCGCAGGGGAAGTCGCTGGCCAGGTGTTCCTGGCGCGGCCCCCAGGCGCCGGTGAAGCCGGGATGGGTGGGGCCGAACAGGGACAGGGTGGGCACGTCAAAGGCAGCGGCCAGGTGGCCCAGTCCCGTATCCACAGCCACGCAGGCCCTGGCGCCGGCCAGTTCCGCCGCCATCCTGGCCAGCGACAGGCGCGGCAGCACGCGGGTGCGGGCCAGGCCGGCGGCGATGCGTTCCGCCCGTGCCTTTTCCTCCGCGTTGCCCCAGGGCAGGCGCGTTTCCCAGCCGGCAGCGTCGGCTTGCTCCGCCAGAGCCCGCCAATAGCATTCCGGCCAGTGCTTGGTGGGCCAGGTGGTGCCATGCAGGAACA
>JBBILG010000061.1:0-11613 GCA_037445085.1 Methylobacillus sp.
GGGGCAGTCTTCGGGCACGGCAGAGATCTTGATCACGCTGCGGCCCAGGTTGCCCCGCAGTACCTTGATACCGCCGTTGGAACTGAACGGCGCGCCGGCCGGGCGCAGCACGCTATCGTCCCTGGACTTGCCGATGTCGCGCCACACCAGCCTGCTGCCTTCGAGCTCCGGGATGCGGGTGAATTCGCGGAAACCCTGGGGACGCACGGTCTGCACATCCTCATGCATGAGGCCGGCATCCAGCAGCTCGCGGATGACGTAGCCAGGGCCGCCGGCTGCTTGGAAGGCATTGACGTCGGCCTCGCCGTTCGGATAGACGCGGGCGACGAGCGGCACCACGTCGGACAGATCGCGGAAATCGTCCCAGTTGATGCTGATGCCGGCCGCACGTGCCACCGCCACCCAGTGGATGAGGTGATTGGTGGAGCCGCCGGTCGCCAGCAGGGCCACCATGGCGTTGACGATGCTGCGCTCGTCGACCACATGGCCGATGGGCGTGAAATTCTCACGATTGGTGATGTGCAGCACGGTGCGCACCGCTTCGCGGGTCAGTTCGGCGCGGAAATCGTTTCCGGGGTTGATGAAGGCAGCACCCGGCACGTGCAGACCCATGGCCTCCAGCAGCATCTGATTGCTGTTGGCAGTGCCGTAGAAGGTGCAGGTGCCCTGACCGTGATAGGCCTTGGATTCGGTTTCCAGCAGCTCCTTGCGGCCCACCTTGCCTTCGGCGGCAAGCACGCGCATGTGCGACTTCTCGCTGTTGGAAATGCCGGTAGTCATCGGTCCGGCCGGCACGAACACGGTGGGCAGGTGGCCGAAATGCAGCGCGCCGATCAGAAGACCGGGCACGATCTTGTCGCACACTCCCAGCATCAGGGCGCCGTCGAACACGTCGTGGCTCAGACCCACGGCGGTGGCCATGGCGATGACGTCGCGGCTGAACAGCGACAGTTCCATGCCGGCCACGCCCTGGGTGATGCCGTCGCACATCGCCGGCACGCCGCCCGCCACCTGGGCGGTGGCGCCATGCTTGCGCGCCTCGGCCTTGATCAGTTCCGGATAGTGCTGGTAGGGCGCATGCGCTGACAGCATGTCGTTGTATGCAGTGATGATGGCAATGTTGGGTGCGCGCTCGGCAATGACACGCAGCTTGTCCTCCACCGGCATGGCGGCGAAGGCGTGCGCCACGTTGGCACAGCCCATGCGGTCCACCCCCGGCTTGCGCTGGACCATGATCTCGATGCGCTGCAAATAGGCGTAGCGCGCCTCGGTGCTACGTTCGCGGATGCGCCGGGTGACTTGTGCAACGGTCTGGTTGAGCTTCATTCTCTGAACTTTACTAGGATAAGGTGCCAAATAACTCGACGACCGGGTTTGTAATGCTACCCCAAAATGATGCATGTTTTCCACCACTACATGAACGTGGTTTAGGCGCCGGCCCAGGCAACATTCACTTTTCCTCTCTCCGCTTTGCATATAAAATGGGCAGCTTTCCTCACAGGACGGCAACCCAGTGCAGATCGGCCCCTACAAGCTCAGGAACAATCTGGTTGTCGCGCCGATGGCCGGAGTCACCGACCGTCCGTTCCGTCAGCTCTGCAAGCGGCTGGGCGCCGGCATGGCGGTGTCGGAGATGGTCACTTCCAACTCACTGCTGCACGGCAGCGAGAAGACGCGGCGGCGCGCCAACCACGAGGGCGAGACGGAACCCAAGTCGGTGCAGATCGCCGGCGCCGACCCCAAAATGCTGATCGAGGCGGCGCGCTACAACGTGGACAACGGCGCCCAGATCATCGACATCAACATGGGCTGTCCGGCCAAGAAGGTGTGCAACGTCATGGCCGGCTCCGCCCTGCTGCGCGACGAGCCGCTGGTACGGCGCATCCTGGAGGCGGTGGTCGGGGCGGTGCCGGAAGTGCCGGTCACGCTGAAGACGCGCCTGGGCTGGGACCGCGCCAACCGCAACGTCACCCGCATCACCCGCATCGCCGAGCACAGCGGCATCCAGGCACTGGCCATCCACGGCCGCACACGCTGCCAGGCCTACACCGGCGATGCCGAATACGAACTCATCGCCGAGGTGAAACAGACGGTGCGCATCCCCGTCATCGCCAACGGCGACATCACCGGCCCGGAAAAGGCGCAGCAGGTGCTGGAACGGACCGGCGCGGACGGCATCATGATTGGCCGCGCCGCGCAGGGGCGCCCGTGGATCTTCCGCGAGATCGCGCATTACCTTGCCACCGGCACCCACCTGCCACCGCCACAGGTGGCCGAGATCCATCGCGTGCTGCGCGACCACCTGCACGACCTGTATGCCTTTTACGGCGAGCCGGCCGGCGTGCGCGTGGCACGCAAGCACATCTCCTGGTACACCAGGGGGCTGGCCGACTCGGCGCAGTTCCGTCATGCCATGAACCGGCTGGCGGATGCGGCGACCCAACTGCGCGCGGTGGACGAATTCTTCGGCCTGCAGCTCGCGCACGGCGACCGCCTGCAATACGCGGACCATCATGGGGAAGCGCTGGCGGCATGATGAGCGAATCCGACATCTCCTTCTGCGTGCGCGGTGCCCTGGAAGCCTACTTCAAGGATCTGGACGGCGAGCCGCCGCACGCCGTCTACGACATGCTGATCCACTGCGTGGAAAAGCCGCTGTTGGAATACGTGCTCAATCACACCGGCGGCAACCAGAGCAAGGCCGCGGAAATCCTCGGCCTCAACCGCAACACCCTGCGCAAGAAGCTCAAGCTGCACAACATCCATCAGTAGTAACGACTTTCCGTTTCCTCTTACAAAACACCGCATCACGGACCATGACCATCATCAAGCGCGCGCTGATCAGCGTTTCCGACAAGCGGGGCGTCGTCGAATTCGCCCGCACCCTCAACCGGTACGGCGTCGAAATCCTCTCCACTGGTGGCACCGCCAGGCTGTTCCGCGATCACGGCATCCCCGCCGTCGAGGTGAGCGACTACACCGGCTTCCCGGAAATGCTGGACGGCCGCGTCAAGACCCTGCACCCCAAGGTGCATGGCGGCATCCTCGGCCGGCGCGATCTGCCGGAACACGTGAGCGCCATGCAGCAGGCCGGCATCCCTCCCATCGACATGGTGGTGGTCAACCTGTACCCGTTCCGCGAGACCGTCGCCCGGCCGAACTGCACGCTGGAGGAAGCCATCGAGAACATCGACATCGGCGGGCCCGCCATGGTGCGCGCCGCAGCCAAGAATCACCAGCATGCGGCCATCGTCACCGATCCCAACGACTATCCCCTGCTCACGCGCGAGCTGGAGTCCAGCGGCGGCGCCATCGGCGCGGAGACCCGTCTCATGCTGGCGAAAAAGGCGTTCTCGCACACCGCGGAATATGACGGCACCATCAGCAACTACCTGACCGCCCTCGATGCCAAGGGCGCCAGGCTGGCCTTTCCCGATCGCTTCAACGCCCAGTTCAGCAAGGTGATGGATCTGCGCTACGGCGAAAATCCGCACCAGAATGCCGCCTTCTACCGCGACGCGGCGGTGCCGGCGGGCAGCCTCTCCGCCTTCACCCAACTGCAGGGCAAGGAGCTCTCCTACAATAACATCGGCGACGCCGACGCCGCCTGGGAGTGCGTCAAGACCTTCGGCACCCCGGCCTGCGTCATCGTCAAGCACGCCAATCCGTGCGGCGTGGCCATCGATGCGACGCTGCCCGGCGCCTACGAAAAGGCTTTCCGGACCGATCCCACGTCCGCCTTCGGCGGCATCATCGCCTTCAACGTGGAAGTCGGCCTCGAAGTGATCGAGGCCATGAACGCGCGCAAGCATTTCGTCGAAGTGCTGATCGCCCCCGCCTTCAGCGAGGCGGCCCGAGCCGCGCTGGCCGCCAAGTCCAGCCTGCGCGTGCTCGAAGTGCCGCCGGGCAGCGAGAGCAATGCCCTGGAATACAAGCGTGTCGGCGGCGGGCTGCTCGTGCAGACGCCGGATACGCTGAATGTGGGCACAGACCAACTGCGCGTGGTGACGAAAAAACAGCCGACCCCGCCGCAGCTGCAAGACCTGCTGTTCGCCTGGCGCGTGGCCAAGTTCGTCAAGTCCAACGCCATCGTGTTCTGTGGTAGCGGCATGACCCTGGGGGTCGGCGCCGGCCAGATGAGCCGCGTGGACAGCACCCGCATCGCCGCCATCAAGGCGCAGCATGCCGGCTTGTCGCTGGCTGGCTCGGCGGTCGCCTCCGATGCCTTCTTCCCGTTCCGCGACGGCGTGGATGTGCTGGCGGAGGCCGGGGCAGCGTGCGTCATCCAGCCGGGCGGCAGCGTCCGCGATGAGGAAGTCGTCGTCGCCGCAGACGAGCATGGTCTGGCCATGGTGTTCACGGGTGTAAGGCATTTCAGGCATTAGACCCGGTGAAGGGAGAAGGGTGCACCTCGGTGCCTTCACCTTATCCCCCTTCCCCTTCCCTTTCCCCTCATTTCTGGGAAGTCGCACATGAAGATACTGATCATCGGCAACGGCGGTCGCGAGCACGCGCTGGCCTGGAAGCTGGCGCAAAGCCCGCGCACCACCCGCGTCTATGTCGCCCCCGGCAATGCCGGCACGGCGCTCGATCCGGACATGCGGAACGTGGCCATCACCGACATCGACGCGCTGGTGCAGTTCGCCCTGGAAGAAAAAATCGGCCTCACCGTGGTCGGCCCGGAAGCGCCGCTGTCGCAGGGCGTGGTCAATGCCTTCATCGCCGCCGGCCTGAAAATCTTCGGCCCCACCAAGGCCGCCGCGCAACTGGAAAGCTCCAAGGATTTCGCCAAGGCTTTCATGCAGCGCCACGGCATCCCCACCGCCGCCTACGCCAGCTTCACCGATGCCGTCGCCGCCCACGACCACGTGCGTCGACAGGGCGTGCCCATCGTGGTCAAGGCCGACGGCCTCGCCGCCGGCAAGGGCGTGGTGGTGGCGATGACGGAAGCCGAGGCGCACCAGGCCATCGACATGATGCTGGCCGACAGCAGGCTGGGTGCCGCCGGCGCACGCGTGGTGATCGAGGAATTCCTGCGGGGCGAGGAAGCGAGCTTCATCGTCATGAGCGACGGCGAGCACATCCTGCCGCTCGCCACCAGCCAGGACCATAAACGGCTATTGGACGGCGACCGCGGCCCCAACACCGGCGGCATGGGCGCCTACTCGCCGGCACCGCTGGTGACGCCGGAAATCCACGCCAGGGTGATGCGCGAGATCATCACGCCCACCATCCGCGGCATGGCCAGGGACGGCATCCGCTACACCGGATTCCTCTACGCCGGCCTGATGATCGACCAGGACGGCAACCCGAAAACGCTGGAATTCAACTGCCGCATGGGCGACCCGGAAACCCAGCCCATCATGCTGCGCCTGAAGAGCGATCTGGTCGGCCTGGTGGAGCACGCCGTCAACGGCACGCTGGATCAGGCCACGGCGGAATGGGACCGTCGCACCGCGCTGGGCGTGGTGATGGCGGCTGCGGGCTACCCGGACGATCCACGCCGGGGCGACGCCATCACCGGCCTGCCCGGGGAGCTGCAGGATGCCCGCGTGTTCCATGCCGGCACCGCGCTTCGCGATGGCCAGCCGGTCACCAGCGGCGGGCGGGTGCTATGCGTCACCGCGCTGGGCGACACGGTGAAACAGGCACAGGCGCGCGCCTACCGGATTGCCGACGGCATCCATTTCGAGGGCAGCCAGATGCGCCGCGACATCGGCTGGCGCGCCATCAGGGGCTGACCCCGCCGCCTGGCCAAGGGCAGCGTGAAGACCGGGCGGTCGCATCATGGGAAAGCAAGCCATGGATTTCGAGGCGGTCAAACGTTATTTCACCGAACTGCAAACCCGCATCGTCGAGGCCCTGCAGGTCGCCGACGGCCGGCATTTCCTGCACGATGCCTGGCAGCACCCCGAAGGCGGCGGGGGCCTGAGCTGCGTCATCGAGGAAGGCAACGTGCTGGAGCGCGGCGGCGTGAATTTCTCACACGTCACGGGCGAACGGCTGCCACCCGCCGCCTCCGCCAGCCGGCCGGAACTCGCCGGCCGCGGCTTCGAGGCGGCCGGCATGTCGCTGGTGTTGCATCCGCGCAATCCATATGCACCCACCGTGCACATGAACGTGCGCTGCTTCGTCGCCCATCCGGCAAGGCGGCAGGCTGCGCGGCCGAGCGCGGAGGAAGGTAGCGCCGCCGCTGCCGCGGATCAGCGGACGGTCTGGTGGTTCGGCGGCGGCATGGATCTGACGCCTTACTACGGCTTCGAGGAAGACGCGGTGCATTTCCACCGCGCCTGCCGGCAAGCACTGGCACCTTTCGGCGACGCGCTTCACCCGCGCTTCAAGCGGTGGTGCGACGAGTATTTCTACCTCCGCCACCGCAGGGAACCGCGCGGCATCGGCGGCGTGTTCTTCGACGATTTCAACGAACTCGGCTTCGAGCGGAGCTTCGCCATGACAAAAGCAGTGGGCGATGCCTTCCTGCCGGCCTATCTGCCCATCCTGCAGCGGCGCAAGGGCTTGTCCTACGGCGAGCGTGAGCGCGATTTCCAGGCATACCGGCGCGGCCGCTACGTGGAATTCAACCTGGTTTACGACCGCGGCACCCTGTTCGGCTTGCAGTCCGGCGGACGCACCGAATCCATCCTGATGTCGCTGCCGCCGCTGGTCAAATGGCGCTATGACTGGCGCCCCCAGGCGGGTTCGGCCGAGGCGCGCCTGTACAGCGAGTTCCTCACGGCGCGCGACTGGCTGGCGTAAAACGCCTTTCTGCCCAATAATCGCGCCTTAAGGGGAAAAACAATGGACGCGATCGAATCGCTCGTCGCCGCGCTGTCGGGCTGGGTGTGGGGGCCGCCCATGCTGTTGTTGCTGGTCGGCACCGGCCTGTACCTGACCATCCTGCTCAAGGGCTTGCAGTTCCGCGTGCTGCCGCACGCCTTCCGCCTCATCTTCCACAAGGATTACGGCCACGCCGGCGACATCAGCCATTTCGCCGCGCTGATGACGGCGCTGGCCGCCACCGTGGGCATCGGCAACATCGTCGGCGTGGCCACCGCCATCACCCTGGGCGGCCCGGGCGCGGTATTCTGGATGTGGGTGACCGGCCTGGTCGGCATGGCCACCAAGTATGCCGAGGCGGTGCTGGCCATCAAATACCGGGAAAAGGGTGAGTACGGCATGCGCGGCGGCCCCATGTATTACCTGGCCAAGGGTGCCGGCCTGCCCTGGCTGGGCACGCTGTTCGCGATCTTCACGGCGTTCGCCGCCTTCGGCATCGGCAACATGACGCAGGCCAACGCCACCGCCGCCATCCTGCAAAGCACCTTCGGCATCGACACCCTGGCGACCGGGCTGGTGCTGATGGTGATGACCGCACTGGTCATCATCGGCGGCATCCGCTCCATCGGCCGCTTCACCTCGCTGCTGGTGCCGTTCATGATCGTCGCCTACGTGGCCACCGCGCTCGTCGTACTGGTGCTCAACGCCAGCGAGATTCCCCAGGCGCTTGGCCTGATTTTCTACCACGCTTTCAACCCGATTGCGGCGGGTGGCGGTTTCGCCGGGGCCACCATCGCCGCCGCCATCCGCTACGGCGTTGCCCGCGGCGTATTCTCCAACGAGTCCGGGCTGGGCTCCTCCCCCATCGCCGCCGCCGCGGCACGCACCAGCGACCCGGTCAAGCAGGCGCTGGTGAGCATGACGCAGACCTTCATCGACACGCTGGTGGTGTGCACCATGACCGCACTGGTCATCCTCACCGCAGCGCCCTGGATGCAGGGAGTGAGCGCCGGCGAACTGACCAGCGCCAGCATGGCGGAAACGCTCGGCCACCCCGGCACGCTGGTGGTCGCCCTGGCCACCGCGCTGTTCGCCTACTCCACCCTGATCGGCTGGAACTACTACGGCGAAAAGGCCGTGGAATACCTGTTCGGGCCGCGTGCCATCCGCATCTACCGCATCTTCTTCATCGCCGCCGTGATCGTCGGCGCCACCACCAGCCTGGAATTCGTGTGGAACTTTTCCGACCTGATGAACGGCATGATGGCCATCCCCAACCTGATCGGCCTGCTGCTGCTAGCCCGGGTGGTCAAGGCAGAAACGGAGCGCTATTTCGGAGGTGACCGCGCATGACCCAGACCATGCGTCGCAGCCACTGGGCCAGCCGCTGGACTTTCGTCCTCGCCACGGCCGGCTCGGCCATCGGGCTGGGCAACATCTGGAAGTTCCCCTACATGACCGGCGTCAACGGCGGCGGCGCCTTCGTGCTGGTGTTCCTCGCCTGCATCGCGCTGGTCGGCATCCCGCTCATGATGTGCGAGATCATGCTGGGCCGGCGCGCCCAGCGCAATCCGGTGAACGGTATGCGGACGCTGGCGGAAGAAGCTGGCGCCACGCCGCTGTGGCGACTGCTGGGCACCGTCGGGCTGATTGCCGGACTACTCATTCTCGGCTTCTACAGCGTGATCGCCGGCTGGGTGCTGGATTATGTCGGGCGCGCCGCCAGCGGCGCCTTCCACGGCATCGACGGGACCGCCGCGCAGGCGCAGTTCGACGCCTTCCTCGCGCAGCCACTATCGCTGCTGTTGTGGCACACCCTGTTCATTGTCATGACCATGGGAGTCGTGGCGCGCGGCGTCAATGCCGGCCTGGAAAAGGCCAACCAGATCCTGATGCCGGCGCTGTTCGCCATCCTGCTGGTACTGCTCGGTTACAGCATGGCGGTAGGGGATTTCGCCAGAGCCGTCGAATTCATGTTTTCCCCGGACTTCTCGCGCATTACCCCAGGCGCGGTGCTGTCGGCGCTGGGCCACGCCTTCTTTTCGCTGAGCCTGGGCATGGGCGCGGTCATGGTGTACGGCTCCTACCTGCAGCCGCACATTTCCATCGCCCGCACCACGCTCTACATCGCCATCGCCGATACCGCAGTCGGCCTGCTGGCGGGGCTGGCAATCTTCGCCCTGGTGTTCGCCAACGGCCTGCAAGCGGCCGCCGGCCCGGGCCTGATCTTCCAGACCCTGCCCATCGCCTTCGGCAGCATGCCGGGCGGCAGCCTCATGGGCATGCTGTTCTTCCTGCTGGTGGCCTTCGCCGCCTGGACGTCGGCCATCTCGCTGGTGGAGCCGGCCATCGCCTGGATCACCGAGAACACCCGCATCTCGCGGCGCCGCGCCGCCCTGCTGATCGGGGTCTTCGACTGGCTGCTGGGCGTGGCAGTGCTGCTGTCGTTCAGCACCTGGCAGGACGTGCGACTGATCTTCGGCCTGGGCATCTTCGATACCCTGGACAAGCTCACCACCAACATCCTGCTGCCGCTGGGCGGCCTGCTGATGGCCTTCTTCGCCGGCTGGGTGATGCGCACCCAGCACGTGCGCGAGGAACTGGGGCTGACGCTGCGCGCTTACGCCGTCTGGCGCTTCACCATCCGGTATCTCTCGCCACTGGCCATCGTGGCGGTCTTTCTCTATCTGCTGGGGATGATCCAATAAAAAGGCCGGTCGCGACCGGCCCATGACTGGCAATCCCGCGGATGAATCACATTGCCAGGACCCACTTCACCAAGGTCTTGATGTCCTCATCCTTGACCTGCGGGCTGTTGGCCGGCATGGGGATGGGACCCCACACGCCGCTGCCACCCTTCTTGATTCTCTCGATCAGCTTGGCTTCGGCGTCTTTCTGGCCCTTGTACTTGGCTGCCACATCCTTGAAGGCCGGGCCCAGCACCTTCTTGTCCATGCTGTGGCAGGCCATGCAGCCGCTCTTCTGTGCCAGCGACTGATCCGCGGCAACCTGGCCGGCCAGCAGCAGGGAAGCCGCTGCGGCGGCCATCATCATCGATTTCATGCTCACTCCTTCACTCTGGGTCTGTGACGAAATAGTTATCGTGCTACTGCACAGGCAATCATAATCGCCTTTCGGCCCGTCTGCCAAGAGACGGCGGGCAAACCCGGGGCGACCGGTTACCGTGCGTGCTCAACGCCGGGATACCGTCGGGCGTTGACACGCCGGGTCGCGCCTGCCACCCGGCTCCGCCAGGGAGCCCGCTACAGGGCCTCGATGCTGTATTCGGCGCTGAGCACATGGGTATGGCCAGGGTTGATCACCATCATGTTTTCCAGCGCATTCGCCGATTCGATGCATATCATGTGGCGCCATTCCTCCCCCTGCCCCATGTCGCCGGTGGCATGCGCCTTTTCCGCCCATGGCGTCCAGATCACCGTGCTCCGGCTGCCGGATTTGGCGATGCGGAGGCGGCGGCCGAAGCCGGGGTCGTGCAGGACGCAATCGCCCGCATGGTCCAGATAAACGCGGTCGAATTCTCCGGAAAAGCCAATCTCGGCCGCTTCCACCCTGCGCGCGTAGTTCAGTACCTTGTCGGAATAGACGCAGTCCTCCACACCCATGATGCTGACGTTGTCGATGTCACTGATGTTGAAATAGGTGTGCAGGGCCTCGCCGATGACGAACGGATGGTGCGCCAGGTTGGTGGTGGCGAGATCCAGCCTGAGTCGTTTGCCCAGGGTGATGGTGACCACCAGGCGGAACGGATAGGAAAGCTGGCGCTGGGTCTCCGGCGTCACCTGCATCTGCAGCACCAGGCGCGTCGCGTCGCTGGCCATGTGCTCCGCAGCCAGCAGTTGCCACGGGATCACGCGCGCGAAGCCGTGCGTGCACAAGGTGCTGTCGGTCGGATGGGCACCGAACCATGGCCAGCAGATCGGCACGCCGCCGCGAATGGAACGGCCCCGTACATAGCGCGCATGTTCAGACAGCCACAGCACCGGCTGCGCCTCCGTCCTGGGCTGCCAATGCATGACATGGGCGCCTTGCAGGGCCACCCTGGCGACTGCCAGGGGATTGTCGATCTCCAGGTACTGCAACCCTTGCGCGTCGCTGACAAGGCGGACATGGGGATGGTCGGCCAGCAGCGCAGCGGGGGCGAATGCCGGCAAGGTATCCGTAATGGCGTTCATCCTGATCTTCCTCGCCACGGCCTCAAGGGCGCCGTTCCACCTGCGTCACGTCGCGCACCGCCCCCCTGGCGGCGCTGGTGGCCATGGCGGCATAGGCGCGCAGGGCAGGGGAGAGGTAGCGCTCGCGCGCCGCCGGCTTCCAGGCGTCATGGCCGCGCGCTGCCATGGCGGCGCGGCGGCGCTCCAGCTCCTGCGCCGGCACCGCCAGGTGAATGCGGCGGTTGGGGATGTCGATCTCGATGAGGTCGCCTTCCTCGACCAGGCCGATGGTGCCGCCCTCGGCCGCTTCCGGCGAGGCATGGCCGATGCTCAAACCCGAGGTGCCGCCGGAGAAACGGCCGTCGGTGACGAGCGCGCACGCCTTGCCGAGGCCCTTGGATTTCAGGTACGAGGTCGGATACAGCATCTCCTGCATGCCCGGCCCGCCGCGCGGGCCCTCGTAGCGGATCACCACCACGTCGCCCGGGCGGATGCGGTCGCCGAGGATGGCCTCGACCGCGGCGTCCTGGCTCTCGAACACCCGCGCCGGCCCGCGGAACACGCGCAGCGTCGAGGTCGGCACGCTGGTCGTGTAGCGCAACTGCTCCGCCTCGAACATGCTCTCGTCGATGCCGGCGGTCTTGACGATGCAGCCGTCCTCGGC
>JBBILG010000062.1:0-11366 GCA_037445085.1 Methylobacillus sp.
CCGCTCCTACAGATACGTACATCCAAATGGACAATCCGGGATCATTGCAGATGCGCCAGGCGTGGTAGCTGCTGCGTGAGCTTGCCCCCGAAATTCGGAAAGCGATTGGGTGGCAGTCAGGAAAGAGATGGCCGAAGCAAAGGCTACAAATCATCACCTCGGCTGACATCCTGCCACCCCCACTCGGCGGCAGCCGGCAGCGCGGACCGCCGCTGGCGCCCGCTCGCTTTCTTCCGGCGCCGGAACGGCGAGCTCAGGGACAGGTGCCGCTATGCTGGGTCTCGATGCTCGCGCGGCCCATGGCGGTGATGGTCACCTCCCGATCCTGCTTGCCCACGGTGGGTGTGGCCCGGCAAATCTTGAACGTGTCGTTGCCCGTGACCCCAAAGCCGGTCGGCTGGAAGACGACGCTCGTGCTCCCGCCCGCCGCACGGATCCTGAAGCCGGTCGGCAAGGCCTGCTGCCGCTCGATGACGTCTCCCCCGGCGGCGCGCACGATCCAGCCGTTCTCCCAGCCACCGCCGCAGCTCGTGCCATCGGTGGAAGCACACAGGGTGACATTGGCATTCCGCTTGATCGCCTCGCTGCGCGCAAGCTGGGCGCTCGCCGCGAGATTGTTGGCGTGGGCGCTCAGCCTGGCACCCAGCGTCGCATCCAGAAACGAAGGCACCGCCAGGGTGATCAGGATGGCGGCCACCACCAGGGTGACCATCAGCTCCAGCAGGGTGAATCCTCGCATTGCCAGCGCTCTCGCGGTTTTCATCCCGGATTGTCCATTTGGATGTACGTATCTGTAGGAGCAGCGCCCTCGCCGCGATTGCGGGCGCACATCGCGGCGGGGGCGCCGCTCCTACAGCCGTGCTTTGGACCTAATGGATAATCTGGGTTCATTTCACTCAGGATAGCCGGAATTCAGCAATGTCCTATTGCTCCAGATACCAATACACCCTTTGCTTGGGTTGGTCCCACTCGGCGGTAGCGAGCGGCAATGCAGCTTCCAGCGGAGAGGTGGGGCTGCCGCCGATGATGAACGGCACTTCCCTGCCATCGTCCAGCCGCACGATGCCCGCCACCGGCGACGGCGGCAATCCGTCGCCGCTCACGTGCCCATAACGGCTGCCGTCCAGGCTTCTGTTCCTGCTTGAGGCGTCCAGGAAGCTGATATTGTACACCTTGGTCTCCCCAAGGTTGGAAACACAACTGCCAGGCACCGGAGCCGTGGGCCTGTGGGTGCTGAAGGTGACCACATTGGAAACGGTGATCGCCGAAGTCACCACCTGCTCGCCGGCCACCATGCCGAGATACCAGCCTTTGTCGCTGATGGTTGACGGCGCATCGCCGCCGGCCGGGATGGGCGTGAGGGAGTTCAGGCAAATGACGCTGGCACCGCCGCAATTGCCGCTCTCGGAGGACAGCCAGGTGGCGTCTGCCGGCATGTCCCTCACCATGAAGAAATAGTTGGCCACATTGTTGGATGCCACGTAGTTGGGCGAAGGCAGGGGTTTTTCCCGGTCCCCCGATCCCACCAGCAAGTGGTAGGCCCCCTCATGGAAGACCACGTCCGGGGCAAACATGAACTTGCGATTCGCGGGGCACGTCCCGGTACCGGAACAGCCCAAGGATGCGACCTTGGTGATGCTCCACGCCGCTTCCGCCAGACCCCTGATGGTGATGCGGTACACGTTCCCGCCCAGGTCCGCGGCATAGCCGTATTCCGCGAAGCCGTTGATCGAATGCACGGTCACGCCGCCCACCACCGCGCGGTCGGTGTCGAACGTTCTCACCACCGCCCCCGTCATCGCATTGATGACATAGAGCTTGTTGCCCTTGGTCGAGGCCGTGCAGCTATGGTTGTTCGTGCCGTTGTCGGTATCCTCGCAGGGATCGTAACCGCCACCCATGATGAGCAGGGGCACGCCACTCCCGCCGGTAAAGCCCTGGGCCATGATCACGCTGGGCGTGGACCATGTCTGGCCGATGCCGGTGAGGCCGGCGGTGCACCCCGTATCGCTCACCGATCCGGACGGGTAGGCAAAGTTGTTCGGGCAGCCGATCTTCCATGCCAGTGACGGGTTTGCCGGGGCGGTGACGTTGAAGGCATAGAGTGCCCTGCCGCCCCTGCGCATGGCGGCATACAGGTAGGTAGGAGGAGTCGTGCCGGTTCCCCGGTAGGCGACGAGGGGGCCGTCGATGCCATAGGGCTTGGGCAGCGGCGTAGGCGTGCCGGTGGTGCCCTGGTAGCTCACCGCGGGGCTTTCCTCGCGCAGCCGCTTGAACTGGCCATAGAATTCGGGTGGCACGAAGCCCCACATCTCGCTGCCCGCCGCGTTGGCCCCGATGCTCTGGTGCCGGTTGCCGTTGATGGCGCGCAGCACGCCATTGTTGTCGCCATAGAAAACCACCACCTGCGGGGCGGCATCGGTGCCGTAGTTGATGGCCACCGGACGCGAGTGGACCACGTCGCCATGAACGGAGGGGCGCATTTCGGTGGTGTTGCCATTGCCGTTCTCGTCGTCCACATCCTGCCCGCGGGCCCAGTTGATCAGGGTGGTCCGTTCCGTGGCGTCCGCGGCCCCCAGCAGGGCCGCCGTAATCGCAGGGTTGCCGGTGACGAAATCGGTCAGCGCATTGCAGGAAGCGAATACCGGGCTGCAGGTCCTCAGCGTGCGCGAGGCAGGCGTGACGTTCCGCAACCGGAACCCCTGCGCGCCCTTCTCGACGATGTTGCCGTCCGGGTAATTCGACACCTGCGAATTGGCCACGGCAAGGCAGTTGCCCTTGGGGTCGAATGTCCAGTATGTGTCGGTCGTCGTCGGCGTCCAGTAACTGCGCGCGCATTCGGTGATGAAACCGGTGATGTTGTTGATGGCGGGCTGGTCATTGGCGCTGTCCGTATCGTTGTCGGCCACGTCGTACACCAGCTTCAACTGATCGCCGACCACGCCGAGCTTGTACTGCTTGAGATTGCCATGCCAGCGCGGACCGGCGCTGGCCTCGGGCCGGAACATGCCGATATACACCTGGTTGAGATAGGTGTTCTGGCTGCTGACGCTGACCGGCAGACTGACCGAGGCGAACACCGTGTTGACGGCAAGGATTTCCGAAAAAATCTTGTCCAGCGCCTCGGCGATTTCCGCGCCGCCGCCCACGCTGGAATTCACGCGGAAATATTTGCCCCCGCTGCTGTCGGCCATGCTCTTGAGTAGGGCGCTGTTGCCCATGCCCCTGTTGTGGCCGCCCGGCATGGGCGTGGGGTCGACATCCACGGCATAGGTGATGACCCCCATGTTCTGCTTGAGGAAGCGCGCCCATTCGTCCGCGAAGTTGTCCTGGTGCGAGGTGTAGGCCAGCGGAATCTGCGTGGTAGACCCGCCTGCCGCCGCCAGTTCCGCGCCGGCGGCGCTGTTGCGCGCGGTATTGTCCTGCACCACGTTGCCGCCGGGCACGGTATTGCCGATGTAGATGATATAGGTGCCGCCGCAGCCGCTGGGGTTGATCGGGCTGGTGTAGGTAAAGTCGGCGGCGTTGTCCAGGGCGTTGCCGGGCAGCTCGTGCACGGCATCGTCGAACGCATTGCCGGCGGTGTTGCGGGTGTAATCGCGTTTCTGATTGTGCACCGAGCCGGTAGTCGCCGCAGGCACGGTGGAAGCCAGGCCTTTCAGGTAGCGGTGGGCTTCGGAAAACGTCCTCGCCAGGGTGCGCGCATTGCCGCGGTCGTTCGTGATATGAAAGTTGCGGATCATGTCGGCATAGCGCGCCCGGTTGTCTGCCGTCATCGGCCGGATGGCGGCGCGCACATAGCCCACGTCCGGGTCGCCGAACAGCATCAGGCCGACGTTGAACTTGTTTGCCGGCAGGCCGTTGAAGGTATTCACCAATGCCTGCATTTCGTTGGCGAAGGCCGTGTTCCAGTTGCCGGTATTGTCCAGGATGATGAGCACGTTGGGCCGGTCGCTGGGGTCGGCGGGCGGCACGCTCACGAACAGGTCGATGTCTTCGCCCCTGGCCGAAAGATGCACGAGTAGCAGCATCAGGGCCAGCAGGGCTTGCATGCTGAAGCGTTTCATGGCTCACTCCTTCCCAACTGTTCGATTGCGATGCGGCCGGCGCCAAGCCGAGGGTGTGCGGCATGCCCTCGCATGGCACTCAAGCCCGCTAGCCACACCTGGCATCTTTCTCGGCGGTCGTCAGCAAGACCCGCACTCCCTTGACCATGGCCACGCGGGCGCCGCTGCGGGTGTCCACGGCCTCCGCGCGGATTTCCCATACGGTATTCCAGTGTTCGGTGGAGGTCAGCATTGGCGGCAACGTCACGCTGCTGGCGACGTTCACCATGACCTGGGAAGCTCTCACGCATTGGGGCTGACGCACCGTTACTTCGAACTCCGCCGTATCCTCGCCATCGTTGTCGATGTTGACCGAGACCGGGGTTTCCCCGGTCGTTTCGGTGAAATTGGAACCCACCACCTGCTCGATGGCGGCATCCGCCGCCGCCACCGCCTCATTGCGCATCTGCATATTGCCGACGGCGCGCAGATTGCTGGTGCTGAGGCTGTAGGCCGTGATCACGAGCAGCGTGAGCAGCGTGAGCATGATGAGGGCGATCACCAGGGTGATGCCGCGCTGGCGGCCTGGGTATGATGCATGGCCGCTCATGGCGTCTCTCTTCTCCCCGAGATGTTGTGCAGGCGCACCGTGGTGCTGAACACGTGACGCTTGTAGCCGTCGTTGAAAGGCAGCAGCTCGATGCTGCCCAGGCGGTAGCGCTTCGTGTCCCGGTATCCGGGAGTCGGCTTGTCCGCGCGGGCGAGCACGTACAGTTTGACGGATACCGCATGGCTCAGCTGCGTAATGTTCGCGGCCGGCCCCCGCACGTACAGGTCGGGATTCCCGTCGCCGCGATTGCGCGGGGATACCAGATCGTCCGGGGCCGCCCACTGGATTGCCTGGGTATACGCCGGATTGCTGCCCGTGATGATGTTGGTGCCGTCATCGCTGATCTGGTCGATGCCCACTTCCACCCGGAACCCTTCGATCCCGGTGATCAGGGGTTCGGCCGTCCTGTGGGCCAGCACTCCGGCCGCAAGATCGAATTCCGACCGCATCAGGGTGGGGATGCCGTCACCGGGGGTCACGGCATGGTCGCGGATGTAGTAGATGTTGGAGGAAAACTTGCGGATTTCGGCAAGGGTGCCCACCGTCGCCGGCGGCGTTCCGGTGCAGCCCATTTTCTTGAGCGTGAAGTTGGACCCCCCCGCAGCGGCCGCCTCGAATCGATAGCGGAGCGGAGGCGCGGCACCGAGCTCGCTTTCGCACCGCGAAGACTGGAAATACAGGGCGCCCGCCACCAGCGGCGGACAGGTGCCCGTCCCGGCCACGCAGGTGGCGACACGCCTCACCAGCAGCACATCGGTGTCGGCGTGCTTGCGGGTCACCACGGCCTCACAACCCGCGGGCACGTTGTCATACGCCTGCAGCGGCACTCCCAGCAACTTGGTGCGGTATGCGCCATCCCAGGCCGCATAATCCTGGCAGGGCGCCGGCAAGGTATTCGCCGGCGACTGCAGGGCAGGGACATCGGTCGGTGTGCCGGGAAAAGTCAGGTCATCGAACTCGGGCACATAGCCGCCCCAGAATCCGGCATGCACGATGTCGTTTTCCAGGAGCTGGACGGCAAACCGGCCGTTCTCGATCTGCGCGTTCATCTTGGCCATTTCGGCATTGGTGCGCGAGGTGTCCACGAACAGCGTGGTCACCGCCGCGAGCAGGATCAGCCCCAGGGTAACCGCCACCATCAGCTCCACCAGGCTCAGGCCGGACTGGCGGCGCCTGCCCGCGGCGGGGTCGGCTGCGCAAGACGCAGGGAATGGGCGGCGGGTGATCATGATGCGAGATCGGCAATGCGCACGATGGTGGTGATGGCACGGCGGCAGCGGTCGCCCTCGCAATGCGTGCCCGGACTGTCATAGGTGTTTCTGCCGCATGCCACGCTTGCAGGCGGCGCAGATATCGGCGTCAGGCCCTGCCAGGCCACGGTGACCATGTATTGGCCACCGTACAGGTCTTCCACGCACCCGCGGCCGCCAAGCATGGCCCCCACCCTGCCGCTGGCGGAGGTTTCGGCCGCGCCCTGCAACGCCGCGCACCACTCCCCGGCGTCATCGCGCAGGGTCGAGCCGGTACCGATGGCGGCGCAATCCCTGCCCGTGCCCAGGGGGTCGGCGACCGGCGCCAGTGCCGCGTAGGCGGCGGCATTGCCGCGGTTGGCGGATATCCGGCTCGCCATGTCGTTCAGCAGGATCAGGGCCTGGGCCCGCTGGTAGGCTTCCATCTCGGAAACCTGCAGGCGCGCCTGCAGCCCGGCCAACCCCAGCAGGCCGATCATGAGGATGAAGATCGTGACCAGCACCTCGATCATGGTGAAGCCACGCTGCCAGCCTGAACGCAGGATGCTCACCGCTGCCATTTCTCCGCGGGAGTTTTGACGCCCTGGCTGTTGAGGGTGAGGACGCCATCCTTTGCCTGGCGCCCGGTTGGCGTGAAGGTGATGGTAAAGGACGGCATCGGTGTTCCGTCGGCGGGATTGTTGTCCACTGTGATGCCGTAACCGTAATGCCCACTCACCTCGGTGCCCAGGGGGTAATTGAGCTCTGCCTGGATCGCGTAGACGCGATTCGCCAGCAGATGCTGCTGCTGCCGGTTGGCGATGTCCATCATGGCTGCCTGGGCGGCCGACCTGTTGCCGCGGATCACGTGATTTTCATAGATGGGCAGCGCGATCATGGCCAATATGCCGACGATCACAACCACGATCATCAGCTCGATCAGCGTAAACCCGGAATTCCTGCTCGCCGTTTGCATGCGCACCTCCTTGTTTTGCACTCTAATCAAATGCGCCAGCCGACGATAGCACCATCCGACCAGCGGCTGGATGCGGATCATGAACGGCATGGCCCGCCCATCGTACGGGCCGGCGACATGCGCCGCGCCGCAGGCAAACATGCAAGGGGTGGCCTGCATCAGCAGGCAGTCGAATAGCCGGGGACATGTGCGGCACCGGCAGGCGAGCAGGTCCGCAACCTGCCCAGCCGGCTCACGATCACCCGGGTTTGCTTGCCGCCGGGCGAAACAAACCGGACATGGCCGAATGTCCCGTGCATGATCCACGGGCCGCCATCGAAGATGAAACGGTCGCCCGGATGGGAGATGTGCAGACTCATGCCCACGCCGGGATGGTCGGTGCTCCTGACGACCTTCTCCTGCCCGCCGATCTGGCACGAGCCCGACACGTTGCAGTCGCATGCCGCATCGACCCTGAATCCGTAGCACCAGACCGATCCCCCCGCGCCGGCCCTGAACGTGACCCGAATGCGGGTGTTCCGCTTGATGGCCTCCGATTTGGCCGCATACAGCTTGGAATACAGGGCGTTCGTCGCGGCCTTCAGGCGCTGATGGGCCATGAGGGTGGAAAAGCCGGGAGCCGCGACCGCCAGCAGCACGGCCACCACCGCCAGTGCGACCAGTCCCTCGATCAGGGTCAGGCCACGCGGGCGGCTGCAACGGCGCGGCAGCCGTTGCCCGGGCTCTGTATTTTCAGCCGGAACCGAAACCAAGCCTGCCTCCCATCCGCCCGGTCTTGCCGCCCGCCGGCAAGAGCTCCACTGGAATGATCCTGGAAACCGCGGTTGACCGCTCATCCGCGATCGTCCGACCCCATGGATCCTGAGGGTTGTGCCCTCGATGACGCGTACCGTTCGGGTGAGCCTGCTGCGAACCCGATTGCGGGCCCAACTGCGGTTTCCAGGATTATTGGCGATACATTCGATGCTTCAATCACCCGAATGTGTGGCAGGCACCGTCCCCGTTCCATAAATAGGGCATAAATAGGGGACACATAAATAGGGGACAGTAAATAGGGGACAGACCACAAATAAATAGGGGACAGACCACGGTTTTCTGTTAGACCGTCCCCGTTCGCGCGCTGCCGGTGCCCGAAATTCGCATCGACCACCCTGCGTGGAAGCCTGATCGGCGAACCCCGCCTTCACTCGCCCCCCGAAGTGTGGAAAAATGGCGGTAGTTCAAAAGATTGTCTGGCCATCATCATGATCGACCGCGAAGGTTACCGGCCCAACGTGGGCATCATCCTCTGCAACACCCACAACAAGGTGTTCTGGGGCAAGCGCATCCGCGAGCATTCCTGGCAGTTCCCGCAGGGCGGCATCAAGCACGGCGAATCGCCCGAGCGGGCGATGTACCGCGAGCTGATGGAAGAAGTGGGGCTGCGCCCGGAACACGTGCGCATCCTCGGCCGCACGCGCGATTGGCTGCGCTACGATGTGCCGGCCAGTTGGGTGCGCCGCGAGTGGCGCGGCAGCTACAAGGGGCAAAAGCAGATCTGGTATCTGCTGCGCCTGGTCGGGCGGGATTCGGACGTCTCGCTGCGCGCCAGCGGCCACCCGGAATTCGATGCCTGGCGCTGGAGCGATTACTGGGTGCCGCTGGAGGGCGTGATCGAGTTCAAGCGCGAGGTGTATCGCCAGGCGCTCGGCGAACTGGCGCCGCTCCTGTCGGCGGATCGCCCGCGCCATCGGCGCGAGCAAGGCGGCCACGGCGGTATCGCCCCGGCCACTTGAGCGGCACCTTGGCCGGGGGGATGCGCCCTGGCCAGCCGTTGCCCATCATTCCGCCGGCGCCGGTTCGATCTTTCGCTTCACTCATTTGGCCGCATGCCAGGAACTTCGTTCTCCGCCCAATTGCTGCCGGCGGTTGAAATCACCGCCGACGACACTCCCACCGCCAGCGTCATCTGGCTGCACGGCCTGGGCGCCGACGGCCATGACTTCGCGCCGGTGGTGCAGGCCATGCAGCCGCTGCCGCACATCCGCTTCATCCTGCCGCATGCGCCGCACATGCCGGTGACGCTCAACGGCGGCTATGCGATGCCGGCATGGTATGACCTCTACGGCGCCAATCTTGCCGCGCATCAGGATGAAGCGGGCATGCTGGCCTCACGCGCGCGCATCGACGCATGGATCGCGCAGGAAGTCGCGCACGGCATCCAGCCCGCGCGCATCCTGCTGGCGGGCTTTTCGCAGGGCGGCGCCATCGCGCTGCTGACCGGGCTGCTGCGGCCGCAGCGGCTGGCGGGAGTGATCGCGCTCTCCACCTATCTGCCGCTGCCAGAAAAACTGGCGCACGAGGCAGCGCCAGCCAGCCGGAAAACGCCGATCTTCATGGCCCACGGCCTATGGGACAACATCGTCCCGCTGCGCACCGGCGCCGCCTCGCGGGCACGACTGGAAGAAATAGGCCATGCCGTGGAATGGCACGAATACGCCATGCCGCACGCGGTATGCGACGAGGAAATCGCGGACATCCGCGCGTTCATCCTGCGAGCGTTGCCATGAGTGGCGGGCGATACCGGACCAGGCTCCACCCTCGATACGGCGCTTGCGCGACCGCTCGGGACGAACGGGGTAGTGCCTACTTCTCCTTCGACACGCTCAGGACGGGCTCTTGGAACCTATTTCAGCCTGCGGCGAGCATGGAGAGCCGGCTGCGCCGCGCCAATGCCCCTGTCGGGTATTATTCCGCGCCTTCTTGTCCGGACAGCATGACTTCGGCGCGCACCCAGTCGTCGCGCTGTTCGAGCGCGCGGCCGAGCCTGACTTGGCCGTGGTGGGTATCGGTGCGCAGCTCGAAAATGCCGCCTTCGATGAACTCGGCGCGCGGCATCAGCAAGGTTGAGCGGACCCCCTTCTCTGCGTCGCCCGGCAGGTAGATGGCGGGAAAAGGCGGCTGCCCCTGGGCGGTGAGGGCGAAGGCGAGAAAGATGTCGGGGGGCAGGAATTCCTGGGCCTCGCGGCCGTGGGCGAGCAGCTTCATGCGCACCCAGGTGGGCGTATGGCTGATGACCTCGATGCCGACCCGGCGCATGTCGTCGTCTTCCTGCTGCACGCTGCGCACGACGCCGAGCGCGGGCATGTCCGGGTTCATCTCGTAATCCAGCAGCACCAGCTTGCCCGGGCGCAGCCACAGGTTCATGCCGGCATCCACCATGGCGCCGAAGCCGTGGATGCTCTCGTTGCGGATGCGCCACTGGATGCGACCGCCGCCGGCGAGCACCAGTTCGTCCTGCTGGTATGCAGCCTGGCGCACCTCGGCCGGCAGCGGCCGGCCCAGCAGATCGTCGTACTGCGGCTGCCAGCGGCGGCTGTAGAAGACGTTCTTGACGTGCTGACAGATGTTCTGGATGCCGTGCACCACCTGTGCCTGCTTTTCCACCGCATTGCGCTCCTCGCCGCGGCGCTGGCGCAGGTGGTAGTAGCGCGACCACTCCACCAGGATGCGGTCGGCAAGCAGGCGGCAGTCGGCATAATCGATGCCGGGGGCGAGGACAAGATCATCCGGCAGCCTGTCCTGCTGCAGGTAGTGGGTGAGGCGCTCCACCTGCATGACCAGGCGGTCGGTATCCCAGTAGCGGTTGCCGGGGGAGGGCTGGAAGTGGCGCAGGCGGCGGCCGCCGCGGTCGTCGTCCAGATCGACGAAGAACAGGTGGCGCGCCGGGTCGTACTCGGCCTGCAGATCGACGCAGCGGCACCACTGGCCGATCCAGTGCGCGACCATTTCGATTTCCGCCTTGAGCATGCTGGTGTGGTTGAGGGTATCCAGCATGAGCGTCTCGACGTAGCAGCTCACGACCGTGGTTTCGGCCCCGCCCGGATAGCGGTGCAGCGGCGTCTGTGTGCAGCCGAGGTTTTCCGCCGTGCGGTAGAGATCATGCAGACGCAGCCAGCCACCTGCCGGCATGGCCTGGTAGCGCATGTAGTGCCATCTGGCCGCGCGGCGCAGCGTATCGACGAGGTTGAGCAGGATCTGCGGCACCTCGCCGGCAAGTGGGGAGGTGGAGGGGTGGGCGTCGTGGTGTTCCAGCAGCACGCGATAGGCGGCATCGAGCGCGCGGTAGCTGTCGTGCACGGCGCGCCACAGCCGCTCGTCAATCTCGGCGGCGAGGGTGGGCGCCGCGGCGTACTGCTGCACCAGCGCCGTGAGGTTACCGCGGCTCTCCGCGTCGATGTGCAGCAACGCCTGCAAGGCTGCCCGGTTGCGCGGTTGGCCGGGGGCGGCGAATTCCCGCAGATACCGCACGATGATGTCCTGCGCGGCCAGATAGTCGTGGCGCGGTAGCCGTTCCAGCCAGCTCGCGTCCAGAACGCCTCCGCCGGGCATGAGGGTGGCCTTGAGTTTGCCGATCAGGCTGGCCATGACACGGATTCCCGCGCTGCGACCGCCGTGGCACGACCCGGCGGTGCGGTGGTCCCGGTCGTTTGGACAGCCACCGGGGAGGAATAAGCTAAGGCCGG
>JBBILG010000063.1:0-11162 GCA_037445085.1 Methylobacillus sp.
TTCCTTCTGCTTCTCCAGCAGCTTCTTCTTGCGGGTGATGTCGCCGCCGTAGCACTTGGCCAGCACGTTCTTGCGCATGGCTTTCACCGTCTCGCGGGCGATGATGTTGGAACCGATGGCGGCCTGGATGGCCACATCGAACATCTGGCGCGGGATCAGCTCGCGCATCCTGGCTGCCAGCTCGCGGCCGCGGTACTGGCTGTTGGCGCGGTGCACGATGAGCGACAGCGCGTCCACGCGCTCGCCGTTGACCAGGATGTCCAGCTTGACCAGGTCGGCGGCGCGGAATTCGAGGAACTCGTAGTCCATGGAAGCGTAGCCGCGCGAAGCGGACTTGAGCTTGTCGAAGAAGTCCAGCACCACTTCGTTGAGCGGCATCTCGTAGGTCAGCATCACCTGCCGGCCCAGGTACTGCATGTTTTTCTGCACGCCGCGCTTGTTGTTGCACAGCGTCATCACCGGCCCGACGTATTCCTGCGGCATGAGGATGGTGGTGGTGATGACGGGCTCGCGGATTTCCTCGATGCGCGACGGCTCGGGCAGCCTGGAGGGGTTCTCCACCCGCAGCGTCTCGTCCGCCTTGGTGAGAATCTCGTACACCACGGTGGGCGCCGTGGTGATCAAATCCATATCGTATTCGCGTTCCAGCCGCTCCTGCACGATCTCCATGTGCAAGAGACCGAGGAAACCGCAGCGGAAGCCGAAGCCCAGTGCCTGTGACACTTCCGGCTCGAACTGCAGGCTGGCGTCGTTCAGGCGCAGCTTTTCCAGGGCGTCGCGCAACGCGTCGTACTGGCTGGATTCCACCGGATACAGACCGGCGAACACCTGCGGCTTGATCTCCTTGAAACCCGGCCACGGCTGCTGCGCCGGGTTGCCGGCGAGCGTCACGGTATCCCCCACCCTGGCGGCGGCCAGCTCCTTGATGCCGGCGATGACGAAGCCGACCTCGCCGGCCGACAAGGATTCGCGGCTGCGCGATTTGGGCGTGAACACGCCCACCTGCTCGCACAGGTACTGCGCGCCGGTCGCCATCAGGCGGATCTTGTCCTTGGGCCTAAGCGCGCCGTCGAACACACGCACCAGCATGACCACACCGACGTAATTGTCGAACCAAGAATCGATGATGAGGGCGCGCAGCGGCGCGCCCTCGTCGCCCCCGGGCGGCGGGATCCGCGCCACCACCGCTTCCAGCACGTCCTCCACCCCCTCACCGGTCTTGGCCGAGCAGCGCACGGCGTCCGCAGCGTCGATGCCGATGACGTCCTCGATTTCCTGCATCACCCGCTCCGGCTCGGCCGAGGGAAGATCGATCTTGTTGAGCACCGGCACCACCTCCACGCCGAGGTCGATGGCGGTATAGCAGTTGGCCACGGACTGGGCTTCCACCCCCTGCGAGGCGTCCACCACCAGCAGCGCGCCTTCGCAGGCGGATAGCGAACGGCTCACCTCGTAGGAAAAGTCCACGTGGCCCGGCGTATCGATCAGGTTGAGCTGGTAGGTCTGGCCGTCGCGCGCCCGGTACTGGAGTGCCGCGGTCTGCGCCTTGATGGTGATGCCGCGCTCGCGCTCGAGATCCATGGAGTCCAGCACCTGCGCTTCCATCTCGCGGTCGGACAACCCGCCGCAAATCTGGATGATGCGGTCCGCCAGGGTGGATTTGCCGTGGTCGATGTGGGCGATGATGGAAAAGTTTCTGATGTTCTTCATCAACACAAACGGCAAGGGCGCTTGCCGCGCCCTTGCCTTGAGATTTTGTCCAGGCGCGGATTCTACCGGAAAGCCGGCCGCTCCGCACCCATGCGTTCTATTTCCCGCCGTTCACCTTGACCGGCACGTACAGCATGCTGTCGCCGCGCCGGACGAGCAGGGCGACGGATTTGCCGGCAGGCACCTCCTTGATCAGCCGGATGAAATGCTCGAGGTTCTGCACTTCAGCGTTGTTCACCGCGAGCACCACGTCGCCGCGGCGGATGCCGGCCTGGGCCGCGGCGCCTTCGGCCGCAAGCACCAGCACGCCGCTCCTGCCGTCAAGCCGGCTCTTCTGCTGCGGCGTCAGATCCCGCAGGGTGAGGCCGAGACGGTCCGGCTCCACCTTGGCCGGCCCGCGCTGCGTGCGCATCTCCTCCTTGCCTTCGGTGGGCATCTCGCCCACCGTCACGGCGATGTTGCGCACGCTGCCGCGACGCAGCACTTCCACGGTAGCAGACTTGCCGGGCCTGGTAGCGGCCACCAGGCGCGGCAGGTCGGACGAGGTGATGATGGATTTGCCGTCGAACCTGAGGATGACATCCCCCGCCTGCAGGCCGCCCTTCTCCGCCGGGCTGCCCTTTTCCACGCCGGAGACGAGGGCGCCGTGGGTATTCTTCATGCCGAAGGAATCGGCAAGCTCCTTGGTGACCTGCTGGATGCTGATGCCCAGCCAGCCGCGGGTGACACGGCCGCTGGCCTTGAGTTGCTCGGTCACTTCCATCGCCACATCGATGGGAATGGCGAACGACAGGCCCATGTAGCCGCCGTGGCGCGAGTAGATCTGCGCATTGATGCCGACCACCTCGCCCTTCAGGTTGAACAGCGGCCCGCCGGAATTGCCGGGGTTGATGGCGACGTCGGTCTGGATGAACGGCACATAGTTTTCCTGCGGCAGCGCACGCCCCAAGGCGCTGACAATGCCGGCGGTCAGGGTGTTCTCCAGGCCGAAGGGCGAGCCGATGGCCACCACCCATTCGCCCACCCTGAGTTGGGTGGGGTCGCCCAGGGTGACCCTGGGCAGGCCGCCGGCTTCGATCTTGAGCAGGGCGACGTCGGTGCGGCGGTCGGTGCCGACGATCCTGGCCTGGAATTCGCGCTGGTCGGACAGCTTGACGATGATTTCATCGGCATTCCTGACCACGTGCGCATTGGTGAGGATATAGCCGTCGGCACTGACGAGGAAGCCGGACCCCAGCGACTGCGTCCTGTATTCCTGCGGCCCCGGGCCGCCGGGAATGCCGAAACGGCGGAAGAATTCGAAAAAGGGATCGTCCTCCGGCAGGTAGGGAAATGGCATCATGCCGTGACCGCCACGCTGCATGATCTGCGTGGTGCTGATGTTGACCACGGCCGGCCCATGCTTTTCGAAAAGCGCGGTAAAGTCGGGCAGCCCCATAGCGAACGCCGGGGCGGTGAAGAACATGACGAAGGCGTAGACCGCCAGCAGTTTCTTGATCATCGATTCACCTCGAAATACATCCGGATTGAGAACCCATTTCATCAGGCGCTGCGCTTGCCCACCCGGGCTTGCGCGGCACTCGCTCCTTGCCGTACTGGCGTATACCGTCTTCGTCGCCGCGTTCCGGGCGCGCCCCCTTTGGCTGCGGCTTGCCCGCCTACTGAAACAGGTTCCGAACGGCCGGCTCGGTATCGGCACGCAGGATAACAGGGCGACAGCGGGCGGGCAGTCCGCGTCCGGACGCGCCTCCCCTGAGCCACAACAGGCCCAGCAGCAGCCCGGCGGCGGCGCCCGCCAGCGACCTGACATCAGCACCGAATGATGCGGGCAGCAGCACTCCGCCCAGCACCGCGCCGGCCAGCAACAATGCCAAAGGCACTCCATACACAGCCAATGAGCCGGCCAGCAGCGCCTGCTCTTCGATCCCGACGACCACCCAATCGCCGGCACGGGCGTTGATGCGGTTTTCTGCGCGGAACACGTTGCCGCGGTGCCCGAGCAGCCTCCCCCACATCGAGATGCCGCAGCCGCGGGTCTGCCCGCACAGGCCGCATGGCCTGCTGCGCACGATCTCCAGCAGGGCCTGCTCGCCGTCGATGCCGACGACCACGGCGCGTTCTTCTATCATGGCTTCCCGAAGCTGACCGCTTCAGCGATCCTTTTCACCGTGGCCTGCGGCACCTCGCCGACCACGATGACCTGGTAGCCCTCCACGACCTGGGCATAGACGTTGGTGGCACCCCGGCTGGTCAGCCCGACCTTGGGCGTGGCGTTGCCCGCCAGCACCTCGATGAACAGCGACACCGAGGCCAGTCCGTCGCTGAACACCACATGGTCCACCGGCACCGACTTGCCGGGCTGGTTGCGGCGCACATGCCCCACCTTGACATAGCCGGGCGGCAGCTCTGTCAGGGTCCACCCTCCGCCTGCCGCCGCGATCGGCGTCACCGTCTCCTCGGGCTGCATTTCATAAGTCTTGCGCCGGTCGATGTCGGGCTGGAACCAGTCCATGTTGTTGCCATCCATCAGCGCCAGCTGATTGAACGCCACCTGTTCGATGACGTCGCCGCGCTCGTTCAGCATCACCGATTTCAGCAACAGGCCGTGTTCGCTGTCGACCGCGAAGCGGTAGCCGTAGCGGTAGCCGTCACGCGGCTCCAGGTGCACCACTACGCCGTTGCGTTCGCCGACGCGCTCCTCGCCGCCCAGCCGTGCCTGGTAGCTGGCCCGCAGGCGGTCGATGAAGTCCGGCAGGATGGCGGGGAAGGTGATCGGCAGCTTGCGCTTGTCGATCAGCACCTTCCCGTTGCCGGGATTGTAGATCACCATCTCCTTGCCCTGGCGCAGCACTTCGCGCGGGGTGCCGTCCAGCGACATCAGGCGCACGTATTCGCCGTTGGCGTAATTCATGTGCGAGATGCGCATGGAATGCATCACTTTTCCGGCCTGATAGACGAAAATGCCCCTGTAGTTCAGTTGATGGGCGGCCCGGCTGGCTTTCTCCAGCAGCAGCCAGGGGTCTCTTTCAGAATCCGCCCCTGCCGCACGCAACGGCAGGCAGAAGGTCAAGGCCAGCAGCAACAGCAGAACGCGCAGCATAGGGATCAGTTGCCGCTGCCGGCAAAAGCGACGGGGCGCACGTAATGGGGCACATGCACGCCGCCGGGCGACAGTTCGTGATGGGCGAGCAGGTAGGAGTTGACGGACTCCGGCGAGACGCTGTTTTCGGCGACGCCGGGCATGTCGGGCCGTGGCGACTGGAGCTGCTGCATGGCCACCCAGCCAACGAACACGACGGCCGCCACCGAGGCAACCGCCGACCAGACCAGGGAAGGCCGGGGGCGATGTGCCCGGCGCGGCGCCAACACGGTCGGCTCCGCCTCCAGGCATGCCCGCAGGCGCGCCTCGAAATCCGCGCTGAATTCGGGGTTGCCGCGCAGACTGTCGCCGATCAGGTGATAGACGTCCCAGGTCTTGCGCAGACCGGCGTCGGCAGCCAGTGCCTTGAACAGGGGTTCGGCCGTTTCCGGCTCGAACTCGCCATCCATCAGGGAGGAAATCCGTTCTTTCATCACCATCTCCTGTTTTCCGAGGTCCCCAGCAGGGGCCGCAATTTTTCCGCTATGGTTTCCCGCGCGCGGAAGATGCGCGAACGCACCGTCCCAATCGGGCAGTTCATCAGAGTCGCGATTTCCTCGTAGCTCAACCCTTCGATCTCGCGCAAGGTGATCGCCGTGCGCAGTTCTTCCGGCAGGCCGGCCACCGCTTCGTTCACGGTTTGGGCAACCTGTTTGCTCATGAGTTCACTCTCCGGGGTGGCGATGGTGCGCAGATCCTCGCCGTCCTCGAAGTTTTCTGCGTCCTCCACCTCGATGTCGGTGGATACCTGCGGCCGCCGGCCCATCGCCACCAGGTGATTCTTGGCGGTATTGATGCCGATGCGGTACAGCCAGGTATAGAAGGCGCTGTCGCCGCGGAAGTTGGGCAGGGCGCGATAGGCCTTGATGAAGGCTTCCTGCACCACGTCCTCGACTTCGGCCTGATCGCGTATCATGCGCGCCAGCAGGCGCCCGAGCTTGCGCTGGTACTTGGACACCAGCAAGCCGAACGCCTGTTTGTCGCCGCGCTGCGCACGCTCGACCAGCTCCTGATCCAGTTCACGATCGCCCATGCGGGCGCCCTCCATTGATTTGTGGTTTCGTGAAGTATAGCGCAGCACATCGCTCTGTACGGCCTCCAGAGACCGCAGTACACTGCGTTTGGTTCAAATTCCCCGAAAATCGCGTGCGCTACGACGTTCTCATCATCGGCAGCGGCCTTGCCGGACTGACGCTCGCCCTGCGGCTGGCGCCCCGGCACAAGGTATGCCTGGTCACCAAGCGCGGCCTCTCGGACAGCGCCAGCAACTGGGCGCAGGGCGGTATCGCCGCGGTACAGACCGACGAAGACTCGCTGGAGGCGCACATCCAGGACACCCTCGTCGCCGGCGCCGGCCTGTGCGACCCGGAAGTCACGCGCTACGTGGTCGAGCACGGCCGCGCCGCCGTGGAATGGCTGATCGGATTGGGCGTGCCGTTCACCCGAGAGGAAGACGACAGCGGCTTCCATCTCACCCGCGAGGGCGGCCACAGCAGGCGCCGCATCATCCATGCCGCCGACGCCACCGGCCAGGCGGTGCAGGAGACCCTGGCCGCCCACGTGCGCAACCACCCCAACATCGCCGTGCTGGAAGAGCACATCGCGGTGGATCTCATCACCGCGCGCAAGCTGGGGCGTCGCAAGAACCGTTGCCTGGGCGCCTACGTACTGGACAAGACTTCCGGCCGCGTGCGCACCATCGCCGCCCAGCACACGGCGCTGGCCTGCGGGGGGGCCGGCAAGGTCTATCTCTATACCACCAACCCGGATGTCTCCACCGGCGACGGCATCGCCATGGCCTGGCGCGCCGGCTGCCGCGTGGCCAACATGGAATTCATCCAGTTCCACCCCACCTGCCTGTACCACCCGCAGGCCAAGTCCTTCCTCATCACCGAGGCGGTGCGCGGCGAGGGCGGACTGCTCAGGCTGCCAGACGGCACCCGCTTCATGCCGGCGCACGACGCGCGCGCCGAGCTGGCGCCGCGCGACGTGGTAGCGCGCGCCATCGACTTCGAGATGAAGAAGCGCGGCATGGACTGCGTCTATCTCGACATTTCCCACCGCCCCGCCGATTTCGTCATTGCGCATTTCCCGACCATCCACCGGCGCTGCCTGGAACTCGGCATCGACATCACCCGACAACCCATTCCGGTGGTGCCGGCGGTGCATTTCGTCTGCGGCGGGGTGATGACCGGCCTTGATGCGCGCACCGACCTGCCGGGGCTGTATGCCGTCGGTGAAACCGCGTGCACCGGGCTGCACGGCGCCAACCGGCTGGCCTCCAACTCGCTGCTGGAATGCATGGTGTTCGCCGAAGCCGCGGCGCGCGACATGCTGGCCGCGCCGGTGGCCGCGCCGCCGGAACTGCCGGACTGGGACGAGAGCCGCGTCACCGACGCGGACGAGGAAGTGGTCATCGCGCAGAACTGGGACGAACTGCGCCGCTTCATGTGGAATTACGTCGGCATCGTGCGCACCGACAAGCGCCTGGAGCGTGCCCTGCACCGCATCCACCTGCTGCGCGACGAGGTGCACGAGTTCTACAGCCATTTCCGCATCGGCAACGACCTCATCGAACTGCGCAACCTGCTGCAGGTGGCCGAACTCATCGTCAAGAGCGCGCTGGAGCGTCATGAAAGCCGCGGCCTGCACTACAGCAAGGATTACCCGCATACGCTGCCCGATGCCGTGCCCACCGTGCTGACGCCGTCCAACTACTACAGCCTGCTCGACCAGAACCACGGGCACAAGGGACACCGGCCCGCATGATCCGCCTGCTGCTCGCCTTGCTCCTCTTCGCCACGGCATCTGCGGCCGGGGCTACCGCCAGCGGCGCCGACCTCCTGGCGCGCTGCGGCGCCTACGAAAAATCGCTGCAAAACCAGAAGCTGTCGGCGGAGGAGGCACTGGACGCGATGTGGTGCATGGGCTACATATCCGGCCTGCTCGACGGCTTCGGCGTGAGCGATTTCCGCATCGGAGAAGCCATCGCCGTCTGCCCGCCGGAGGCGGCCATTAGCCGCCACAAGGCGCTCGCCATCATCCTGCGCTGGCTGCGCGACAACCCGCAGGAACACGCCAACAGCGGCCGCAGAAGCGCCATCCTCGCGCTGGCGCGCGCCTACCCATGCAAGCCGTAAATGACCGGGGCGGGCAAGCCCCCTCAGGGCGGGGCGGCGGGCGGCGATCCGCCGAATGGACGGCGCTACCAGTGGAAATACGGCAGCACCCAGTCCGGCATGGCGCCGTCGTCGCCCACAATGTCGCGGAGGATGCGCAAGCGTTCGGACGGGCGCTGCGTGACGGTAAACGCATCGGCATGCACGCCGCCCAGGATAAGCAACGTGTCGATGCCGGCCGCGTGGCCGCCGCCGATATCGTGATGCAGGGAATCGCCGACGGCGAGCGCGCGGCCGCCGCCGGCACGCAGCAGGCTGTGCGCGTAAATGTCGGGATAGGGCTTGCCCACGTAGATCACGCGGCCGCCCGCGACTTCATAGCGCCAGGCGAGGGCCCCCGCCCCCGCCTGCAGCCCCTGCGGGGTGAGGCGGGTGAGATCGGGGTTGGCGCACAGCATGGGCAGGGCGCGCTGCGCGCCCGCATCGAGCGCCTGCCGGTAGTATTCCTGCGACCTCGCATCATCCACGCCGGTGAGCAGGATGAAATCGGCCTCCCCGACGTCTTCGACCAGCTGCAGCGGCAGCCCCGCGGCGAAGTCTGCGCCGGCATCGCTCTGCAACAGCAGGCAGCGCCGGCCCGGCAATGCGCCGGCAACGCCGCCGCCGGTCTTGAGCATGTGCCAGGCTACCTCCCCGGAAGTCACCAGATCCGTATAGCAATCGCCATCGATACCCAAGGCGCGCAGGCGCGCGATATTGTCGGCGGCACGCCGGCCGGAGTTGCTGCAGATCACCACCCGCCTGCCCGCCGCCATCAGTTGCCGCAGGCACTCCGCCGCGCCCGGGTAGGGCGCTTGCCCGTCATGCAACACGCCCCACTGGTCGACGAGATAGGTGTCGTAATGCTCATGAATCTGCGCCATCCCCTGTCCGAACTGCGTCCCCGCGGCGCGCGTCGGACCGCGGTCGGTTCCTGAGGCGCTGCGCACGGCGCTCTCGCGGTTGTTTTCGGTATAGGTCATGATGCCAGCGTCCTTTCATGTCGTGGCAGCGCCATGTACGCCGTGTGGTGGAGCAGGTTGCGCCCGGATGCGGAGGCCCGCCCGGCGGCGCGCGCCCTGCCCACATTTCTGGCAGGGATGTCCAAAGTATGCCCTTGAAAACGATGCCAGTGAAGATGGCCGCGATACCGGAGTCTGCCAGTCGGAAATCGCTGTGCGTCGAGGTTCGTGCAATTGATTTATGAAAACTAATGTTTTATATTATGCTTATATATACTGTTCTATGAACTGCCATGCACGCCACCCTGCGCCAGTTGCAGATTTTCGAGGCCGTCATCCGCCATGGCGGCGTCACGGCGGCTTCACGCAAGCTGCATTGCACCCAGCCCAGCGTTTCCATCCAGCTCAAGCAGCTGACGGAGCAAATCGGACTGCCGCTGTTCGAGAACAGCGGGCGCGAACAGCGCCTGACCGATGCCGGCGAGGCGCTGTACCGCGCCTGCCAGTTGATGTCGCAGGCTTGGAGCGACTTCGAGGCACACATCAACGACCTCAAGGGCTTGAAGCGCGGCCGCTTGCGGCTGGCGGTGGTGAGCACCGCAAAATATTTCATCCCGCGCCTGATCGGGCCGTTCTGCCGCGCCCATCCGGGTATCGAAGTGACCATCGAGGTGGGCAACCGCGAAAGCGTCCTCAAGCGCCTGCGCGACGGGCTGGACGACCTGACCTTCATGGCACGTCCCCCTGAAGACATGACGCTCGACGTCAAGCCGTTCCTGGACAATCCGCTGGTGCTGATCGCGCCTGCCAGCCATCCCTGCGCGCCATTCGGCCGCATCACGCTGGAAGACGTGGCGAAGGAAACGCTGCTGCTGCGAGAACCCGGCTCCGGCACCCGCATCGCCATCGACGAGTTTCTCGCCGCGCATGCGCTCAAACCCAGTGTGCGCATGGAAATCGGCAGCAACGAGGCAATCAAGCAGGCAGTCGCCGGCGGGCTGGGTCTTTCCATCATCTCCCGCCACGCCCTGCGCGACACCAAGGGAATCGTGGAGCTCGCCTGCGAGGGCTTCCCCATCCCCTCCACGTGGTACATCGTCACCCTCGCCGACCGGCCGCTGTCGCTGATCGGCCAGCGATTCGTGGACTATCTGCTCCAGGAAGGCCTGCGCGACCTGAATTGAGCCTCACATATAAATTAATATTTATGAATTATATTTGAAATATTAATTTGTATTAACGCCTTCATCTCGTCATCATGAACGCTATTACGCCGATGCACACCCACCGTGGCATCGGGTGACCGTAAACTTTGACGATAGAGGAGCACGACCATGGAAGCGACCACCTACAGCCCCAGCCTGTTCGGCCTTGGCTATTCCGCCCAGCGTTATGCCAACGAGCGCGCCATCATGGCCAACCGGCGACCTCAAGGCCCGCAGATGGAAGCCTGGCGGCAAAGCCTGAAGGCGCAGGCCGGCCATTCCGGCACAGTGACTCCCGGCGGCAACTGAGCTTGCGCGTCCGCACGGGCCGTGCCCGCCCGTTACGTTTTTGGGCGGGCACCCATGAGCGGGCGGTCGCGTTCAGCGCGCGGAGTTGAGGATCAGTGACCGCTGCATACGCTGGCCGTCGCGCAGGATAACGGCATCCGCCGACTGCCCGGCCAGCCGGCCGGTCACCTCGACGAGCTGCGCCGGTTCCTGCAGCACGGTATCCCCCAACTGCAGCAGGATATCCCCGCTCTCCATTCCCGCCAATGCCGCCGGGGAGTGGCGGATTACCGCCATTACCCTGAGGCCGCCTCCTCCGCCTGCCGGTTCTTCTGCACGTGCAGGCCAGAGTATCTGGGGCGGCAGTTTGGTCCAGTACGCGGCAAAATAATCGTAGAAGGCGGGGTCAGCACCGTCGGGCAGACTGTCGGCATCGCGAAGGCGGCCCATGCCGCGGGTATAGACGATGACCACGTCGGCCCGCACATTCCTGCCGTGGGCGAGGAGCTGCTCGGGTGGCACGCTGCCGGCCCGGAAGGAAGAATAGCCGAGCAGGTCGTAGCCTTCCTCCACGCCTGTTCCGGCAGACACAGACACCACCACCGACCCGCGCAGCAGCTGCGTAAATGCGGGAAGCCGTGTCTGGCAAGCAAATGCCAAGGCCCCTTGCGGGGCCTTGGTGGGGGTGGGGTGTCTGGCG
>JBBILG010000064.1:0-11108 GCA_037445085.1 Methylobacillus sp.
CAGGACCCAATCGTGCAGCATGCGGCTTGAAAACTTCATCTTGTCGGATCAATAGTGCCCAAACCCCCGTCATGACCTTATTGCCTCCCCTTTCCTCCGCGCAGCAGGTCCATGCCGCGCAGGTGCTCGCCGCCGTGCGCACCGCCATCGCCGACAACGGTGGCTGGCTGGATTTCGCCCGCTACATGGAACGGGCGCTGTATGCGCCCGGACTGGGCTACTACAGTGCCGGCACCGCCAAATTCGGCGCGGCCGGCGATTTCGTCACCGCGCCGGAACTCTCGCCGCTGTTCGCCCGCGCGCTGGCACGGCCGGCGGCCGCTGTGCTGCGCGAGACGGCCGGCGACGTGCTGGAACTCGGCGCCGGTACAGGAAAACTGGCCGCGCAACTGCTGCTGGAGCTCAAGCGGCTAGATGTCCTGCCGCGCCGTTACCGCATCCTGGAAGTCAGCGCACACTTGCGCGAAGTGCAGCGAGAAACCGTGGATAAAATGCTTCCGGCTGAGCTGGCGCGGCGCGTGGAATGGCTGGATGCCCTGCCCGATGCGCTGGAGGGGCTGGTGTTCGGCAACGAGTTGCTGGATGCCCTGCCGGTGCATCTGCTGGCCTGGCGCGCGGACGGCATCCACGAACGCGGTATCGTCTGGCGGGATCACGCGCTCGCCTGGCAGGAGCGCCCGCTGAGCGAAGGCGCGCTGCGGCAGGCGGCACGGCACCTCGATCTGCCGGCGGGTTACAGAAGCGAGATCAGCCTCGCCGTGCCCGCCCTGGTGGCGAGCCTCGCCGAGCGGCTCAGCAGCGGCCTGCTGCTGTTCGTCGACTACGGCTTTCCGCGCCGCGAGTATTATCATCCGCAGCGCGTCGCCGGCACGCTGATGTGCCATTATCGCCAGCTTGCCCACGACGACCCGCTGCTGCACCCCGGTTTGCAGGACATCACCGCCCATGTCGATTTCACCGCCGTGGCCGAGGCCGGCGTCGGCTGTGGGCTGCGGCTCATGGGCTATGCCAGCCAGGCGCAGTTCCTCGTCGACTGCGGCATCACCGACCTGCTGGCGGAGGTGTCGGCGCGGGATGCCGCGGCCTACCTGCCGCTCGCTGCGCAGGCGCAGAAACTGCTCTCGCCGGCGGAAATGGGCGAGCTGTTCAAGGCCATCGCGCTCGGCCGCGGGCTGGAGGTGCCGCTACCGGGCTTTCGCCAGGGAGATCGACGCCATGTCCTGTGACACTATGCGTGCCATGCTGCTGGACGCGCCGCGCCGGCCGTTGCGGCTGGCGCGGCTCGGACGGCCGCGGCCTGGCGCGGGCGAACTGCTGATCAGGGTGCATGCCTGCGGTGTGTGCCGTACCGACCTGCACGTGGCCGACGGCGAATTGGCCGAGCCCAAGCTGCCGCTGGTGCTGGGGCACGAGATTGTCGGCCGTGTGGAAGCGCTTGGCGCGGAGGTGGCGGGGTTCGCAGTCGGCCAGCGCATCGGCGTGCCGTGGCTGGGCCGCACCTGCGGCACCTGCGCCTACTGTCGCAGTGGGCGCGAGAACCTGTGCGCCGGCGCGCGCTTCACCGGCTACCATCTCGACGGCGGCTATGCCGAGTACACGGTGGCGGATGCGCGCTATTGCTTCGCCCTTCCGGAAGCGTATGCGGACGCGGAGGCCGCGCCGCTGCTGTGCGCCGGCCTGATCGGCTACCGGGCGCTGCTGGCGGCGGGCGATGCGCGGCGGGTGGGGTTGTATGGCTTCGGCGCGGCGGCGCACCTCGTCGCCCAGGTGGCGCACTGGCAGGGGCGCGAGGTGTATGCGTTCACCAGACCGGGCGACACCGTGGGGCAGGCATTCGCCCGTGAACTGGGCGCGGCGTGGGCGGGCGATTCCACCATGCCGCCGCCGGCGGAGCTGGATGCCGCCATCCTGTTCGCCCCGGTCGGCGCCCTGGTGCCGCGGGCGCTCGCCGCCGTGGCGAGAGGCGGCACGGTGGTGTGTGCCGGCATCCATATGAGCGACATCCCGCAGTTTTCCTACGCGCTGCTGTGGGGCGAGCGCCGCCTGGTCTCGGTGGCCAATCTCACCCGCCGCGACGGCGAGGAATTCCTGGCGCTGGCGCCGCAGGTGCCGCTACGCACGGCGACGCGGGCCTACCCGCTGGAGCAGGCCAACGCGGCGCTGGAGGATCTGCGTGGCGGCCGGCTCACCGGCGCCGCGGTGCTGACGGTTGTATAATGCGCACCTTTGTGCGACGAGCGTTGATGCAGCATCACCGACCCATCCGCAGCTTCGTCCTGCGCCAGGGGCGCCTCAGCGCCGCCCAGCAGCGCGCGGTGGCCACGCTGCTGCCGCGCTATGGCATCGCCTATGCGCCAATCACGCTCGATCTCGACGCCGTCTTTGGCCGGCCGGCGCCGAAGATTCTGGAAATCGGTTTCGGCATGGGCGGTGCCACTGCGGAAATCGCCGTGGCCAACCCCGACCGGGATTACCTCGGCGTGGAAGTGCACACCCCGGGCGTGGGCAACCTGCTCAGACTGATTGAAGAACGCGGGCTGGCTAACGTGCGCATCGTCCAGCACAACGCGGCGGAGGTGCTGCGCGACATGATCGCGGACGGTGCGCTGGATGGCGTGCACATTTTCTTCCCCGACCCCTGGCCGAAGAAGCGCCACCACAAGCGGCGCCTGCTGCAGCCGGAGTTCGCGCGCCTGCTATGCGCCCGGCTGAAGCCGGGCGGCTACCTGCACTTTGCCACCGACTGGGAGGACTACGCCCGCTGGGCGCTGGAAGTGCTGCGCACCGAGCCGCGGTTCGCCAACATCGCGGCGGACTACGCGCCGCGCCCGGACTACCGGCCGCTCACCGGGTTCGAGCGGCGCGGGCTAACCCTCGGTCACGGGGTGTGGGATTTGATCTTCCGGCGGGTATAACCAGGCACCGATCACCTGCTCGGCCTCCTCCACCCCTTGTTTCTTCAGGCTGGAGAAAAGTTGCGCCGTGCAGCGCCCCCAGGCATCCCCCAGTTCCCTGCGCACCGCGGCCAGGGTTTTCAGCGCTTCGCTCCTGGACAGCTTGTCAGCCTTGGTGAGCAGCACGTGGATGGGCTTGCCGGTGGGGCCGAACCAGTCCAGCATCTGGCGGTCCAGCGGGGTGAGCGGATGGCGCGCGTCCATCACCAGCACCAGGCCGTGCAGGCTCGTGCGCTGCGAGAGGTAGGCCGCCAGCACCTGCTGCCAGTGGCGGCGCATGGCCTCCGGCACCTTGGCATAGCCGTAGCCCGGCAGGTCCACCAGATAGCGATCCTGTCCCAGGCCGAAGAAGTTGATCAGTTGCGTGCGCCCCGGCTGCTTGCTGACGAAAGCCAGGCGCGTGTGGTTGGCCAGCGTGTTGATGGCGCTGGACTTGCCGGCGTTGGAACGGCCGGCGAAGGCGACCTCGATGCCGGCGGGCGGTGGCAGGTCACGCAGCTCGTGGGCGGAAAGGTGGAACCTGGCGTGCTGGAACAAGGGCATGGCGGGCTTCCGTGCGGGAGCGAAATGCTACCACGATATCCTGAACTTGGATAAAATGCCGTATTCCGTTTCCACCCCTAACGCGGAGTTGAGGTGACTGTGATGATTCTTCGTGCCTTGATGCTGGTTGCAGCAGGACTGCTGAGTGTGCCCACCGTCCACGCGGCAGGCGTGGCCGCCAGGGGCGAGGCGCTCGCCGCCTCGTGCGTGGCCTGCCATGGTGCCGATGGCAACAGCGCGATCAGCCTCAACCCCAAGCTCGCCGGACAGCACCCCGAATACCTGCTCAAGCAGATGCGCGAATTCAAGTCCGGGGTACGCGCCAATGCGGTGATGACGGGCATGGTGGCCAACCTGAGCGAACAGGACATGGCCGATCTCGCCGCCTATTACGCTGCCCAGAGCATGTCGCCCGGTGCGGCGCAGAGCAACGGCAAGGGATCGCGCGGCGAGAAGATCTACCGCGGCGGCATCGCCGCTCTGGGCGTGCCGGCCTGCATGGCCTGTCACCTGCCCGATGGCGCCGGCATCCCGGCCCAGTTCCCGCGGCTCGCCGGTCAGTATGCCGATTACACGGTGGTGCAGATGAAGGCGTTCCGCAGCGGCGAGCGCGGCAACGCCAAGATGATGCGCGTGATCGCCGCCAAGATGACCGACGAGGACATCGCCGCCGTGGCCGACTACATCCAGGGCCTCAAGTAATCCGATAGCCAGATTGATGCGTTAACCGGGGTGGCATGGCCACCCCGGTGCGTTTGACAACCTTGAAAAACCCTACTTCCTTCGCAGCCAAGCTGTACGAACTGCTGAGCTCGATGCGTTTTGCCATCGCGCTGCTCACCGTGCTCGGCATCGCCTCGATCATCGGCACGGTGCTCAAGCAGAACGAGCCTTACGCCAACTATGTCGTGCAGTTCGGCCAGTTCTGGTTCGGGCTGTTCGAAGGGCTGGGGCTGTACGACGTCTATCACAGCGCCTGGTTCCTGCTCATCCTGCTGTTTCTGGTGCTGTCCACCAGCCTGTGCATTTACCGCAACACGCCGGGCATGCTGCGCGAACTGCGTGCCTACCGCGAGCACGCCACGGAAACCTCGCTGCGCAGTTTCGCGCACCGCGCCGAATACGTCTGCGCGGACGAGTCTGCCGGCGTGGCCCGGCGCCTGCAGGATTTTCTCGTCGCGCACGGTTTCCGTTACAAGGTCGAGCAGCGTGCCGGCGGCGACGTGCTGCTCGCCGCCAAGGCCGGCAGCTACCAGCGATTGGGCTACCTCCTCACGCACGGCGCCATCGTCGTCATCTGCATCGGCGGCCTGCTCGATGGCAACGTGCCGTTCAAGCTGCAGGAGGGCTTCGGCGTCAAGCGCGTGGAAACGCGCGATCTCGCCGCCGAAGAGGTGCCGCAGGACAGCCGCCTGTCGGTGGCCAATCTGTCGTTCCGCGCCAATCTGACCCTGCCGGAGGGCGCGCAGGGCGATGCCGCCTTTATCCGCATGCGCGACGGCTACCTGGTGCAGGAATTGCCGTTCACCGTGCGGCTCAAGGATTTTCGCATCGAGCACTACGCGACCGGCCAGCCCAAGTCGTTCGAGAGCGACGTCGAAATCCTCGACCCCGACCTGCCGCAGCCGCGGCAGGCGACCATCCGCGTCAACCATCCGCTCGTCCACGATGGCATCGTCATCTACCAGTCGGATTTCCAGGATGGCGGCTCGCTGCTGGAACTCGACGTGTGGCCGCTGTTCAGCGGCGAAGGCGCGCCGGACCGGGTGCGCACCCGCGTGTTCGAGGACGTCATCGCCGGCGAAGGCGAGAACGTGCTGCGCATCGAGTTCGAGGATTTCCGCTTTTTCAACATCCTCACCCTGGATGAAGGGCCTGGCGCGCAGCCACGCAACGTTGGTCCCAGCCTGACCTTCAAGGTGCGCGACAGCCAGGGGCAGGCGCGCGAATACCTCAACTACATGCAGCCGCTGAACCTGGACGGGCGTGCCTATTTCGTCTCCGGCATGCGCGAGACGCTGCAGGAGGATTACCGCTACCTGCGCATCCCGGCGGATCCCGAGAATTCCATCGGCGATTACATGCGCCTGCACGCCGTGCTGTTCGATGCCGCGCAACTGCCCGAGATCGCCCGCCGGCTGGCCGATAAGACGACGCCGGAGACGGCGACGCCCGAGGTGCGGGCGCGCTTCGAGCAGAGCGTGCGCCAGTTGCTGGGCGCCTTCGCCAAGGGCGGATACGTGCGTGTGGCGGAGGTCATCGAGCAGGCGGTGCCCGAGGCGGAGCGCGAGCGGGCGGCGGAGGTCTATCTCAAGGTGGTGGGCAATGCCGCCTTCGAGGCGCTGATCATGAGCCGCGAGCGCGCTGGCCTGCCGCCGCCGCAGCCGGACGGCGATACCCTGGAGTTTTTGCACGACAGCCTCAACTCGATGAGCGACCTGTTCTTCTATGGTTCGCCGTTCTTCCTGCAGCTCGCCGATTTCGGCCACCGGCAGGCGAGCGGCTTCCAGCTCACCCGCGCGCCGGGCAAGAACCTGGTCTATGCCGGCTCGGTGCTGCTGGTGATGGGCATCTTCGCCATGCTCTACCTGCGTGAACGCAGAATCTGGCTGCTGGTCAAACCCGCAGCGCGGCAAGTACTGTTCGCCATGTCGGCCAGCCGCAAGAGTCCCGATTTCGAAAACGAATTCGCCCGCTATCGCCAACAACTGCAAGTCTTGCTGGAAGGATGATGATGGAGACGACCCTGCCCTTTGCTGCCCCGCAACCCCTACTCAAGCGCCTGACCTGGGTTGACTGGGGTTATGCCATGTTACTGCTGGCGGGCGCCCTGTTCGCCTATGCGCGCTTTGCCGAATACATGAACCTCTATGAAGAGAGTGTCCTGTTTGGCTCGGTGGTCGGCTTCAGTTGGCTGGGCTGGTACTTCAAGCCGGTTCGCGTGCTCATGCTCGGCATCGCAGGCTTGAGCCTGTTCGCCATCGGACAGTACCAGGGTGACCTGGCGCGCGCCGAACAGGCCTTCTTCCTCCAGTATCTGCTGTCCAGCCAGTCGGCCGTGATGTGGATGAGCGTGCTGTTTATCCTGGCGACCGCGGCCTACTGGCTGGCGCTGCTGGCGCGTGCCGAATTCGCCGGCAAGGTGGCGACGGCGCTTACCTGGAGTGCCGTGCTGATGGGTTTCGTCGGCCTCATGGTGCGCTGGTACGAGTCCTACCTGACCGGGCCCGATGTCGGCTACATCCCCGTCAGCAACCTGTACGAGGTGTTCATCCTGTTCTGCATCGTCACTGCCCTGATGTACCTCTACTACGAGCGGCGCTACGCCACCCGCCAGCTCGGGGCGTTCGTCATGCTGGTGGTGAGTGCGGCGGTGGGCTTTATCCTGTGGTACACCTTCGACCGCCAGGCCTATCACATCCAGCCGTTGGTACCGGCATTGCAGAGCTGGTGGATGAAGGTGCACGTGCCGACCAACTTCATCGGTTACGGGGGTTTCTCGCTGGCCGCTGCAGTCGGCGTCGCCTACCTGCTGGCGGGGCGCGGCCTGCTGGCCTCGCGGCTGCCGGCCCGCGAGGTGCTGGACGATTTCATGTACAAGTCCATCGCCATCGGCTTCGTCTTTTTCACCATCGCCACCATCCTTGGCGCCATGTGGGCGGCGGAAGCCTGGGGCAGTTACTGGTCATGGGATCCGAAGGAAACCTGGGCGCTCATCGTCTGGCTCAATTACGCCGCCTGGCTGCATCTGCGCCTGGTCAAGGGCCTGCGCGGCCCCCTGCTGGCATGGTGGGCGGTGGTCGGCCTGCTGCTGACCACCTTCGCCTTCCTCGGCGTCAACATGTTCCTGTCCGGGCTGCATTCCTACGGCCAGCTCTGAACGGCGGGCAAACGGCGCGGGGCGCGCGGCGCAGCCCCGCGCTTGCCTGCTCTTGCGGCGGGGGGTTCGCACCGCCTCCCGATTTGCATTAGAATGCGGCACTTATGTCTGACAACATCGTCGAAATCCGTGAGCTGTCCTTTGCCTACAACGGCCGCCTGCTGCACAAGGGGATCAACATGCGCATCCCGCGCGGCAAGGTGGTCGCCATCATGGGCGGCTCCGGCTCCGGCAAGACCACCCTGCTGCGCCTGATCGGCGGCCAGCTCAAGCCATCCTGCGGCGAGGTGCGGGTGGAGGGCCAGGTGGTGCATGCGCTGGACCGCTCGGGCATTTACTGCATGCGGCGCAAGATGGGCATGTTGTTCCAGTTCGGCGCACTGTTTACCGATCTTTCCGTTTTTGACAACGTCGCCTTCCCGCTACGCGAGCACACCGACCTGCCGGAATCCGCCATCCGCGACCTGGTGCTGCTCAAGCTCAACGCGGTCGGCCTGCGCGGCGCGCGTGACCTGATGCCGTCCCAGCTCTCCGGCGGCATGGCGCGGCGCGTGGCGCTGGCGCGTGCGGTGGCGCTGGATCCGGCCCTCATCATGTACGACGAGCCGTTCGCCGGGCTGGATCCGATTTCCATGGGTGTCATCGTCAACCTCATCCGTAGCCTCAACGACGCCCTCGGTGCCACTTCCATCGTGGTGACCCACGACGTGCACGAAACCTTTGCCATGGTGGATTACGTGTATTTCGTCTCCAATGGTGTAGTGGTGGCGGAAGGCAGGCCGGACGAGCTGCGCGCCTCCGAGCTGCCGTTCGTGCACCAGTTCGTGCACGGCGAGGCGGACGGGCCGGTGCCTTTCCACTATGCTGCGCCCGACTATCGCCAGGACCTGTTGCGTGGTGCCCATGCTTGACCGGCTGACCCATGCCCTGCGCGGCATCGGCCATCGCGTCATCGACCGTGTCTGGCGCCTGGGCGGGGCCGCACGCTTCTTCCTGTACACCCTGGTACTGTCGGGCGAGAGTTTCCGCCGTCTGCACCTCACCATACGCGAGATCTACTACACCGGTGTGCTCTCGCTCATCATCATCCTGGTGTCGGCGCTGTTCGTCGGTATGGTGCTGGGCCTGCAGGGCTACAACACGCTGCAGAAATATGGTTCGGCCGATGCCGTTGGCGTGTTGGTGGCATTGTCCCTGGTGCGCGAACTGGGTCCGGTGGTCACCGCGCTCTTGTTCGCCGGGCGCGCCGGCACCGCTATTACTGCGGAAATCGGCCTGATGAAGGCGACCGAGCAACTCTCGGCGATGGAAATGATGGCGGTCAATCCCATCGCCCGCGTGGTGGCGCCGCGCTTCTGGGCGGGGGTGATCTCCATGCCCTTGCTGGCCTCGATGTTCTCCATGATGGGGGTGTTCGGCGGCTATCTGGTGGCGGTGCCGCTGATCGGCGTCGACGAGGGGGCGTTCTGGTCGCAGATGCAGGCCAACGTGGACTGGCGCGAGGACGTGCTCAACGGCATCATCAAGAGCTGCGTGTTCGGGGTGGCCTGCACCATCATTGCCCTGTTCGAGGGCTATGACGCGCCGCCCACCGCCGAGGGCGTGAGCCGGGCCACCACGCGCACCGTGGTCAACTCGTCGCTGGCGGTGCTGGGACTGGATTTCGTGCTGACCTCATTCATGATCGGTTAGCACCCGGGGAGGAAAAACATGGACAGGACGACGCTGGATTTGTGGGTGGGCATTTTCGTGGCGGCCGGCGTGGCCGCGCTGATCGGCCTGGCGATGAAGGTGGGCAACCTCACTTCCGGCCAGGTCGGCGCGACCTACGAGATCATCGCCGCGTTCGAGAACATCGGCGGTCTGAAAACACGCGCGCCGGTCAGGAGCGCGGGCGTGGTGGTGGGGCGCGTGGGGGAGATCCGCTTCGACAATGAAACCTTCGAGGCAAAAGTGACGCTCAGGATAGACACCAGCTACCGCTTCCCCAAGGATACCTTCGCCAACATCTATACCTCCGGGCTGCTCGGCGAACAGTACATCGGCCTCGAGGCGGGCGGCGACGAGGAAATGTTGCGGGATGGTGATAGAATTTCGCACACGCAGGACGCCGTGGTCCTGGAAAAACTGATCAGCCAGTTCCTCTTCAGCAAGGCAGAGGACGGTGCAACCAAGGAAGCGCAATGAACGTCCTGACACTCGCAAGAAACCTGCTGGCCGCGATGCTGCTGCTGCCGTTCGCCGCGGCGGCCGAAATCGTCCCGCCGGACGTGCTGGTCAGGCAGACCGCCGAGGAGATCATCGAGATCATCAGGAAAGACAAGGACATCCAGGCCGGTGACCTGCGCAAGATCACCGCGTTGGCCGAAAGCAAGGCCCTGCCGCATTTCGATCTCGAGCGCATGTCGCGCATGGTGCTGGGGCGGCACTGGAGTGCCGCAAGCAAGGAGCAGCAGGCGCAGTTCGTGTCCGAGTTCCGCACCCTGCTGATCCGCACCTATGCCTCGGCGCTGACCAAGTTCCGCGACCAGACCATCGAATACCGTCCGCTGCGCACGCAACCCGGGGATACCGACGTCACGGTGCGCACCCAGGTGCTGCAGCCGGGCGCGCCGCCCCTGCCTGTCGACTATCGCCTGATCCGCAAGGAGAATGGCTGGAAGGTCTATGACGTTGCCATCGAGGGCGTCAGTCTGGTCACCAACTACCGCAGCCAGTTCTCCGCCGAAGTGCGGCAGTCCGGCATCGATGGCCTGATCCAGCGCCTGGCGGAAAAAAACCGGCAGCTCTCCACTGCGGCCGCCACCAACAAAGGCTGACACGATCTTGGCGCAGCTCCGCAAGGACGGCAATCGGGTATGCCTCAGCGGCGCACTGACCATGCTCAGCGTCCCTGCCCTGCTGAAAGAGGGTGCCGCCGTGATTGCCGGCGACAATCTGGAAGTCGATCTCGCCGGCGTGAATGAAGTCGACTCCGCCGCACTCACCCTGCTGCTCGAATGGCTGCGCCTCGCGCAGGCGCGCAAGGCCGGCCTGGCGTTCGTCAACCTGCCGGCCAACCTGACCAGCCTGGCCACGCTGTACGGCGTACTCGACCTCATCCCCCAGCATCCGCACTGACGCCTTGCGCGCTCGGTGCCTGCCCCCGTCATGATTCCCGCGATCCAGATCGATCAGGTGCACAAGTCTTTCGGCGCGTTCGAGGCGCTCAAAGGCGTAGATCTCGCCATCGAGCAGGGAGAATTCTTCGCTCTGCTGGGGCCCAACGGGGCCGGCAAGTCCACGCTCATCAACCTGCTGGCCGGGCTGTTGCGGCCTTCGAGCGGGCATCTGCGCGTGATGGGGCGCGACGTGGTGACCGACTACCGGCGTTCGCGCCGCGCGCTGGGCGTGGTGCCGCAGGAACTGGTGTTCGACCCGTTCTTCACCGTGCGCGAGATGCTGCGCTTCCAGGCCGGCTACTTCGGCCTGGGGCGCGAGAACGACGTCTGGGTGGATGAAGTGATCGCGGCGCTGGAGCTCACCGACAAGGCGCACACCAACATGCGCCGCCTGTCCGGCGGCATGAAGCGGCGCGCGCTGATCGCCCAGGCGCTGGTGCACCGGCCGCCGGTGATCGTGCTGGACGAGCCGACCGCGGGCGTGGACGTGGAGCTGCGCCAGACGCTGTGGGAGTTCATCCGTCGCCTCAACCGCGAGGGCCACACCATCATCCTCACCACGCATTACCT
>JBBILG010000065.1:0-10566 GCA_037445085.1 Methylobacillus sp.
AACTGAGCTACATCCACCATTGTTGTCGCCAGCGGTGCTGACGACGGAACCTTGGCCTGCCCGACAGGAATCGAACCTGTAACCCCCAGCTTAGAAGGCTGGTGCTCTATCCGGTTGAGCTACGGGCAGATTTGTCGGACTTCCCTGGTCGGGGTGGAGAGATTCGAACTCCCGACATCCTGGTCCCAAACCAGGCGCGCTACCAGGCTACGCTACACCCCGAGGGGCGTGAATATAGCGCAATCGCCGCAAGCGGTCAAACTGAATCTGCTAGAATGGCCACTTTTTCGAATGCGGATTCACTCTCTTATGTCGGCCCGGATCATCGACGGCAAGACAATCGCCGAAGCCATGCTGGACAACATCAGGCAGCACGTCGTTCGGCGCGCGGCACAAGGCAGGCGCGCACCGACGCTGGCGGTGGTGCTGGTCGGCAGCGACCCCGCCTCCGCCATCTATGTGCGCAACAAGCGCCAGGCGTGCGTGCGCACCGGCATACGCTCCATCGCCCATGACCTGCCGGCGGCAACCTCGCAGGTCGAACTGTTCGCGCTGATCGAGCGCCTGAACGACGATCCCGCCATCGACGGCATCCTGGTACAGTCACCCTTGCCCCCGCATATCGACGAAAAGCTGTTGGTCGAGAAAATCAGCCCGGCCAAGGACGTCGACGGTTTCCACCCTTACAATATCGGCCGTCTGGCGGTACGTCAGCCGACCTTGCGTTCGTGCACGCCTTTTGGCGTCGTCAAGCTGCTGCAATCCACCGGCGTCAAGCTGCTCGGCCTGGATGCCGTGGTGGTCGGCGTGTCCAACCATGTGGGCCGCCCCATGGTGCTGGAACTGCTGCTGGCCGGCTGTACCGTCACCGCCTGCCATCGCCACACCAGGGACCTCGCCGCCAACGTGGCGCGCGCGGACATCGTGGTCGCCGCGGCAGGCAAGCCCGGGCTGATCAAGGGCGAGTGGATCAAGCCCGGCGCCATTGTCATCGACATTGGCATCAACCGCCTGCCGGATGGCAAAATCTGCGGTGACGTCGATTTCGCCGGCGCCAGCCAGCGCGCCGCCTGGATCACCCCGGTGCCCGGCGGGGTGGGCCCGATGACAGTCGCCACCCTGATGGAAAACACCCTGCTGGCGCAGGAATGCCGCGAATCGGCAACAACGGAATAACGCTGGCTGGACATCCGCAAGAATCGTAGTAAACTTTCGCATCCTTCTACTTCCGCTACGCAACCGTAGCCTTGGATTACAAGAGTTCATAATGACCGAAGTTGGCAAGCACTTCACTCCCTACGTGGCACAGCCCGGCGAGGAGTACATGAACGATCGGCAGCTCAACCACTTCCGCCGGATCCTCAACAACTGGAAGGCCGAACTGAGCGACGACATCGACCGCACGGTACACACCATGCAGGACGAGGTCACCATGTTCGCGGATCCCAACGACCGCGCCAGCCAGGAGTCCGACATGGCCCTGGAACTGCGCAACCGCGATCGCGAGCGCAAACTGATCAAGAAGATCGACGACACCCTGGCCAAGATCGATGCCCACGAATATGGCTACTGCGAGAGCTGCGGCGTGGAGATCGGCCTGAAGCGTCTGGAAGCCCGTCCCACCGCCACCTTGTGCATCGACTGCAAGACGCTCGACGAAATCCGTGAAAAGCAAGTCGCCAAGTAATTGGCAACTTGCTTTCAGCGTAGGCCAACCTGCGTGGCAGCATATGTCGTAGCCAGAGGCTCCTTATAACTCAGCCACCTGCTTTCAGTAGATGCCAAGAAAACGCTGAAGGGCTTGTTCAGCGTCGTTCCGGGCTCTGCCTCCGGCAGCCCCGGGGTCTAGTAAGTCTTTGAAAAACCGGATTCCGGATAGCCGCTTCGCGGTTTGATGCCGAAACTACAAGGAACGGGCGCGGTGTCAGGCGCAAGCGAACAAAAAACGCCCGGATAACCTGCGTTATCCGGGCGTTTTGACTGGGATTGCCGAGACTTACTTCTGTTCGGCCGGAGCGGCTGCATCCTCCTTGGCCGGCGCTTCCTGCAACGCCTTGATGGAGAGGCGCACGCGGCCACGGTCGTCCACTTCCAGCACCTTCACGCGCACCTGCTGGCCTTCCTTCAAGTGGTCGGAGACGCTGTTGACACGCTGGTGGGCAATCTGGGAGATGTGCACCAAACCGTCCCTGCCGGGCAGCAGCGACACGATGGCGCCGATATCCAGCAGCTTGAGCACGGCGCCTTCATAGATCTGGCCGACCTCCACTTCTGCGGTGATCAGCTCGATGCGGCGCCTGGCTTCCTCGCCGGCCTCCATGCTGGTGCAGCCGATCTTGATGGTGCCGTCGTCCTCGATGTCGATGGTCGTGCCGGTTTCCTCGGTCAGCGCGCGGATCACCGCACCGCCCTTGCCGATCACGTCGCGGATTTTCTCGGGATTGATCTTCATGGTGATGATGCGCGGCGCGAAGGCAGACAGTTCGTCACGCGCATGCCCCATGGCCTGCTTCATCAGGCCAAGGATGTGCATGCGGCCTTCCCTCGCCTGCGCCAGCGCGACCTTCATGATCTCGGCGGTGATGCCGGTGATCTTGATGTCCATCTGCAACGCGGTGATGCCCTTTTCGGTACCGGCCACCTTGAAGTCCATGTCGCCGAGGTGATCCTCGTCGCCGAGGATGTCCGTCAGCACGGCAAAGCGGTTGCCTTCCTTGATCAGGCCCATGGCAATGCCGGCGACATGCGCCTTGACCGGCACGCCGGCATCCATCAGCGCCAGGCAGCCACCGCAGACGGACGCCATGGAACTGGAACCGTTGGATTCGGTGATTTCCGACACCACGCGGATGGTGTAGCCGAATTCCTCCTGACTCGGCAGCACCGCGACCAGCGCACGCTTGGCGAGCCGCCCGTGACCGATCTCGCGGCGCTTGGGGCTGCCGACACGACCGGTTTCGCCGGTGGCATAAGGCGGCATGTTGTAGTGTAGCAGGAAGCGGTCGGTGTATTCGCCCTCCAGTGCGTCGATGATCTGCTCGTCACGGCCGGTGCCCAGGGTCGCCACGGCCAGGGACTGCGTCTCGCCGCGGGTGAACAGGGCGGAGCCGTGGGTGCGCGGCAACACGCCGGTGCGGATGATGATGGGACGCACGGTGCGGGTATCGCGGCCATCGATGCGTGGCTCGCCGCTGAGGATCTGGCTGCGCACGACACTCGCTTCCAGTTTGAACAGGGCATCCTTGATCTGGTTGGCGGCATGGGTGTCGGTGTCCGCGGCGATCATCTCGCCCAGCACGCGCGCCCGGATTTCATCCAGGCGGCCGGAACGCGCCTGCTTGGACTTGATCTTGTAAGCCTCGTTGATGTCGTCGGCAGCGAGCACCTTAAGCCTCTCCAGCATGGCGGCGTCTTCTTCCGGCGGCGTCCAGTCCCACGGCTCCTTGCCGGCTTCGGCGACCAGTTCGTTGATCAGGCCGATCACCGCCTGCATCTGCTGGTGACCATGCACCACGGCACCCAGCATGACCTCCTCGGCCAGCTCCCTGGCTTCGGATTCCACCATCAGCACGGCCTTGTCGGTACCGGCGACCACCAGGTCCAGCTCGGCATTTTCCAGTTCGCTCCTGGTCGGGTTGAGTACGTACTCGCCGTCAAGATAAGCCACGCGGGCGGCACCGATGGGGCCGTAGAACGGGATGCCGGAAATCGCCAGCGCGGCGGAGGCGCCAATGATGGCGGGGATGTCGGCGTCGATCTCGGGATCGCACGACATCACGGTGGCGATGATCTGCACTTCGTTGTAGAAGGCTTCCGGGAACAGCGGGCGCAGCGGCCGATCGATCAGACGGCTGGTCAGCGTCTCCTTTTCCGATGGACGGCCTTCGCGCTTGAAGAAACCGCCCGGAATCCTGCCGGCGGCATAGGTCTTTTCCTGGTAATCCACGGTCAGCGGGAAGAAATCCTGGCCTTCCCTGACTTCGCGCTTACCGACCGCGGTGACCAGCACCGCGGTATCGCCCAGGCTGACCATCACGGCGCCGTCGGCCTGGCGGGCGATTTCGCCCGTTTCGAGCGTCAACTGATGACGCCCGTAGGTCATTGTTTTTTTGATCACGTTCACGACTGTACGTCCTTTCCTGTAAAAAAAATAAGCCGACAAGCGCTGCGTTTCCGCAAGGCTTTCGGCTTATTTCATGTAAACACCCGAAATTATTTGCGCAGGCCGAGGCGAGCGATCAGGGTGCGATAACGATCCGTGTTCTTGCGCTTGAGGTAGTCCAGCAGCTTGCGCCGCTGGCTGACCAGCTTGAGCAGGCCACGGCGGGAATGATGATCCTTGGCGTGGATCTTGAAATGCTCGGTCAGCGCGCTGATGCGGCTGCTGAGCAGAGCAACCTGCACCTCCGGGGAACCGGTGTCGTTCTCGCCTTGTTTGAATTCGGCGATCACTCTGGCCGTTTCAGCAGTCGTAATGGACATTGATTTCTCCTAATCTTGAACCGCGCATTGTAACCTTAATTGTCATCCGTCAACAAGATATCGTTCGACATCATTCGCCATTTTGCGAGTCCGCCAGCAGGCGGCGCGGCGCCACCCGGCCATCCGCCAGCACTTCGCCGATACCGAGGAAGCACTGCGGCCCGGCATACAGCCGCACCATGCCTGGCTGTCTGAGCCCGGCCTTCCATACCGGCTGCCCACGGCACAGGTAGTAGGCGCTGTCCGCATCGAGGTGCACCGCCGGCAGGCACTGCACGAGCGCATCCACCGGCAGCAGGCAGGCATCGCGCCGCTCCGGCGTCATCCCTTCCAGTTGCGGCAGGGTGACGGCCTGTGCCAAGCCGAAAGCGCCGCTGGCGATGCGCCGCAGTTGCACGAGATGGGCGCCGCAGCCGAGTTCCCGGCCGATGTCCTCGGCCAGGGTGCGGATGTAGGTGCCCTTGCTGCAGGCCACCTCGATTTCCAGCAGGGTTGCGTCCTGCCGCAGCACCTGCAGGCGGTGGATGATGACTTCGCGCGCGGGGCGCTCGATTTCCACCCCGGCGCGGGCATATTCGTAGAGCGCCCGCCCTTGGTGCTTGAGCGCGGAATGCATGGGCGGCACTTGCTGGATGGGGCCGATAAATCCGCGCAGCACCGTGGTCAGCCGCTGTTCGGTGAAATCCACGGGGCCGGCCGGCACGATCTCGCCTTCGGGGTCGCCCGTGCTGCTCGTCGCGCCCAGTTGCAGCGTGGCACGATAGGTCTTGTCCGCCTCCAGCAGGAAATGCGAGAACTTGGTGGCCTCGCCAAGGCAGACGGGCAGCAGCCCGCTGGCGAACGGATCCAGGCTGCCGGTATGGCCGGCCTTCTCTGCCTGGAACAGCCGCTTTGCCCGTTGCAGGGCGTGGTTGCTGGACAGGCCTGTCGGCTTGTCCAGCAACAGCACACCGTCGATGCGGCGCTTGCTGCGCTTGAACTGCACGGAGATTACTGTTCGTAGTGCGACTTGTCCTGCGCGACCGCTTCGTCGATGAGCCGGGAAAGCTGCATGCCACGCTCGATGGAGGCATCGTAGATGAAATGCAGTTGCGGGACGGTGCGCATCATCAGGCGATGCGCCAGCTGGCTGCGCAGGTAGCCGGCCGCCTTGTGCAGTCCACGGTCCAGCTCCGGCGTGTGTTCGGCGGCGCTGTAGTAGACCTTGGCGTGCGCGAGGTCACTGGTCACCTCGACCTCGGTGACGGTGACCATGGACACGCGCGGATCCTTGACCTCGAACTGCAGCAGGTCGGCCAGCTCGCGCCGGATCTGCTCCGCGACACGTTGATGACGGGCGAATTCCTTGGCCATGAATATTTTCCCTATGCAAGCGCCCGGGCGCAGTGTTTTGCATCCCTTACAGGGTGCGGGCAACCTCCACCACTTCAAACACTTCCAGCTGGTCGCCCACCTGAATGTCGTTGTAGTTCTTCAGCGACAGACCGCATTCGAAACCGGCCTTGACCTCGCGTACGTCATCCTTGAAGCGCTTGAGCGAATCCAGCTCGCCCTCGTGCACCACCACGTGATCGCGCAGCACGCGCACCCTGGCGCCGCGCTTGACCAGACCGTCCAGAACGTAGCAGCCGGCCACGGCCCCCACCTTGGAAATGCGGAACACTTCGCGGATTTCCACGAGGCCGATGGCGCTCTCCTTCTTCTCCGGGGACAACATGCCGGAAAGCGCCGCCTTCACCTCGTCCACCGCTTCGTAGATGATGTTGTAGTAGCGGATGTCCACCCCGCTGGTTTCGGCCAGCTTGCGCGCGTTGGCATCGGCGCGCACGTTGAAGCCGATGATGACGGCCTTGGAAGCCGCTGCCAGGTTGACGTCCGATTCGCTGATGGCGCCCACGCCGGTATGCAGGATGTCGACCTTGACCTCGTCGGTGGACAGCTTCTGCAGCGAGGTGGACAGCGCCTCGTAGGAACCCTGCACGTCCGACTTGATGATGAGCGGCAGGGTCTTAACCTCGCCCTCCGCCATCTGTTCGAACATGTTTTCCAGCTTGGCCGCCTGCTGCTTGGCGAGCTTCACGTCGCGGAACTTGCCTTGGCGGAACAGTGCGATTTCACGCGCCTTGCGTTCGTCGTTGAGCACGATGACCTCCTCGCCGGCCATGGGCACGTCGGACAGGCCGAGGATTTCCACCGGAATGGAGGGGCCGACTTCCTTCACGTCGCAACCGGATTCGTCCAGCATGGCGCGCACGCGGCCGAACGAACTGCCCGCCAGCAGCATGTCGCCGCGCCGGAGGGTGCCGGACTGCACCAGGATGGTCGCCACCGGGCCACGGCCCTTGTCCAGCCGGCCTTCAATCACCATGCCCTTGGCCGGCGTGTTCTTCGGCGCCGTCAGTTCCAGTACTTCCGCCTGCAGCAGCACCGCTTCTAGCAATTCGTCGATGCCCAGGCCGGTCTTGGCCGAAACTTCGCGGAACATGACGTCGCCGCCCCAGTCTTCCGGCACTACCTCGTGGGCCACCAGTTCCTGCTTGACGCGCTCGACATTAGCCTCTGGCTTGTCGATCTTGTTCACCGCCACGACCAGCGGCACGCCGGCTGCCCTGGCATGATGCACGGCTTCGACGGTTTGCGGCATGACGCCGTCGTCGGCCGCCACCACCAGGATGACCACGTCGGTCGCCCTGGCACCGCGCGCCCGCATGGCGGTGAAGGCCTCGTGGCCCGGCGTGTCGAGGAAGGTCACCAGGCCGCGCGGCGTTTCCACGTGGTAGGCGCCAATGTGCTGGGTGATGCCGCCGGCTTCGCCGGAGGCCACGCGCGTGCGGCGAATGTAGTCGAGCAGCGAAGTCTTGCCGTGGTCGACGTGGCCCATCACGGTCACCACCGGAGGCCGCGGCTCCGGCATCGCTTCCACCTGCCCGGCCTCCTCCAGGAAGGCTTCCGGGTCATTGGCATGGGCGGCCTTGGCGACATGCCCCATTTCTTCCACCGCGATGATGGCGGTTTCCTGATCTAGCACCTGGTTGATGGTGACCATCATGCCCATCTTCATCAGGGTCTTGATGACTTCGGTCGCCTTGACCGCCATCCTGTGGGCAAGCTCGGCCACCGAAATGGTTTCCGGCACCAGGATTTCGCGCACCATCGGTTCGGTAGGCGCGGAGAAAGCGTGCTGCTGTGCCGTCTCCTTGTGCGGCTTGCCGCGGCCCTTGTGTTCGCGCCAGCCCTGGCCTATGCCCACATCACCGCGCGTCTTGAGGCCGCGCTTCTTCTGCGCACTGCCCCAGTCAGACACGGCCTTGCCCTTCTTGCCCTTGTCTTCCTCCTTGGCCTTTTCCTTGCCGGCGGGCTTGTGCAACGTGCCCTCGCTCAGGTCGGGCTGCGGCTTCGCAGCCGCTCCGGTGGCACGGCGCGCTTCCTCTTCCTGGCGGCGCTGTGCTAGATCCTGCTTGCGGCGCAGCTCTTCGGCCTGGATGGCAATCAGCTCGGCCTGCCGACGTGCCTCGGCCTCACGCCTGGCGATCTGCTCGGCATCGAGCACGCCGACACGGGCAGCCGGGGTGGTGACCGGAGCTTCCGCAACGGCCTGCTCCGGCACCGCCGACACCTCCGCCACCGGCTCCGGAGCCGCCGCAGGCGCCGGCTCGGCCCCTTGCGCTGCCGCTTCCTCGCCGAGGTCGCGACGCACCAGGACCCGCTTCTTGCGCACTTCCACCTGGATGGTGCGCGCCTTGCCGCTGCTGTCCGCCTTGCGGATTTCGGTGACGCTTCTGCGCGTCAGGGTGATCTTGTCCTTGGGCGCCTCGGCACCATGCCCCTTGCGCAGGTAGTCCAGCAGGGCCGTCTTGTCCTGCTCGGTCAACCTGTCTTCCGGCGTCGATTTGCTGACGCCGGCCGCCTTCAGTTGCTCCAGCAGCAACTCGGCCGGCAGGTTAAGCTCCCTGGCAAATTGTGCCACGCTCGATTGTCCCATACCGCTTCTCCAGTCTGTTTTCGGCCGCCCGCACTCAGGCAAACCACGGCGCACGCGCCGTCATGATGAGCTGCTTGGCGCGCTCGGCATCCATGCCGGTCAGCTCGATGAGGTCGTCCACGGCCAGATCCGCCAGCTCCTCGACCGCACCGATCCCCTTGCTAGCAAGTAGATGTGCCGTTTCTGCATCCATGCCTTCCATCGCCAGCAACTCCGAAGCCTCCTCCACCTTTTCTTCGCGGGCGATGGCAGCCGTGAGCAGTGCATCCCGGGCACGCTTACGCAGCTCGTTGATGGTTTCCTCGTCGAAGGCCTCGATCTCGGCCATTTCGGACATCGGCACGTAGGCGATTTCCTCCAGCGTGGAAAACCCTTCCTGCACCAGGATGTCGGCCACCTCCTCATCCACATCCAGCTTTTCCATGAAAAGCTGGCGCGTCTGGCTGTATTCTTCCTCGTGCTTACGCGCGGCTTCCTCTTCCGTCATGATGTTGAGGGTCCAGCCGGTGAGCTCGGACGCCAGCCGCACGTTCTGCCCATTCTTACCGATGGCCTGGGCCAACTGCTCCTCGTCCACCACGACGTCCATGCTGTGCGCGTCCTCGTCCATGACGATACTGCTCACTTCCGCGGGTGCCATGGCGTTGATGACGAATTGCGCCGGATCCATGGACCACAGCACGATGTCGACGCGTTCACCGGCGAGTTCGCCCGTCACCGCCTGCACGCGCGAGCCGCGCATGCCGACGCAGGTGCCCACCGGGTCCAGCCGCTGATCGTTGGACTTGACCGCGATTTTGGAGCGCAGTCCAGGATCGCGCGCCGCCGACTTGATTTCCAGCAGACCCTCCTCGATTTCCGGCACTTCCAGCTCGAACAGCTTGGCCAGGAATTCCGGTACCACACGCGACAGGATCAGCTGCGGGCCGCGGCCGCTGCGTTCAATGCGCAGCAGATAGGCACGCACGCGATCCCCCACGCGCAGGTTTTCCTTGGGGATCATGTGCTCGCGCGGCAGCAGCGCCTCGATGCGGCCCACCTCGATGATGGCGTTGCCCTTTTCCATGCGCTTGATCACGCCGGTCACCAAGTGCTCCTTGCGCGCCAGGAAGTCGTTGAGTATTTTTTCCCGTTCCGCCTCGCGCACCTTCTGCAGGATCACCTGCTTGGCCGCTTGCGCACCGATACGGCCAAACTCGACCGATTCCAGCGGCTCCTCGATGCAATCGCCCTCCTTCAGGTTCGCATCGCGCGCCTGCGCCTCGCTCAGGGTCACCTGTGCAGCAGGATTTTCCACCTCTCCGTCAGGCACGACCTGCCAGCGCCGGTAGGACTGGTAGTTCCCGGTTGCGCGGTCGATCTCCACGCGCACCTCGACATCCTCCTGGAAGCGCTTTTTGGTGGCCGAGGCCAGAGCCAGTTCCAGGGCGGTGAAAATGACCTCCTGATCCACATTCTTCTCGTGCGCCAGCGCATCGACCAGCAACAAAACTTCGCGACTCATCATCCACCTCCGCCTAAAATTCCGGAACCAAACGTGCTCTGTCCACGTTGTCCAGGGCGATGCGCAGTTCTGCGCCCTCGCATTCGACCATCACCGCGCCGGCCTCGATGCCGCGCAGCGTGCCGGTAAAAGTCCGGCGGCCAGCCACCGGGACACGTACCTTCAGCGTGACCTTGCTGCCAGCAAAACGCTGGAAATCACGCTCCTTTTTCAGCACCCGGTCGAGGCCCGGCGAAGACACCTCCAGCCGATCGTAATCGACGTCGTACTCCACCGCCAGCAGGTGCGAGACCTGGTCGCTGACCAGCGCACAGTCATCGATGTTCACCCCGCCCGGCTTGTCAATGAACAGGCGCAGCAGTCTGCCACGGTTGGAGATCTCCAGATCGACCATCTCGTAGCCCAGGCGGCTTGTAACCTGTTCAAGCAATGCGTGCAAATCGAGCATGCGGGCGCCCATCCCAAGGTGTTGCGGAAACAAAAAATGGGCGCAAGGCCCATCATGAAGAGTGTGATTATATCAACCCATTCAACGCATTGGTAGTGCGGCGGTCACGTTTTTTCGGACAGTCGGCTAAGCTAAGGCTGACCGGTTGAA
>JBBILG010000066.1:0-10460 GCA_037445085.1 Methylobacillus sp.
CTCTGCGCCGCGCCCGCCGCCGCGCAGGACCATGCCACCGACTGCGATCGCCTGGCGGGCTACGACCACACCCCGCGCAGGGCCGGTCTGCCCGGCGTCTATGCCGTGGCCGATCCCGCCGCCGCCATCGCGGCCTGCGAGGCCGCGCTGGCCGTTCCGGACGCCGATCCGTTCCTCAACTTCCTGCTCGCCCGCGCCCGGCTGGCCGCCGATCCCGACGACACCGCGGTCCCGGCGCTGATCGAGGCCGGGCGCCCGGCCTCGGCCGCCTTCGCCGACAGCCGCCTGGGGCTTCTGCATGACGAGGGGCTGGCCGGTCTCGCCCCCGATCCCGGCCGTGCCCTCGCGCTGGCCAGCGCCGCCTGCGCGGTGATGAGGTCGATGATGTTGCCAACGCCGGCCTTGTAGCGGCCCAGCGCCATCTCGGCGTTGCGCTCCGCACTCGCCACCAGGTCGCGGCTGGTGCGTACCGACTGCGTTTCGGTCTGCAATGTCTGGTAGGCGTTCCACACGTCGAGGGCGATCTGCAGGCGCAGCCGGTCGCGGGCCGCCTGCGTGGCCGCGGCCTGCTCCTGCGCGGCGCGGATGCGGTAGGTGCTGGCGAAGCCGGTGAACAGCGGCACGGTGATGCTCAGGCCGATGCCGCCGCTGCGCGTAGCCGGGCCGAACTGCCGGTCGGCATAGCCCAGGTGGGTGCTCAGCGTGACGCTCGGCTTGCCGGCGGCCCTGGCCGCATCGATGCCGGCCTGCGCCGCCCGCACCCTGGCCTCGGCCGCGGCGAGATCGGGACGGCTGCGCCGTGCCTCGGCGATCAGCTCGCCAACGTTGGCCTGGAAGTCGTCATAGGCCGGTTCGGCCGGCACCGGCGCGAGAACATAGGGCTGGTCGGCATCCAGCCCCATCAGGCTGGCCAGGGTGCCGCGCGCGGTACGCAGCTCGCCCTCGGCGCGAATGCGGTTGAGTACCGCCTGCGAGTGCGCCGTCTGCGCCTGCAGCCTGTCGGCCGGCGTGCCGACGCCCACCCGGTGGCGCACCGTGGCGGCATCCAGGCTGGCCTGGGCGGCGCGCTCCGCTTCCAGTGCCGATTCCACCGCGGCCTGCGCTGCATGCACCTGGTAGTAGCCCTGGATGGCAGCAAGGAACAGGCCCTGCACCACGCTGTCCTGGCTGGCGCTGGCCGCCCGGAACAATTGCCGGGCGTTCTCCAGGGCGACTTCGCGCCCGCCGAAATCGTACAGCAGGTAGGAAAGGCTGGCGCTGGCGGAGAGGCGGTTGGCGCTCCGGCCGGGGCCGCCCTCGGTCTCGCTCCAGTCGCGCCCCAGGCTCGCGTCCACGCCGACGCCGGGCAGGAAGGGCGCCCGCGCCACTCCCACCTGCGCCGCCTGGAAGCGGGCGTGGGCCCAGGCCTCCTGGCTATGCGGGCTGGCGCACAGCACGCGGTCGACCACGTCAGCGATACCGAGCGGGCGCTGCGCGTCCACGCCGGGGCAGAGTCGGCTTACACCGGTGATGCTGCCGGCAGCGCCCGGCGCGGGCAGCAGACCCACCGCATGAGGATCGCTCCAGTCCATCGCCGCCGCCGGCGCGGGGTGCAGCAGGGCGACCGCCAGCATGACGGCATGCGGCAGGAGGAAACGGGGGCCGGTCAATCCCGGCAGTGCGACTGCGAGAATGAATGCGCGTATGGCGGGCATGTGTCCGTATCGGCAGGAAAGTTGGCAATTGTAACGGCAGCGCAGCCGGGCAGCGCGGTGGTATCGACCACGCCACGGCCGTCGTGTTCCGCGATGGCCGCCGCGCGCCGGGAATCGTTGCGGCATCGCGCCGCAAAATGGCATCGTTGCGCAGATTCCGTCCGCCGTCTGCTATGATCCCAGATATCCATCAGGCGGCCTGCTGGCCTACGCGCGCCATGGGCGCAGCGCCTGCCCAACTTCAGGAACATCTTCACGGATGCACATCATCGACCAGGATACTGCCACCCGGATGTTGAAGGGGTTCGTCATCCCGCCGAGGCCGGACGTGCTCGCCCGCTTCCAGCAGGAGTGCGGGCGGCCCACCCCCAGCCTGAAGCGGCTCGCGGACATCGTCAGCGTGGACCCCGGCATCTCGGCCAGCCTGCTGAGGACGGTCAACTCACCCCTGTTCGGCCATGGCCGCAAGATCGTCTCGGTGCACGAGGCCGCCAACCTGCTCGGCATGGTCAGCCTGCGACACATCGTCACCAGCCTCGCCCTGATCACGGCCCAAGGCCAGCCGGTCGGCCTGGAACGGTTCTGGGATACCGCCATGGACGTCGCCGCCATCGCACGCGCGCTGGCCCGCAACGTGCCCGGGATCGCTCCGGACGACGCCTATCTCCTCGGCATGTTCCATGACTGCGGCATCGCCCTGCTGGCACAGCGCCTGCCGGACTACAAGGCGTTCCTACACGAGGCGAACCGGCACGAAACCCGTTCCCTCACTGACATGGAGGAAGAACGCTACCACACCAACCATGCCAGCGTGGGCTTTCTGGTGGCCAAATCCTGGGAATTGCCGAAGCACATCTGCGCTGCCATCCAGATCCACCACGAGCGCCTCGATTTTCGCAGCAATCCGCCCGGCATGGATGCGCGCGTGCTGCCCCTGCTCGCCCTGCTCAAGATGGCCAGCCATCTCAGCCACGTCAACCGCGGGATAGACGAGGCCGATGACTGGCTCTACGTACGCAACCCCATCCTGGAGTACCTGGGCATCAGCGGCGAGGAATTCGGCGAAATCGAGCACGAGATGCGCGAAAACTCGCGGGTGACGCCGCAGCTCTGGGTGACCCGCGCCTTCGAGGAGGGCGCCGCATCGGGCGCCCACCGTCCCCCGCCAGCCGGCTAGCCCGGTTGCAGCTTCGCCTGGATGCGGCTGATCCCGGCGGCGGCGCATTCGTCATCCAGATGGCCGCCGGGAGCGCCGCCCACGCCGATGGCGCCGATGACTTCCTCTCCCGCCCGTATCGGCAGGCCGCCGCCCAGCATGAGAAAGCCGTCTATCATCGCCAGGTTGGCGGCGGCCGGGTTCTTGTGAATGATGTCGAGCATGGTGGTAGTGCCCGCGCGCAGCGAGGCCGAGGTATAGGCCTTGCGCCGGCTGGAATCCACCGTGTGCGGCCCGGCGCCGTCCCCGCGCAGCAGCACCTTGAGGTGGGCCGCGCGGTCCACCACGGCGACGGAAACCTTCCAGCCCTTCTCCGTGCAGTAGCGCAGCGCTTCGGCCGCGGCCTCGTTGGCCAGCGCCAGCGATATCGTCCGCTCCTGACGAACCTCCTGCGCCATGGCAGGCGCCGCCAGTAATGCCGCAGCGAGTGCCGCCGCCATCGAACCATAGCCGGTCATGATGAACCATCTCCTGATCTTGATGCGGAAGCCGTGATACTGCGGCAAAGTGCCGCCTGTTTCAAGCCCGCCGCGCCGCGTGTGCGGATTTCGATTATCATGGGACGCCGTCTGCCGACCCGGAGCGACTCCATGTCCGTCCCGCAAGCCAGCGACCGCGCGCCGTGGGCGGTCTTCCTGATCTTCCTGCGCCTCGGCCTGACCTCGTTCGGCGGCCCGATCGCCCACCTGGCCTATTTCCGCGAGGAATTCGTGGCGCGGCGGCGCTGGCTGTCCGAACAGGCCTATGCCGATCTGGTGGCGCTGTGCCAGTTCCTGCCCGGCCCGGCCAGCAGCCAGGTCGGCATGGCGCTGGGGCTGGGACGTGCCGGCCCGGTCGGCATGCTGGCTGCCTGGCTGGGCTTCACCCTGCCTTCGGCGTTCGCCCTCACGCTGTTCGCGCTGGGAATCGCCCGCCACGGCGATGCGCTCGCACCCGCCACCCTGCACGGCCTCAAGGTGGTGGCCGTTGCCGTGGTCGCCCAGGCGGTCTGGGGCATGGCACGCAACCTGTGCCCGGATGCGCCGCGCGTCACCCTGCTGGCGGCGGCGACCTGCCTCGTGCTCGCCTTTCCCCACGCCTGGAGCCAGGTCGCGGTGATTATGGCAGCCGGCGTAGCCGGCCTGCTGCTGTTTCGCCCGCCCCCCGCTGCGGCCCACGAGCCCCTGCCCATCGCCGTCGGCCGCCGCACGGCTCTTGCCGCTCTGACGCTGTTCTTCGTCCTGCTCGTCGGCCTGCCGTTCCTGGCCCGGCTGCTGCCCGACCACGCCGTGGCGATGGTCGATACCTTCTACCGCGCCGGCTCGCTGGTGTTCGGCGGCGGCCACGTGGTGCTGCCGCTGCTGCAGGCCGAGGTCGTACCCTCCGGCTGGGTGGGCGAGGACGTGTTTCTGGCCGGCTACGGCGCGGCACAGGCGGTTCCCGGCCCCTTGTTCACCTTCGCCGCCTTTCTCGGCGCATCCTCCACCGTGGCGCCCGGCGGCTGGACGGGAGCCCTGCTGGCCCTGCTGGCCATCTTCGCGCCCTCCTTCCTGCTGGTCGCCGGCACCCTGCCGTTCTGGGAAGCGCTGCGCCGCAACGCGCGCGCGCAGGCGGCACTGGCCGGGGTCAACGCCGCGGTGGTGGGGCTGCTGCTGGCGGCCCTCTATCAGCCCGTATGGCGCGGCGCCATCCTCGCGCCGCAGGATTTCGGCCTCGCCCTGGCGGCCCTGGTGGCGCTGATGTTCTGGAAGCTCCCGCCCTGGCTGGTGGTGCTGGGCTGCGCGACGGCCGCCTGGCTGCTGGGCCTGGTCGGGTGACCGGCGCCGCGTGGCGTTACAATACGGGTTGTCGCAACCCGGAATCGCCCCATGAACGCGCAGCAACCCGGCCCGGAAGACGTAACGATCTGCCATTGCAGCGGCACCACCTTGAGCGATCTCCTGTGCCTGGCCGGCCAGGGGCTGGACATGGACGCCATTTCCAGAAGGACTGGCGCACGCTCCGGTTGCGGCGGCTGCGAATGGGAGATTGCCCGCGTGCTGTCCGGCCCGCCCGCGGCGTGACCACGCGCCGGAAGCTCGCGTCCTAGTACTAAAGAACTAGTTCTTCTGCCCACGATTCCCGCTACTTCCGGGGAATACCGGCTCCCGCTGCACAGGCATAAGCTCTGCCCATATATCGCCGATGGGAGGGCAATCATGACAACACAGCAGGGCAAGGCTTGGTGGGTGGCGGGGATGAGCACGCTGTCCTTCACCGTGTGCTTCATGGTGTGGATGATGTTTGCCGTGATCGGTATCCCCATCAAGGAAACGCTCGGCCTGAACGAGACCGAGTTCGGCGTCCTGATAGCGATGCCGGTGCTGACTGGCTCGCTGGTCCGCCTGCCGCTGGGGATGTGGACGGACAAGTACGGCGGGCGGCTGGTGTTCTTCCTCCTCATGCTGTCCACCGTCATCCCGGTGTGGATGATCGGCTACTGCACGCAATTCTGGCAGTTTCTGGTCGCCGGCCTGTTCGTCGGCGTCGCCGGCGGCTCTTTCGCGGTGGGGATTTCCTACGTGGCGCGCTGGTTCCCGAAAAACCGCCAGGGGCTGGCGATGGGCATCTTCGGCGCCGGCAACACCGGCGCGGCGGTCACCAAGCTGGTGGCCCCGGCCATCGTGGTGGCCTATGGCTGGACCATGGTGCCCCAGGTGTTCGCCGTCGTCATGCTGGTAGCCGCGCTCCTGTTCTGGTTCTTCACCTACGACGACCCCGCGCACCGGGTGCCCTCGACCGTCACCGTGCGCGACCAGCTCAAGGCGCTCAAGGATCCCATGGTGTGGAAGTACTGCCAGTACTACTCCATCGTGTTCGGCGGCTATGTGGCGCTCGCCCTGTGGATGACCAAGTATTACGTCTCCGAATACGGTTTCGACCTGCAGTCGGCGGCGCTGCTGGCCGCCGCCTTTTCCCTGCCCGGCGGCGTGCTGCGCGCGATGGGCGGCTGGATGTCGGACAAGTGGGGCGCGCACAGGGTAACCTGGTGGGTGCTGTGGGTGTCCTGGTTGTGCCTGTTCATCATGGCCTACCCGCAGACCGAACTCACCGTGCATACCGTGAGCGGCCCACAGACCTTCCAGTTCTACATCCCGGTCGAGCTGTTCACCGTGCTGCTGTTCATCGTCGGCATTGCCTTCGCCTTCGGCAAGGCCAGCGTGTTCAAGTACATCTCCGACGAATATCCGCAGAACATCGGCGTCATCTCCGGCATCGTCGGCCTGGTGGGCGGCCTGGGCGGCTTCCTGCTGCCCATCATGTTCGGCGCCCTGGTCGATCTCACCGGCATCCGCACGTCGGCCTTCGCGCTCATGTTCGGCGTGGTGTGGGTGAGCCTGATCTGGATGTACCTCACCGAGATGCGCAAGATCGACCTGCTGATGAAGCCGGCCAAGACCGCCGACCCCCTAAAATGACCGCGCCCCCATCGAACGGCAGAAACGTGAACCCGCAACATCACAACGGAGAAATCGCATGAGAACGAACATCCAGCAATGGGACGTGGAAGAACAGAAATTCTGGGAAACCACCGGCAAGAGGGTGGCGTACCGCAACCTATTGATTTCCGTGCCCTGTCTGATGTGCGGCTTCGCCATCTGGCTGATGTGGGGCATCATTACCGTGCAGATGAGCAACCTGGGCTTTCCCTTCAGCCAGGAGGAACTGTTCACGCTGACCGCCATCGCCGGCCTGTCGGGAGCCACCCTGCGCATCCCGGCTTCCTTCTTCGTCCGCCTGACGGGCGGCCGCAACGGCGTGTTCTTCACCACGGCGCTGCTCATGATCCCCGCCGTGGGTACCGGCATCGCGCTGCAGGACAAGGACACGCCGCTGTTCACCTTCCAGGTGCTCGCCTTGCTCTCCGGCATCGGCGGCGGCAACTTCGCCTGCGCCATGTCCAACATCAGCACCTTCTTCCCCAAGCGCCTGCAGGGCACGGCGCTTGGCATCAACGCCGGCCTGGGCAATTTCGGCGTCACCACCATGCAGATCCTCATTCCCCTGGTGATGACCGTCGGCCTGTTCGGCGCCTTCGCCGGCGACCCCATGACCCTGGTCAAGGACTCGGGCTGGATTCTCGGCAAGATCCCCGCCGGCACCGACACCTGGATACAGAACGCCGGCTTCGTCTGGCTGGTGCTTCTGGTGCCGCTGACCATCCTGAGCTTTTTCGTCATGAACAACCTGCTGCCCATCTCGCCCAACATCGGCGGCACCCTGTTCGCCTTCGTCAAGGTGCTCTGGCTGTACGGCCTGGGCTTTCTCGCCGCCGTTATCGGGCTCTATCTCTACCTGCCCGCGCCCGTCGGCCTGGGGCTGCTCAACATGTGGGTGGCGCTGCCGCTGATCATCGTGCTCACCCTGCTGGCGATGAAGCTCGCCGCCTTCGGCGAGATGAAGAACAACATCACCCGCCAGTTCGCCATCTTCAAGAACAAGCACACCTGGTCGATGACGGTGCTCTACATCGTCACCTTCGGCTCCTTCATCGGTTTTTCCATGGCGCTGCCGCTGTCGATCAAGGTGATTTTCGGCGACAGCCACATCTATGATGCCGCCACCCAGACCTGGACCCACGTCAAGAACCCGAACGCGCCCTCCGCCCTGACCTACGCCTGGATCGGCCCCTTCGTCGGCGCGCTGATTCGCCCGATCGGCGGCTGGATCTCCGACCGCACCGGCGGCGCGATCCTGACGCAGATCATCTCGGCGGTGATGGTGGCGGCATCGAGCTACGCCGGCTACATCATGATGCTGGCCTACCAGTCGCAGACGCCGGAAATCTATTTCACCCAGTTCCTGGTGGTGTTCATCATCCTGTTCGCCGCCACCGGCATCGGCAACGCCTCCACCTTCCGCACCGTGGGCGTGATCTTCGACCGCGCCCAGGCCGGCCCGGTGCTGGGCTGGACCTCGGCCATCGGCGCATACGGCGCCTTCATCGCCCCCGAGGTGATCAAGTCACAGATCAAGGCCGGCACCCCGGAAATGGCCATGTACGGCTTCGCCATCTTCTATGCCCTGTGCCTGGTGCTGAACTGGTGGTTCTACCTGCGTTCTGGCGCCGAGATCAAGAACCCGTAATTCCCGGAATCAACCTAGGAGTCCGCAACCATGAGTCACTTTCTCGACCGACTGAAGTTCTTCGACAGGGTGAAGGAAACCTTTTCCGGCAACCACGGCATCGTCACCCACGAAGATCGTCAATGGGAGCAGGGTTACCGCGCACGCTGGCAGCACGACAAGGTGGTGCGCTCCACCCACGGCGTCAACTGCACCGGCGGGTGTTCGTGGAAAATCTTCGTCAAGAACGGTCTGGTATCGTTCGAGATGCAGCAGACCGACTACCCGCGCACCCGTGACGACCTGCCCGACCACGAGCCGCGCGGCTGCCAGCGCGGCGCCAGCTTCTCCTGGTATCTGTACAGCCCGCACCGGGTAAAACACCCCCTGATCCGCGGCCGCCTGCTCGACCTCTACCGGGCGGAGAAGGCCAGGGGGCTGGACCCGGTGGAGGCCTGGGCCGCCATCCAGGCCGACGAGCGGAAGCGCAAGTCCTACACCGCCGTGCGTGGCCTGGGCGGTTTCGTACGCACCTCGTGGGACGAGGTCAACGAGATCATCGCCGCCGCCAACGTGCACACCATCAGAAAATGGGGGCCGGACCGCATTTTCGGGTTCTCCCCGATCCCCGCCATGTCTATGATTTCCTACGCCGCCGGCTCGCGCTATCTATCGCTCATCGGCGCGGGCTGCGGTTCCTTCTATGACTGGTACTGCGACCTGCCGGCCGCCAGCCCGCAGACCTGGGGCGAGCAGACCGACGTGCCCGAAGCCGCCGACTGGTACAACTCGACCTACCTCATCATCACCGGCGCCAATCTGCCCATGACCCGCACGCCGGATGCCCACTTCGCCTCCGAAGTGCGCTACAAGGGCGCCAAGATCGTCGCCATGGCCCCGGACTATGCCGAGTTCGTCAAGTTCTCCGACCTGTGGATGCCGCCGCGTTCCTGGCCATGGGGCATGTCGCCCTGAAGGAATTCCACCTGCAGCAGCAGGATCCCTATTTTACCGAATACGCGCGCAAGTACACCGATCTGCCCATGCAGGTCATGCTGCGCCCGCACGGCGAGGGTTATGTCACCGACCGCATGCTGCGCGCCTCCGATTTCGACGGGGCGCTGAACGAGGCCAACAACCCCGAATGGAAGACCATCGTCTTCGACGAGCAAAGCCGGTCCTTCGTGGCGCCGAACGGCAGCATCGGCTTCAGGTGGGGTGAAGAAGGCAGGTGGAACCTGCTGGAGAAGAGCGGCCCGCGTGACATCCGCGCCCAGTTGAGCTGCATCGAGTCGCCCGATGCCGTGGTATCGGTCGGCTTTCCGCACTTCGCGCATGGCGAGGACGCCCTGCTCTATCGCAACGTGCCGGCGCGCAAGGTGAAGCTGGCCGACGGCGGCGAAGCACTGGTGGCGAGCGTGTTCGATCTGCAGGTCGCGCAGTACGGCATCGACCGCGGTCTGGGCGGCGGCAATGTCGCCAAGAGCTATGCCGACGCCAGTGTGGCCTACACCCCGGCCTGGGCGGAAAGAATCACCGGCGTGAAGGCCGCCGACATCGAGCGCACCGGCCGCGAGTTCGCCTACAACGCCTCGAAAACCAGGGGCAAGTCCATGGTGATCATGGGTGCAGCCATCAACCACTGGTACCACAACGACCTCGCCTACCGTTCCATCATGAACCTGCTGCACCTGTGCGGCTGCGTCGGCCAGTCCGGCGGCGGCTGGGCCCACTATGTGGGGCAGGAAAAGCTGCGCCCGCAGGCTGGCTGGGCGCCGATCGCCTTCGCGCTCGACTGGCACCGCCCGCCGCGCCACACCAATTCGACCTCCTACTGGTATTTCCATACCGACCAGTGGCGCTATGAGACACTGAATGCCGACAGCCTGCTGTCGCCGGCCGGCCGGGGCAGGAACAGGGGCAGCACGCTCGCCGACTACAACGTCAAGGCCACCCGCATGGGCTGGCTGCCTTCCATGCCCAATTTCAACCGCAATTCCATCGAACTGGCGGAGGAGGCACTGAACAACGGTGCCGCCGACGAGGCCGGCGTGGCCCGCTATGTCGCCGACCAGCTGAAATCCGGCGCGCTGGACGTGGCCTACGCCGACCCCGACAACCCGGTCAACTGGCCGCGCAACCTGTTCGTCTGGCGCGGCAACCTCATCGGCACCTCGGCCAAGGGCCACGAGTACTTCCTCAAGCACCTGCTGGGCGCGCAGAACGGCGTGCTGCAGGAGAGCGGCTCCGGCTCCGGCAACAAGGAAGTGAAGTGGCACGAGAATGCCCCGGCCGGCAAGCTGGACCTGATGGTGGATATCAACTTCCGCATCAATTCCACCGGCGCCTATTCCGACATCGTCCTGCCCACCGCGACCTGGTACGAGAAGAACGATCTCAACACCACCGACCCGCCATCCATCCCAGTCTATTGCAATCGCGGGGGCATAGGGGGCATAATTTGA
>JBBILG010000067.1:0-9864 GCA_037445085.1 Methylobacillus sp.
CAGGCCATCGTCTGCAACATCGGCCACTTCGACAACGAGATCGACGTGGCCAGCCTGGAGAAATACCAGTGGGAGGAGATCAAGCCGCAGGTCGATCACGTGATCTTCCCCTCGGGCCGCCGCATCATCCTGCTGGCCAAGGGGCGTCTGGTGAACCTGGGCTGCGCAACCGGCCATCCGTCCTACGTGATGTCCTCCAGTTTCGCCAACCAGGTGATCGCGCAGATCGAGCTGTTCGCCCGGGCCGACCGCTATCCGGTCGGCGTCTACACCCTGCCCAAGCAGTTGGATGAGAAGGTCGCGCGCCTGCAACTCAAGAAGCTCAACGCCCGGCTCACCACGCTTACGCCGGAGCAGGCGGCCTACATCGGCGTGCCGGTGGAGGGACCTTACAAGGCGGAGCATTACCGTTACTAGCGTAAAGCGCGAGGGGTGAGGCGTAGACACCATGACCTCGAAAGCTGGCGCGAGGCTCCTTGAGCGAACTGGAAACCCAACTCATCATTGCACGTGGATTGTCTCCAGGAAGAAGCCTTTCCGGCAGATTGACTGGAAAAGGCTTGCTCCCTTCCTGGCGGTCTGATCAACCATGTGCGTAGGAAAGCAGACGCATGAACGCATCACGCCTCGCGCCTCGCGCCTCACGAACGTTCAGTTTTGAGTTTTTTCCGCCCAAGACGGCAGAGGGTGTGGCCAAGCTGCGCGAGGCGCGCAAACAGTTGGCGCAGCTCGGCCCCCGGTTCTTCTCGGTGACCTTCGGTGCTGGCGGCTCGACGCGTGACCGCACCCTGGAGACGGTGCTGGAAATCCAGGCTGAGGGATTTGATGCGGCGCCCCACATTTCCTGCATTTCCGCCACGCGCGACGACATCCGTGCCATTCTGGCCGAATACCGCGATCACGGTATCCGCCACGTGGTGGCATTGCGCGGCGACCTGCCCTCGGGCGAAGTGACCGCCGGCGATTTCCGCTACGCCAACGAACTGGTGGAATTCATCCGCTGCGAGACCGGCGACTGGTTCGACATCGAAGTCGCGGCCTATCCGGAATTTCATCCCGAGGCGCCTTCCGCGCGCGCCGACCTGCAGGCGTTCCGGCGCAAGGTGGAGGCGGGGGCGAATGCGGCGATCACCCAGTATTTCTACAACGCGGATGCCTATTTCCGCTTCATCGACGAATGTGATGCCATGGGCATCGCCATCCCCATCGTGCCCGGCATCATGCCCATCTACAACTACGCCCAACTGGCCCGCTTCTCCACCGTGTGCGGCGCGGAAATCCCGCGCTGGCTGCGGCTGCGGCTGCAGGACTACGGCGACGATCTGGCCTCGGTGCGCGCGTTCGGCCTGGAGGTGGTGACCGAACTGTGCGACCGCCTGCTCTCCGGCGGCGCCCCCGGCCTGCATTTCTATACGCTCAACCAAGCTGGCGCCGTCTCCACCATCTGGCAGCGGCTCGGGCTGTAGCGGCCGGCTTCAGTGCAGAGTGGGACGGCTGTCGCTGAATACCGCATCCTCGACGAACAGGTAATCGCCGGCCTTGTCCTGGTTCCACAGGGTCATCAGCATGATCCATTTGAACTGCTCCAGCGTCACCTCGCTTTCGGGCAGCGCCATGGCGCGGTCCAGGGCGAGTTCGCGCTGCGCCGCGCCGATGACGCCGGCCTGTTCCAGGAACATGAGGAAGCTCAGGCCCTCGGGATGGATCTTGCCGGTTTCCTCCTCGGCATGGAGGCGCACACTGCCCGCCCCCGGCGGCGTGGCGTCCGGCATGCGTTCGGTCATTTCCTCCAGGGTGCGGAACCAGTCGAAGGCACCGCTGATGTCGTCTTCCTCGAAGCCGGCGGCAGACAGCTCCTCGGCCAGGGTGACGGGATCGGGACGGACGTCGGCTTCGAAGTAGTTCTCGAACAGATACACGAGCACCTCAAACATGCCTGCTGCCCTTGAAAGCCGTCTCAAAAAATGCTGCGAAGCGCGCCTGCGGCGTTGCGCGGTCTTGGCTGCGGCCGCTTCGCTCAACCTTGGCATGGCCAAGGCCAGCCCGCGTCGCAACTGCGTTGCCGCTTGCTCGCCGTACTCCGTGTACTGTCTCGGTCGCTGCGTTCCGGGCGCCTTGCATCCGTCTCTCCTCGCGATTTTCTGAGACAACTGCTGGTCTGCACGGATTGCGATGTCCCGCATCAGGAGATGCGCTGGTAGCGGCCGCCGGGCAGACTGGCGACTTTGCCTTCCAGTTCCAGTAACAGCAGCATGGCGGAAAGGGCATCGCTCGTCAAGCCGCTGTGTTCGGCCAGCGCGTCCAGGCTGACCGGGTCGTAACCGAGGTGGGCGAGCAGCGGTTCGCTGTCGGCGGGCATGGCGGCAGCGGGGTGCGGCGGCGCGGCGGCGCCCAGTTCCTCCAGGATGTCGTGGATGCTGTCCACCAGCTTGGCGCCCTGCCGGATCAACTGGTGGCAGCCCTTGGCCAGCGGCGAATGGATGGAGCCGGGGATGGCGAATACCTCGCGCCCTTGTTCCGCGGCCAGCCGCGCGGTGATGAGCGAACCGCTCTGCAGGTTGGCCTCCACCACCAGGCAGCCAAGGGCGAGGCCGCTGATGATGCGGTTGCGGCGCGGGAAGTTCTGCGCCCGGGAGGGGGTGCCGAGCGGGAATTCGGACAATAGCAGGCCGTGCTCCGCGATCCGGTGGGCGAGCCCCTTGTGGCGTGCGGGATAGACGATGTCCAGGCCGGTGCCAACCACGGCGATGGTGCTGCCGCGGCCCTGCAGGGCGCCGCGGTGGGCGGCGCCGTCGATGCCCAGCGCGAGGCCGCTGACGATGCAGTAGCCGGCATCACTCAGGGTGCGGGCGAATTCCTCGGCATTCTTCTCCCCCTGCGGAGTGGCATTGCGGCTTCCGACGATGGCGAGTGCCGGGCGGGCGAGCGGTGCCAGACTGCCCTTGGCGTAGAGCAGCGGCGGCGGGTCGGGAATTTCCAGCAGGGCGGGGGGGTAGGCTTCATTCGCCAGGGTGATGAGGGTGTTGCCAGGGGCCGCCAGCCATTCCAGTGCGGGGGCGCATGCCTGCAGCTCCGGCCCCTCGGCGATGCGGCGGGCGACAGGGTCGCCCACCACCTTGCGCAATTCGGCATGGGACGCGGCATAGACCTGTGCCGGCGGCCCGCAGGCGCGCAGCAGCGCGCACATGCCTTGTCCGCCCAGCCCCTCGACCTGGCTCAAGGCCACCCACAGCGCGGCGTCCTCGCCCGGTGTGCCGCGGATCATCAGGGCGTGGTGACGATGTCGCCGGTCTCGATGGCACGCTCCGACTGCATGACCAGAGCATAGGAGACGCGCCCGAAGGTACGGAATACCATGGCCAGTCCGATGCGCTCGTCCGGCAACCGGATGACCACCGGCTCGGGGTCGCTGCTGCCGTCGGCCGGCCGGGTACCGAGGCGCAGCTGTACCCTGCCCTGCTCGTCGCGCTTGAGAGTGCCGTCCTCGCTGCGCTCCAGGTTGACGTAGCCCTCGCGCGGCTTGCCGGTAGCCTTCTTTTCCGGCGGCAGGGTGATGCCGCCGCGGTGGATGGCCAGCACGTGACCTTCCTCCAGGCCGTCCGCCGTGCCGCGGCTGATGGCGATGATGGCATTCCTGCCGGTGGTGTTGGCGCCGTCATAGGCGGAGAGCACGCGGCCGGTGATCGCGCTGTCCGGCGCCCGCGGCACGAAGCTGGCGAGCTCGCGCTCGACCTGCGGTGTCAGGCGGTCGCCGATGTTGGCGTCCTGGGTGATGCGGGTCACCTCGACGGTGGCGGCGTTGCCGTAACGGGCCACGCGCGCATCGCCGATGTAGACGGCTTCGGTGCCCAGCACTTCCTTGCTGTCGGGATCGACGAAAGTCCTGCCTGGCCGGTAGATGTGCCAGTTGCCGCCGTCGCCTTCCCGGATCCTGTCCACGTACACCTTCATGTCGGGTGCGATCAGCAGGCGGCCATCCTCGGCGGCGACGATCCTCGGCGCATCCTTCAGAACGTCCTGCTCGATGACCAGCGGCTGGCTGAGGAAAGGCGCGATCGCGCCGGGGGGAATGGTGGGGATGGGCTGCTTTTCCAGCGCCTCGATACGCACACCGGGCTGCAGGCGCACTTCCTCGCGCAGCAGGCGCAGGCGCGGTTCGCCGCCGGAGAGATCGAGCGCGATGACGTCGCCGGGGTAGATGAGGTGCGGATTCCTGATCTGCTCGCGGTTGAGCTTCCACAGCCTGGGCCACAGCCAAGGATCCTTGAGGAAGCGTGCGGCGATGCCCCACAGGGTATCGCCCTTGACCACCACGTAGCGATCGGGGTGGTCGTCGCGCAGCTGCACGGTGTCCGCCCATGCACTCAGACTCAGGCAACAAAGCAGGAGGGACGCTATAATTTGTTTTCTCATGGGCAGCCTCGGGCGTGGTCGCGAACGGACATCGCGAAGTTGCGTTAAATTCTGCATGTAATTCATTAGGCAATCAAGCTTTTATGGCGATACTGAGTATCCTGCACTACCCCGACGAGCGTTTGCACAAGGTAGCGCAGCCCGTCACGGAAGTAAATGACGATATCCGCCGTCTGATCGACGACATGGCCGAGACCATGTATGCCGCGCCCGGCATCGGTTTGGCGGCTACCCAGGTGGACGTGCGTCTGCGGGTCATCACCATCGACATTTCCGAGACGCGCGACCATCTGCAGGTGTTCGTCAATCCGCATCTCGTGGCGAGTGAGGGGCGCCGCGAGCACGAGGAGGGTTGCCTGTCGGTACCCGGCATCTACGAGAAGGTGTGCCGTGCCGACAAGGTGACGGTGGAAGCGCTCGACCGCGACGGCAGGCCGTTCACGCTGGCGGCGGACGGACTGCTTGCCACCTGCATCCAGCACGAGATGGATCACCTGCAGGGCAAGGTGTTCGTCGAATACCTCTCCCAGCTCAAGCAAATCCGCATCCGCAAGAAGCTGAAGAAGCACCTGCGGGAAACGATGTGAGTGCCGGCATGGCGGCCACATCCTGAATGAAATTGATTTTCGCCGGTACGCCGGAATTCGCCGTGCCCGCCCTGGAGGCGCTGATCAGCGCCGGCCACGAGGTGGCACTGGTGTTGAGCCAGCCAGACCGTCCCGCCGGGCGCGGCATGAAGCCTGCCATGGGTCCAGTCAAGCAGCTCGCCCGACGGCATGGCATCCCGGTCCATCAGCCGCAGAGCCTGAAGGCGCCGGAAGACCGGGCACCGCTCGCCGCCGTCGGCGCGGATGCCATGATCGTCGCCGCCTATGGCCTGATTCTGCCGCAGGCGGTGCTGGACCTGCCGCGCCTCGGCTGCTTCAACATCCACGCCTCGCTGCTGCCGCGCTGGCGCGGCGCGGCGCCGATTGCCCGCGCCATCCAGGCGGGCGATGCGCAAACCGGCATCACCATCATGCGGGTGGTGCTGGCGCTGGATGCCGGTGCCATGCTGAAGAAGGCCAGCCTGCCCATCACCGGGCAGGATACCGCGCAGACCCTGCACGACCGTCTGGCGACGCTGGGTGGCCGGCTCATGGTGGAAACCCTGGCGGAACTGCCGCACCTCACTCCGCAGCCGCAGGACGAGGCACTGGTCACCTATGCGGAGAAGCTGCGCAAGGACGAGGCGCCGCTCGACTGGCGGCGGAGCGCAACGGAGCTGGCGCGGCAGGTGCGGGCATTCAACCCGTTTCCGGTGGCGCAGGCGCGCATGCAGGGCGGGATCTGGCGCATCTGGATGGCGCAGGCGGAGGAGGGCGCCGGCGACCCCGGCAGCGCGCTCGCCGCCGGTGACGGCTTGCTGGTGGCGTGCGGTAGCGGCGCGCTGCGCATCACCGAACTGCAGAAACCGGGCGGCCGGCGCCTGCCGGCGCGCGAATTCCTGGCGGGCACACCGCTCGAGCCCGGCGACCGTTTCGATGTCTGATCCCGCCCACGCCGGGGTCCGTCTTGGATAGCGGCCAGTTGCTCGCGGCCCGCTTGGTAGGGCAGGTGCTGGGCGGTCGCAATCTCACTCAGTCGCTCGACGAGCTGCGCGCCAGCGAGCCCCGGCTCACTCCGCAGCAGCGCGCCGCCGCGCAGGACATGAGCTACGGCACGCTGCGCCACTACGGCCGCCTGCAGGCCGTCCTCTTCCGGCTGCTGCAACGGCCGCTCAATGACGAACGCGTGCGCTGCCTGCTGCTGGTGGCGCTGTACCAACTGGAATACGGCATGGCCCCCGCGCATGCCGTGGTCGACCATGCGGTGCGCGCCGCCGGCCGCCTCCGGCTGCCTTGGGCCAAGGGGCTGGTCAACGCCGTGCTGCGCAATTTCCTGCGCCGCCGCGCCGATCTGCTGGCGCGGCTGGAAGAGGACGAAGTGGCACGCTTTTCTTACCCGCAGTGGTGGATAGACAAGCTGCGCGGCCAGTATCCCGTCCACTGGCAGGCCATGCTGGAGGCCGGCAACCAGCGGCCACCCATGACGCTGCGCGTCAACCGGCGGCGCGCCACGGTGGAGGCCTACGTGGAGCGGTTGGCTGCGGCCGGCATGGCCGCCCGTCCGCTGGGCGGCAGCGCCGTCATGCTGGAACAGCCGTTGCCGGTGGATGCGCTGCCTGGTTTCCGGGAGGGCCTGGTATCGGTGCAGGATTATGGCGCGCAGCTTGCCGCCCCCTTGCTCGACCTCGCCGCCGGCATGCGCGTGCTGGACGCCTGCTGCGCGCCCGGCGGCAAGACCGGGCACATGCTGGAATGCGCCGGCGTGGCCATGACGGCGCTCGACCATGATGCCGCGCGCCTGGAACGCGTGCGCAGCAATCTCGAACGTCTGGGTCTCGCCGCCGGGCTGGTGGTCGGGGACGCTGCCGAACCGGACGGCTGGTGGGATGGCCGGCCATACCATCGCATCCTCGCCGACGTGCCGTGCAGCGCTTCCGGCATCGTGCGTCGCCATGCCGACATCAAGTGGCTGCGTCGCCCGCAGGATGTGGAGATATTCGCCGCGCAGCAGGCGCGCATGCTGCATGCCTTGTGGCGGCTGCTGGCAAACGGTGGTAAATTGCTGTACGCGACCTGCTCCGTGTTTGTCGAAGAAAATCAACGACAAATCGACGCTTTCCTGGCGGAGCGGGCGGATGCGCGCCTGCTGCCTTTGCCGGGATTGACGGATGGCCAACTACTGCCTTGCGCCGAGCATGACGGATTCTATTACGCGTTGTTGCAAAAACATTAGCCTGCTGGTGCTGTTTCCCCTGATTTTCTGGGCCTGTCCGGCGCGGGCGGAGGAAGGCATCCAGGTCAGGCAGGCGGAACTCGTCAGGACGGAAGCCGGCTACCAGCTCAACGCCGAGTTCTCGGTGGGATTCATTCCGGAAGCGGAAAAGGCGCTCAACAAGGGCGTGCGACTGGATTTCCTGGTCGAGTTCCAGCTGGTGTCGCCGCGCGAATACTGGTTCGACAAGGAAATCGTCACGCGCACGCGGCGCATCGGGCTACAGTATCACGCGCTGTCGCGCCAGTACCTGATCATGGTCGGGCGCCAGCAGAAGGCGTTCGACAGTCTGGAGCAAGCCAGGGAAGAGCTCGGCAAGGTGCACGGCTGGGCGGTGCTGGAACATGCCCATGTCGTCGCCGGCGGGCAGTACGCCGCCCTGCTGCGCTTCCGCCTCGACCCCGCGAGCCTGCCCCGGGCGCTGCAGGTGGAGGCGCTGGGCACGGAGAAGTGGAGCATGGTGTCGGAGCGCTACCGGTGGATACCGGTATTGTGATGCCTCTCCGGCAGGATCCCGCATGAAATACGTGGTATTCATCTGCGCCGCGCTGGCGGCGGTGCTGCTCTACCTGTTGTCCCACGCCAGTGCCAACACCACCCTGTCAGGCCAGGGCTACACCCTGCTGCTGGCGCTGAACGCCACCCTCGCACTGTTTCTTACCGTGCTGATCGGCCAGCAGCTATGGAAGCTGTACCGGCAGATGCGCGCCCAAGTCATGGGCAGCCGCCTCACCTTGCGGCTGCTGGGCATGCTGGCGATGATGGCGCTGATTCCCGGCCTCATCGTCTATACCGTGTCCGTCAATTTCCTCACCCGCTCCATCGAATCCTGGTTCAACGTCAAGGTCGAGGCGGCGCTGGACGGCGGCCTGCGCCTGGGACAGATCACGCTCGACAGCCTGCTGGAAGAGCTGCAGGAAAAGGGCGAGAGCATGGCGATGACGCTCACCTACCAGCCGGTCGCCGCCCATTTCTCGCTGCTGCACGAACTGCGCGAGCGTAGCGGCGTGCACGATGTCGTGCTGCTGACGCCGCAGGGGCGCATTCTGGTGGTGTCCAGTGCCGAGGCCGGCGGCCTGCTGCCGGAATTGCCCAGCCTGGCGCAGTTGGCACAGGCCAGAAAGGGGAGCTACGGCAGGGTGGAGCCCATTCCCGGCAAGGGGCTGTATCTGCGCGTGCTGGCGCCGGTGCACAGTGGCGACCTGCGTGGCGAGATGCGCATCCTGCAGCTCCTGCAGCCGGTGCCGCAGGCGCTTTCCACCACGGCGGAGTCGGTGCAGCAGGTCTACCAGGAGTACCAGGAACTGTCCTACGCGCGCGATGCGCTCAAAGAAGTGTTCGCCCTCACGCTCACGCTGGTGATGATGCTGGCCATGCTGTCCGCGGTGGCTTTCGCCTTCGTGCTGAGCCGGCGGCTGTCGGAGCCGCTCGCCCTGCTGGCCGAAGGCACCCGCGCGATCGCCAGCGGCGACTACGGCAAGGTGCTGCCCGCCCACGGCAAGGATGAGCTGGGCGTGTTGGTGCAATCCTTCAACAGCATGACGCGCCAGTTGCGCGACGCCACCCAGGCGGCCGAACGCAACCGTGCCCGGGTGGAGGCGGCGCGTGGCCACCTCGCCACCATCCTGGCGCACCTGTCGTCCGGCGTGCTGGCTTTCGATCAGCAAGGGCGCCTGCGCACTTACAACCCGGCCGCGCAGCACATCCTGCAAGCCGATCTGGAAGCCGCGCTGGGTGCGGCCTTCCCCGAGCTGGGGCAATCGCTGGCGCTCACCACCCTGATGCAGGCCGCCGAAGCGCAGTTCCGCACCGCGCGGCAGGACGAATGGCAGCAACAGTTGGAAGTGGCCGGCCTGCGAGGCAAGCAGGTGCTGCTGGTGCGCGGCACGCATCTTTCCGCCAGCGCCGGTGGCGGCTACGTCGTGGTGTTCGACGACATCACCGAACTGCTGCAGGCCCAGCGCGATGCTGCCTGGGGCGAGGTGGCGCGCCGGCTGGCCCACGAGATCAAGAACCCGCTCACGCCCATCATGCTGTCGGCCGAGCGTCTGGAGCACAAGCTGGCTGCCAAGCTGGCGCCGGGCGATGCCGAGATGCTGCGCCGCGCCACTCATACCATCGTCGGTCAGGTGGGGGCGATGAAGAACATGGTGGACGAGTTCAGCGAATATGCGCGTGCGCCGGCGCTCAACCTGGCGGCGGTGGACCTCGCCCAACTGGTGCGCGACGTACTCGCCCTGTACGAATCCCACGGTATCCGCATCGTCAGCGAGCTGCCGGCAGATCTGCCGCACGTGCAGGGGGATGCCACCATGCTGCGGCAAGTGCTACACAATCTGCTCAAGAACGCCCAGGACGCGCTGGAAGCGTGTGAGCAGCCCCTGATCCGCGTGAAAATCGGCCGTGAAAATGGTATGGTTAGACTTGGCATTTGCGACAATGGCGCAGGCTTTCCGCCCGAGATGATCGCGCGCGCTTTCGAGCCTTACGTGACGACCAAACGTCACGGCACCGGCTTGGGATTGGCCATCGTGAAGAAAATCGTGGAAGAGCACAAAGGCAGCATCAGCATCGAAAACCAGCCGCAGGGAG
>JBBILG010000068.1:0-9789 GCA_037445085.1 Methylobacillus sp.
CATGCTGGCCGGCGGACTGGGCAGCGTTTCCGCCATCCATGCCCACAAGAACCCCATCCCGCCCTGCGCCTGCCTGATCCAGTTGGGCGGCCCGGCCATGCGCATCGGCCTGGGCGGCGGGGCTGCCTCCAGCATGGACACCGGGGCCAATACCGAAAACCTCGACTTCGATTCGGTGCAGCGTGGCAACCCGGAATTGCAGCGGCGTGCGCAGGAGGTCATCGACCGCTGCTGGCAGCTGGGCGAGCACAACCCCATCCTGTCCATCCACGACGTCGGCGCCGGCGGCCTGTCCAACGCCTTTCCCGAGCTGGTCCACGACGCCGGGCGCGGGGCGCGCTTCCAGTTGCGTGACATCCACAACGAAGAGCCCGGCATGAGCCCTCGGGAGCTGTGGTGCAACGAGGCACAGGAGCGCTACGTGCTGGCGGTGGCGAAGCAGGATCTGTTCCGTTTCCGCGAAATCTGCGAGCGTGAGCGCTGCCCGTTCGCCATTGTCGGCGAGGCTACCGAGGAGCAGCGCTTGGTCGTCGAGGACAGCCGCTTGGGGAGCCGGCCGGTGGACCTGGAACTGTCGGTGCTGCTGGGCAAGCCCCCCAGAATGACGCGCGAGGTGGTCCACGTGAAGCGTCCGACGGCGGCCTTCGATGTCGACGCCATCGACCTCGCCGATGCCGCCGGGCGCGTGCTGCGCCTGCCGGGCGTGGCCGACAAGACCTTCCTCATCACCATCGGCGACCGCAGCGTCACTGGCCTGGTGGCGCGCGACCAAATGGTCGGCCCGTGGCAGGTCCCGGTGGCGGACGTGGCGGTGACACTGGCCGGCTACCGCACGCATGGCGGCGAAGCCTTTGCCATCGGCGAGAAGGCGCCGCTGGCGCTGCTCGACGCCCCGGCCTCCGGGCGCATGGCGATCGGCGAGGCGCTGACCAACATCGCCGCCGCGCGCATCGAGGACATCGGCGACATCAAGCTGTCCGCCAACTGGATGGCACCGACCGGCCACCCGGGCGAGGATGCCGCGCTCTACGACACGGTGCGCGCGGTGGGCATGGAACTATGCCCGCAACTGGGCATCAGCATCCCGGTGGGCAAGGATTCGATGTCCATGAAGACCGTGTGGGAGGAGGGCGGCGAGAACAAGGCGGTCACCGCGCCGATCTCGCTGGTGGTATCCGCCTTCGCTCCTACCCCGGATGCCCGCGCCACGCTGACCCCGCAGTTGCGCACCGATCTCGGCGACACCCGGCTCATCCTCATCGATCTTGGCGCCGGCAAGAACCGTCTGGGCGGCTCCGCCCTGGCGCAGGTCTACGGCCGCCTCGGCCACGTCACGCCGGACGTGGACGGTGCCGCCCGCCTCAAGGCTTTCTTCGCCGCCGTGCAACTGCTCAACCGCGGCCAGCGCCTGCTGGCCTACCACGACCGTTCCGACGGTGGCCTGTTCGTCACCCTGTGCGAGATGGCCTTCGCCGCCCGCTGCGGCCTTGACATCGCCATCGACAGCCTGCCCGGCACGCCGCAGGCGGTGCTGTTCAACGAGGAACTGGGCGCGGTGCTGCAGGTGCGCGCCGAAGATGCCGGGGAGGCGTGCCGCCTGCTCGGCAACGCCGGGCTCGCGGGCTGCGTGCACGTGATCGGCGCGCCGGCCGGGCATGGCGACATCCGCATCCGCCGTGCCGGCGGCACCCTGTTCTGCCGCGCCCGCATCGAACTGCAGCGGCTCTGGTCGGAAACCAGTCACCGCATGCAGTCGCTGCGCGACAACCCGGAGTGCGCGCAGCAGGAGTACGACAACCTGCTCGACGCCCATGACCCCGGCCTGCACGTGGAACTCGGCTATGACATCAACGAGGACATCACCGCGCCCTACATCGTCACCGGCGCGCGTCCCCGCATGGCGGTGCTGCGCGAGCAGGGCGTCAATGGCCAGGTGGAGATGGCGGCGGCATTCGACCGCGCCGGCTTCGAGTCCTTCGACGTGCACATGAGCGACATCATCGGCGGCTACGTCACCCTGGCCGATTTCCACGGCCTGGTGGCCTGCGGCGGCTTCTCCTACGGCGACGTGCTGGGCGCGGGCGAGGGCTGGGCCAAGTCCATCCTGTTCAACCCGCGCGCGCGCGACGAGTTCGCCGCCTTCTTCCAGCGCGGCGACAGCTTCGCGCTGGGTGTATGCAACGGCTGCCAGATGATGAGCAACCTGCGCGACATGATCCCGGGCGCGGCGTTCTGGCCGCACTTCGTGCGCAACCGTTCGGAACAGTTCGAGGCGCGCTTCGTCATGGTGGAAGTGCTGGAGTCGCCTTCGCTGTTCTTCCACGGCATGACCGGCAGCCGCATGCCCATCGCCGTGGCGCATGGCGAAGGCCATGCGGAATTTCCATCCATGGCCGCAGTCGAACGGGCACTGGCCGACAGGCTGGTCAGCCTGCGCTACGTCGATCATGCCGGCCGTGCGACCGAGCGCTATCCCTACAACCCGAACGGCTCGCCGCAGGGCATCACCGGTCTCACCACGGCGGACGGCCGCTTCACCATCATGATGCCGCACCCGGAACGGGTGTGCCGTGCCGTGCAGCATTCCTGGCGGCCGGACGGCTGGGGCGAGGACGGCCCCTGGCTGCGCATGTTCCGTAACGTCCGCTGTTTTGCAAGCTGATTCAACCAACCCCCACACAACCATTAGGAGATGAACCAAGTGAAGATGATCAAAGTCATGCTGCTGGCCGCGGCCATGCTGTTTTCGGGCGCGGCCCTTGCACTTACCGACGAGGAGCAGGTGGGCTTGGCCACCGCGATCGACAAGGGCGATGTCGGTTACGTGAAGAAACTGATCAAGAGCGGCTCGCTCGACGTCAACCAGCCCGCCATGGGCTGGACCTGGCTGCACATCGCCGCCACCAAGAACCAGCTCGAAATCACCAAGGTGCTGGTGGAAAACGGCGCCCAGCTCAACGTGCAGCACCGCATCACCAAGGCGACGCCGCTGGCGCAGGCGGCGATGAGCGGCCACACCGAAATGGTCAAGTATCTGCTGGCCAAAGGCGCCGATCCCAACATCAAGCTGCGTGCCAACGTGTCGCTGCTGCGCGCGGTGCGCTACCTGGAACTGACGGAGACGGTGACCCTGCTGGAACAGCATGGCGCCGTGGACGACGGCTGTCAGGAAGAGCGCTGCTTCTGACCTGACGCCGCAACATCGCCGCCCGCGCGGCGAACGGAAACAAGGGAGGAGAAATGCATGTTCGAATCCTGTTGGCGGCCCTGCTGCTGAGCGCGGCCGTTCCGCTCCGGGCCGGCGGCCCGGAGCTCCATGTGCGCGTGCTGGCGGCGTCCTGTGCCGCCTGCCACGGCACCGACGGCAACAGCGTGGGCGGCACGCCGGTGCTGGCGGGCCTGGACCGCGCGCATTTCATCGCCCAGATGCAGGCGTTCCGCTCCGGCGGCCGTGCCGCCACCGTCATGCACCGTCATGCCGCGGGCCTGACCGAGGACGAGATCAGGTTGCTGGCCGAGCATTTCGCCGGTTTGCCGCGTCGTGCCGTTGCGGCACCCGAGCCGCAGCGGGGAGACTGACGATGCAGCGCCGCCGCTTTCTCCAACTGCTCGCCGCCGGCACGCTGGCGGGCGCCGCGCCCGCCCTGTTGCATGCCGCGCCGGCCGCGCGCGGGCGGGTGATCGTCGTCGGCGGCGGCTATGCCGGCGCCACCGCCGCCAAGTACCTGCGCCTGTGGGGCGGCCCCCGGCTCGACATCATCCTGATCGAGCCCGCCACCCGTTTCGTTTCCTGCCCCTTGAGCAACCTCGTGCTGGGCGGCAGCCGGCAGCTCGGCGAACTCACCTTCGGTTTCGCCGGCCTCGACCGCTATGCCATCAGGCGCCTGCATGCGCCCGTCGCCGGCATCGATGTCGAACGCCGCCGCGTGCGGCTGCCGGACGGTGATGAACTGGCCTGCGACCGTCTCATCCTTGCGCCCGGCATTGATTTCATCTACGACGGCCTGCCCGCGCTGCGCGAGCACGCGGCGCAGGAACGCATCCCCCATGCCTGGAAGGCCGGCCCGCAGACCGTGAACCTGCGCCGCCAGCTGGAAGCCATGCCGGACGGCGGCGTGTTCGTCATGAGCGTCCCCAAGGCGCCGTACCGCTGCCCGCCCGGTCCCTACGAGCGGGCCAGCCAGGTGGCCTTCTACTTCAGCCGGGCCAAGCCGAAATCCAGGGTCGTCGTGCTCGATGCCAACCCCGAGATCGTGTCCAAGAAGGGCCTGTTCACCCGGGTCTGGGCGGAGCTCTACCCGGGCATGGTGGAGTATCGCGCGAACAGCGAGGTTGTCGAGGTGGACGTGGCGCGCCGCGAGGCGAGGACCGATTTCGACGCGTTGAGGGCCGACGTGCTCAACGTCATCCCGCCGCAGCGGGCGGGGCTGCCGGCGCAGTGGGCGGGCCTCAACAACGTCGATGCACGCTGGTGCGAGGTGGATTTCACCACCTACGAATCCCGGCTGGCGCCCAACGTGCACGTCATCGGCGATGCGGTGTCGGCTGCCCTGCCCAAGTCGGCGCACATGGCCACGTCGCAGGCCAAGGTGTGCGCCTCCGCGGTCGCCGCGCTGCTGGCCGGGCAGGCGCCGGATGCCGCACCGGTGTTCGCCAACACCTGCTACAGCTTCGTCTCGGAGCGGCTCGCCATGCACGTGGCGCACGTGTACCGTTATGACGCCGCCAAGCGGGCCATGCTGCCGGCCGAAGGGGGCGGTGTTTCCGAAGCTCCCAGCGAACAGGAGGGTCATTATGCGCACTGGTGGGCGAAGAATATCTGGGCGGACGTGCTGGGCTGACGCGCGGCGCGTGCCGACGGGCCGGACGGCATCCTCTATGTTTCGGACGGCCGCGCGGGTATGATTGATCGCATCCGTTCCTGGGGTCCCGTGCCATGAAATTGCGTCATTGCCTGTTCCTACCGGTGCTGCTGCTCGGCATGGCCGGCGCCGTGCAGGCCGCGCCGGCCTCACGCGCCCTGATCTATATCGACTCGCAGGAATATCGTCACGAGGTCAAGCTGTGGCATTTCTACTACAGTTACTGGTTCAGCCAGGGCGAGGCGCTGCAGCCGCTGGCGCTGGAAACCCTGGCCCCGCTGTTCGCCGGCATCGGCATGTGCGAGGAGCACATGGCGGCCGACGTGGTGATCTGGCTGCGCCCGCGCATGTTCTACAACCCGCACATGACCACCTTCCACGGCAGCATCCTGGCGCAGGTCTACAGCGGCAGCGGCAAGCCGCTCGCCACCTACCGGGCCGGCGCCCGGCACATCGGCCACCTGGACATCGTCCCCGCGGCACAGGTCGCCGCCACCTATCGGGCGGCCCTCGATGAACTGTTGCGGCAGATGCGGTCGGATACGGCCATGCAGGCCGTGCTGGCGGCGCCTTCGTCGGCCGGCGAGACGCCGATGCCCTGCGGCATGGTGACCATCCTGCCGGCTGCCAGACCATAATCCGAGACGGGAAAGGGCTCCCCCATGCTGAAAATCTGGCTGGTTTCCTGCTGCACCGCTGTCGCGCTGACGAGCGGCCTGCACGCCGTCACCGGCGCGCCGCCCGCCGTGACCGGCCTCATCAATCCGGAATCGGTGGTGGCCGGCCTGGACGGCCGCCTTTACGTTTCCGAGATCGGCGAGTTCGGCAAGGACGGCGACGGCCGCATCAGCGTCATCCATGCCGACGGCAAGCCCCGCCTGTTCGCCGGCGGCATGGACGACCCCAAGGGTCTGGCGTTTTACGGCAACGACCTCTTTGTTGCCGACCGCACGCGCGTGCTCAGGGTCGGCATCGATGGGCAGTGGCGGGTATTCGCCGCCGCCGGGGCTTTCCCCGTCGCGCCGCAGTTCCTCAACGACGTGGAGACCGACGGCCGCGGCAATCTCTACGTATCCGACAGCGGCGATCTCAAGGGGAGTGGCGGCGCCATCTACCGCATCGGCAGGAACGGCAAGGTGGCCGTGGTGACGAACCAGGCGCGGGACGACCGCGTGCAGTCGCCCAACGGCCTGCTGATGGGCGACAGGGACACCCTGCTGACGGTGGATTTTCATGCCGGTGTCCTGTATCGCATCAAGCTGCGCAGCGGCGAAATGGAAAGGATTGCCGAAGGCTTTGGCGGCGGAGACGGCATCGTGCGCGGCTCGGGCGGCGTGCTCTACGTGAGCGACTGGAAGAACGGCCTGGTATATGCGGCGGATGAGCAGGGCAAGGCGAGTCTGTTGCGGGATGGCTTCCAGGCGGCCGCCGACATCGGCCTGAGCAGGGACGGCAAATACCTCCTGGTGCCCGACATGAAGGCGGGCGAGCTGCACTGGCTGCCGCTTCCGTAAAGCGCGCCGCGCGGCGCGCTCAGTAGGCGACTTCGACCACGCCCTCGGCTACCGCCTTGCCCTTGACCGTCTGGCCGGAGCGCGTCCTCACCGTGACCATTTCGCCCAGGCTGGCATGCCCCATGGCGGTGGCTTCGGACGTGATGCGGAAGCCGTGGCCGCTCGCCACGAGCTGCACGGTCTGGCCCACGCGGATGATCCTGGCGGCGCGCAGCATCTCGGCGCGCAGCGGCTGTCCGGCGGCCACCGGCGCTGCCAGCGTCCTGCCTACCAACTGATCCGTGGATGTCAGCGCGCTGCCGGCGAACAGCGTGATGTCGCGCCGCTGCGGCGAGACGTCCTCGGCCCGCACCGGCTGTCCGGCCGCCAGCGGACGCAGCGTCACCAGGACGTCGTCGCTCACCCGCACCTGCACCGGCACGTGAATGGCCCACGGGCTGGGCGCCTTGCAGCGCACGTTGACGCTGGTGTTGCCCCACAGGCGGTTACCGGCGGGCAGGTGGGTTTCCATTTGCGTGCAGCGGGGCAGCCTGAGGCGCTCGTCGAGGCGGCTGACACTGACCGTGCGCTCACCCGGCTGGCCGGTGAGTTCGCGTTTCACATGGGCTTCCACGGCCGCGCGGATCTCGTCCGGCGACTGCCAAGGCTCCGCCCGCGCCGGCATGGCGACGAAAGCGAGCAGGGTCAGCATGGTCAAGGCGTGCATGGCAGTGAAGCGGGTGTGCGAACTGTAATACAATCTTTCGACTGCTGTGATTCTAACCCATCCTCATCCCCCGCTGACAGCCCGCTCATCCATGACCGCCGTCCCCAAGCCCACCGATATCGCCCGCCAGGCGCTGCTCAGGCTGGCGCAGCGCAAGGTACCGCCCACGCCGGACAACTTTCGTCTCGTCTACGAGGAAATCGCCGGCCGCCAGCCCGAGGGCGGCGCGGCGGATCTGGCCCGCGTACTGGACAGGGTACTGCAGGAGGCCGGCCAGCAGCGGCCGAAATACCTCAAGGCTGCCAGGAATCTCGCCGACGCCGTGGCGAAACGGGACTGGCAGGCGGCGGAAGCCCTGCTGCGCGAACTGCTGCCCACCGGCGGCGGTGCCGGCTGGCCCGCCGTGATCCGCGGCCTGGTGCGGCAGCTCGAAGCCAGCTACAGGGGGCTCACGCCCAGCAAGAAGAAGGAGGGCCTGGAGCGCGCGCTGATCAACTTCGAGCATGAACCCGACCTGCTGCCGGAAAAGCTCCAGGCACTGGTGGCTTCCTGGGGAGCCGGCGTGCAGCCGGAAGACGCGGAGACGGACGTGGCCGCCGCGGCGGCAGCGATCCCGCCCGTGCCGTCGGCGACCGCGGGCGCCTGGCGCGATCTGCTGATCCAGGCGCTCGAACTGGGACTCCTGTCGCAGCTCCGCTACCTGCCGGAAATGGCGCGCATGGCCGAAGCCCTGCTGGAGCAGGCGCGCCGCGCGCGCAGCGAGCAGGACATCGCCGGGCTGGCGCAGGCGTTCCGGCCGTTCTGGTACAAGCTGGAAATCCATAGCGACGGCCAGTACCGCCTGCACGAGGAACTGCTGCAGGTGCTGCGCCTGCTGGCCGACAGCATGGGCGAGCTGGTGGCGGGCGACGCCTGGCTGCTGGGGCAGACGCGCCTGGTGCAGGAGATCCTGCGCCAGCCGCTCGACATCGAAATGCTCTATGACGCCGAGAGCAGTCTCAAAGAGCTGGTTTTCAAGCAGGGCCAGGTCCGGCACGGGCTTGCCGAAGCGCGGGAGACGCTGAAACAGATGGCGGCCACCTTCGTCGAGCGCCTGGCGGCCATGACGGCCAGCACCGGCAGCTATCACGAAAAGATCGTCCGCTACCAGGAGGAGATCGGTGCCACGCGCGACATCGTCGAACTCAACCAGGTGCTCGACCGCCTCATGGCCGACACCCGCAGCATGCAACTGGATGCCCTGCGCGCGCATGAACAACTGCGGGAAACGCAGCGCAAGGTGGCGGTGGCGGAACAGCGCATCCGCGAGCTCACTACCGAGCTGGAGCAGGCCAGCGAACGGATGCACAAGGATTTCCTCACTGCCGCGCTCAACCGGCGCGGCATGCAGGAGGCGCTGGAGCGCGAGTTCTCCCGCGCCGAACGGCAGGGCACGGTGCTCAGTCTCGCGCTGCTGGACGTTGACCATTTCAAGAAGCTCAACGACAGCCTGGGGCATGCGGCCGGCGATGCCGCGCTCGTCCACCTCGCGCAAGTGACGCGCGAGGCGCTGCGGCCCGGCGACGCGCTGGCGCGCTACGGCGGCGAGGAGTTCCTCGTCATCCTGCCGGAGGCCGCACGCGACCAGGCCGTGGACATCATGACCCGCCTGCAGCGTGAGCTGACGCGCAACTTTTTCCTGCACCGTAACGAGCGCGTGCTGATCACCTTCAGCGCCGGGGTGGCGGAGCGCCGCGCTGGCGAACCCGCCGAAGCCGTCATCCGGCGCGCCGACCAGGCGCTCTACCAGGCCAAGCAGCGCGGCCGCAACCGCGTGGTCGCGGCAGACTGAAGCGGCAGACTCTGCCGGCCGCCTTGCCGCCCTGCCGGCAAGACCTTGCCGGCAGGGTCCACCCATCTGGCTGCCATGCCGCACGGGAGGCTGTTCCCCGGGGCTGGCACGTATCCTGCAGTGAGGAAGCCGTCATCTTCGTGCAGGATACGGTCACATGATCAACAGCATCGACAGGGCACTGGCATTCGACGCCAAGGCGCTCGCCCTGCGCGGCTACCGCCAGCAGATCCTCGCCACCAACATCGCCAATGCCGATACGCCCAACTACAAGGCCATGGACATCGACTTCGCCAAGGCGCTGCGTCAGGCGCAGGGGGCGAGCGGCGGCGGACTCACCCTGGCGCGCACCAGCGCCGGCCACCTGGGTGCCGGCGGCGGCGGCAGTCTGGCGGGCGTGCGGCCGCAGTACCGCGCAGCGGTGCAGCCCAGCCTGGACGGCAACACCGTGGATCCCAACGTCGAGCAGGCGCAGTTCGCCGAGAACGCCCTGCACTACATGGCCACCCTCCAGTTCCTCAATGGCAAGGTACGCAGCACCTTGCTCGCGCTGCAGGAAGGCAGGTAATCAATCATGGGGCTATTCAACGTCTTCGACATCGCCGGTTCCGCCATGACCGCGCAGTCCCTGCGCCTCAACGTGGTGGCGAGCAACATGGCCAACGCCAACAGCGTCACCAGCTCCACCGGCGAGCCTTACCGGGCAAAACAGGTGGTGTTCGAGACGCGCCCGCTCAACCCGGCCATGCCGCGCGGGGTCGCCGGCGTGGCGGTGCAGCGGGTGGTGGACGATCCTTCTCCCATGCGCCTGGTCTACGACCCCGCCAACCCCTACGCCGACGCGCGCGGCGCGGACCAGCTTCCAGCCGACCGGCA
>JBBILG010000069.1:0-5502 GCA_037445085.1 Methylobacillus sp.
CGCCTTCAAGAACCGCTACGGCGCGGTCAACGAACTGGGCGTGTTCGCCATGACGGAAAAGGGCCTGCGCGAGGTGGCCAACCCCTCGGCGCTGTTTCTTTCCCACCATGCCGAGCAGGTGGCCGGCTCCTGTATCACCGTCACCCAGGAAGGCACGCGGCCGCTGCTGGTGGAGGTGCAGGCGCTGGTGGACGAGGCGCACGCGCCGAATCCGAAAAGATTGTGCGTCGGCCTGGAACAGAATCGCCTGGCCATGCTGCTGGCGGTGCTGCACCGCCATGCCGGGGTGGCCTGTTTCGATCAGGACGTGTTCGTCAATGCGGTCGGCGGCGTGCGTATCGGCGAGCCGGCGGCGGATCTCGCGGTGCTGCTCGCCATCGTCTCCTCGCTCAAGAACCGTCCGCTGCCCGGCAAGCTGGTGGTGTTCGGCGAAGTGGGCCTGGCCGGGGAGGTGCGTCCGGTGCAGCGCGGCCAGGAACGTCTCAAGGAAGCCGCCAAGCTCGGTTTCACCCAGGCCATCGTGCCCAAGGCCAATCTGCCCAGGCAGCCCGTCAAGGGCATCGAGGTGTACGGCGCGGACCGGCTGGAGCAGGCGCTGGCGCGGCTGCGCGAGAGTCAGGGTGTGAACGCGTCCTAGACTTTCTGCGCCTCGAACACCTGACCGCTGACGCCGCTGCTGTCGTGCCCCATCAGGTAGAGATAGAGCGGCATGATGGCTTCCGGCCGGGGCAGCCTGGCGTGCACCTCGCCGGGGTGGGAGCGGCGGCGCTGCGGGCACTGCACGGGGCCTGGGATGACGGCGTTGACGCGCAGGTTGGGGAAGGTTTCCAACTCCTGCGCCCAGATGCTCACCATGGTTTCCGTCGCGGCCAGGGAAACGGCATGGGCGCCCCAGAAGGCGGCCGGATGGTGCGCCGCGGTAGTCGAGGTGAAGACCACCGAGGCATCCGGCGCGTGTTTCAAGAGCGGCAGGCAGGCCCGGGTGAGCAGGAAGGGGGCGATGGTGTTGATGCGCAGCATGCCGGCCATCTGCTCCTCGGTGTGGATTTCCAGCGGACTCAGGTTGTCGAAGCGGCTGGCGTTGTGCAGCATGCCGTCCAGCTGCCCCACCTGCCGGTAGATGCCTTCGGCGAGCCCTTTGCATGCCTCCTCGCCGGTCTTTTCCAGATTGAGCGGGAAGATCAGTGGCTGCGGACCGCCGGCCGTCTCGATTTCGTCATAAACCTTTTCCAGCTTGTTCACCCGGCGCCCGAGCAGGATCACGGTGGCCCCCTGCGCGGCGAAGGCGAGCGCGGCGACGCGGCCTATGCCCTGGCCAGCGCCGGTGACGAGAATGACGCGGTCCTGCAGGTGGCGGTGCGGGGGCTGATAGTCGTTCATATACTCAAGGTGTCCGCGTCGGTGCGAAGCAGGTGCGGGCCGCTGCCCGGCAGGTAGAGTTCGACGAAAAAGCCGAACACGGCGAGGAAGATGCTCACGAAGAACGCCGTCCAGAAGCCGCGCAAGTGGAAGCCCTTGACCAGCGCCGCCACCAGTTGCAGCAGCAAGGCGTTGAGCACCAGCAAAAACAGCCCCAGGGTGAGCACGGTGAGCGGCAGGGTGAGCACGATGAGGATGGGGCGCAGCACGGCGTTGACGAAGCCCAGCACGAGGGCCGCGACCAGCAGCGAAGACTTGCTGTCGAAGTGCATGCCACGGAACAGAAAACTCGCCACCCACAGCGACAGGCTCATGACGGCCCAATGCAGCAAAAACTGGGTGAGGTGCGCGGTCATCACAGGGATTCCAGGATCAGGTGCGCACATTGTACCCCGCTGCGTACCGCGCCCTCGATGGTGGCGGGGTAGGGGCCGGCGGTATAGTCGCCGGCGAGCAGGAAATTGCCCAGCCCGGTGCGCTGCGCGGGGCGCGCGAGATGGGGCCGGCAGGAGAAGGTGGCACGCTTCTCCGCGATCACCTTGTGCCACAGCGGCGCGGGCAGGTGCGGCAGCGCCTGCGCCAGCTGCGCCGTGACGGCGGCGGCCAGCGCTTCCTGGGTGAGGTTCTGGTGCGGCCCGCGAGCACTGATCACCACCGCCAGCAGGCCGGCCTGGCCGTCGAGTGCGCCGCGGTCCAGCACCCACTGGCCGTGGCCGCCGGAGAGCCCCAGCATGGGGAAAGGCAGGCGCACGGTATCCGGGTATTGCAGATAGATCGTGTAGATGGGCTGGTAGTCCAGGCTGTCGCACTGCCGTGCCGCGGCCGCCAGTTCCGGCAGTTCCCGCAGCAACGCTGCGGCGCGGAACGGCTGCACGGCCAGCACCACGTGGCTGAAGGCATGGGCGGCGTCGCCGCAAATCACCTCATAGCCATTCCCTTTGCGGTGGATGGCCGTGATTTCATGGTTGGTCAGCACGCTGCCGCCGTCGCGCCGGATGGCCTGCGCCAGCGGCTCGGCCAGCAGCGCGGAGAAATCCCGGCGCGGCAGCAGCAGGTCGCTGTCCGCCTTGGCGCGGGCGAAGCCGTCGCGCAGCACGTTGAGAAACATCTGCGCGCTGGCTTCACCGAGCGGCGTGTTGAGCGCGGCGAGGCAGATGGGCTCCCACAGGTTGCGCGTCACTGCCTCCGGCTGGCGCCGGCTGGCCAGCAGTTCGCCCAGCGGCAGGTCCTGCGCCAGGCGAAAACCGCAAAGCCGCAACCAGGCCAGGAAACGCGCTGCGGCGAGGCGCTCGCGCTTCTTCAGCCCGCGGGCCCGCAGCAATCCGGCCAGGATGTGCAGCGGTGCCGGCAGGCGGGCGGAAGCGCGCAGCGCGAAGTCGGGCAATTGCACGAGCTGCAGCGGCAGGCGCAGCAGCGGGGCTTGGGAGTCGGCGCCGGATTCGCGCAGCAGGCGCAGGGTTTCGCTATAGGCACCGAGCAGGATGTGCTGGCCGTTGTCCAGGCGCCGGTCTTTCCAGTTGAGGCCGCGGGCGCGGCCGCCTAACTGGCGCGCTGATTCGAACAGCGTGACCGGCACGCCGTGCTTGGCCAGTTCGGTCGCTGCTGCCAGACCGGCGCAGCCGCCACCGATGACGGCGACGGCAGGCGGCTGGAGTGCGGGTGCGGTCATCGGCGGCGGCAGAGGCTCAGCGAGCGCCTTTCCTGCCGCCAAGCACCCACAGCAGGAGGAAGCCGGTGATGCCGGCGAACAGCGAGGCGAAGATGACGCCGGTCTTGGCCAGCACCAGCAGTTCCGGGTGGCCGGCGAAGCCGAGTTCGGCGATGAAGATGGCCATGGTGAAGCCGATGCCGCCCAGCAGCGACACTGCGGCGATCTGGCCGAAACTGGTGTGGGCCGGCAGGCTGGCCAGGCCGAGCCTGAGGGCGATCCAGCTGGCGCCACTGATGCCGATGACCTTGCCCAGCACCAGGCCCAAGGCCGCCCCCATGGTGACCGGATGCGTGAGCGTCTCACCCAGGTTGCCGAATTCGAAAGGGATGCCGGCATTGCCCAGCGCGAACACCGGAATGACCAGGAAGGCCACCGGCAGGTGCCAGAAGTGCTCCAGCCGCTGCAACGGCGTACTTACCCGTTGCGCGCCGTTTTCCAGGGTGCGGGCGAGGGTGAACAGCTCCTGGTTGGTCATGATGTTGCCGTTGATGCGGTGGCTGCGGTCGAAATCCTCGATCAGCTTCTTCACGCGGGTGCTGAACAGGCTGGGGTCGTACTTGGGATAGGCCGGCACGGTGAAGGCGCCGATCACCCCGGCCAGCGTGGCATGCACCCCGGATTGCAGCATGGCGTACCATAGCAGCACGGCAACGATGAAATAAGGCAGGGGATGGCGGATGCCGGCACGGTTGAAGGCAAGCAGCAGGCCGGTCAGCGCCAGCACGACGGCGAGCGCACCCGGCACCAGGTTGTCGGTGTAGAACACGGCGATGACGATGACCGCGCCGATATCATCGACGATGGCCAGCGCCACCAGGAAGGTGATCAGCGCCTTGGGCACGCGGTTGGCGAGCAGCGCCAGCACGCCGACGGCAAAGGCGATGTCGGTGGCCATGGGCACGCCCCAGCCGCGCACCGCATCGCCGTCGGGGTTAAAGGCGAAGTAGATCAGCGCCGGCACCACCATGCCGCCGATGGCTGCGACGATGGGCAGGGCGGCCTGGCGCGGCTGCGCCAGTTCGCCCACCAGGATCTCGCGCTTGAGTTCCAGGCCGACCACGAAGAAAAACAGCGCCATCAGCCCGTCGTTGACGAAATGGTGCAGGCTGAGGCCCAACTGCCAGGCGCCTACCGACACGTTGAGCGGCGTGTGCAGCAGGTGCTGGTAGGATTCGGCGAGCGGGCTGTTGGCCAGGATCACTGCCACCACCGCCGTGATCATCAGGATGAGGCCGGTGGTGGTCTGGCGGTGGATGAATTCCTCGAACGGCGTGAGGACCTTGACGAAAACCGGTTCCCACGGCGCTACGTAGAGGCCGTCGGGAGAGCGTTTGCTGCCATGTGTTTGCATGTTGCGGGAGTGTCGGGTTGGATTGATCAGGAATCGGTCATGCGAAAGCCCAGGTGCGCCAGGCCAGCCACAGCTTGCGCAAGGGGGTGAGCGCGATGCGCTGGTTGAGCACCTTCTCGCAGCCGTGGCGGGCGATCTCGTCGAGCAAGGCCCGGTAAATGGCCGCCATCACCAGCCCGGCGCGCTGCGCCCTGCGGTCTTCCCTGGGCAGTTCGGCCAGCGCGCGCTGATAGTAATGGCGGGCGCGCTCGATCTGCATGGTGAGGAGGCGGCGCACGTTCTCGCTCTCGCGTCCCTGCAGGATATCCTCCTCGCTTACGCCGTAGTTGGCCATTTCGTCCAGCGGCAGATAGATGCGGCCGCGGCGCGCATCCTCGCCGACGTCGCGAATGATGTTGGTGAGCTGCAAGGCCAGGCCGAGGTCGTGGGCGTATTTCAGCGTCCTGCGGTTGGTATGGCCGAAAATCGTGGCCGACAGCAGGCCCACCACGCCGGCGACGCGGTAGCAGTAGAGTTGCAGTTCCTTGAAATCGCGGTAGCGGTTCTGGTCGAGATCCATTTCCATGCCGTCGATGATTTCCAGGAAATGCTCCATGGCCAGCCCGTGCTGGCGCACGGCGGGCACCAGCGCCTGCGTCACCGGATGCTGCGGTGCGCCGGCAAAGAGGCCGGCGATCTCGCCGCGCCACCAGGCGAGCTTGGTGCGGGCGAGCTGCGCGTCCGAACACTCGTCGGCAATGTCGTCCACCTCGCGGCAGAAGGCATACAGCGCGGTGATGGCCTCGCGCTGTTCGCGCGGCAGGAAGAGGAAGCTGTAATAGAAGCTCGAACCGCTGGCGGCCGCCTTCTGCTGGCAGTATTCGTGCGGCGTCATTTGGCGCGCACCGCCTTGATCAGCATGGCCGGCCAGTCCCAGGCCGCGAGCAGCGGACGCCGGCCGAACATGTCGCCCCGCGCGCGGTGCAGCTTGCGCAGGATGGTCTCGCCACCGGCGACGATCATGTGCATCTCCAGGCCGATG
>JBBILG010000069.1:5512-9786 GCA_037445085.1 Methylobacillus sp.
CAGGGCCGCTCCCAGCGGCGCGCCGGCCTGCAGCAGGCGGCGCGCGCGCTCGATCTCGAGCTGCATGAAGGGCCACCACATACCGCTGGCGTCGCCACGGGCGATCCGCGCCTCGTCGATGCCGAATTGGCGCATCTCGTCCTGGGGCAGGTAGATGCGGCCCTTGCGGTAATCGACGGCCACGTCCTGCAGGAAATTGATGAGCTGCAGCGCCGAGCAGATGGCATCGGCATGGCCGACGTTGCGCGGCGTCGCCTGGCCGTAGAGGTGCAGCAGCAGGCGGCCGACGGGGTTGGCGGAGCGGCGGCAGTAGTCCATCACTTCCCCGAAGTTGGCGTAGCGCGTTTTCGTCACATCCTGGCTGAAGGCATCAAGCAGATCGTAGAACGGCGCCAGCGGCAGGCCGTGGGTCTCGATCGTCAGCCGCAGGGTCTGGAAGAAGCCGGTCTGCGGAGTTTCGCGGGTGGCGATGCGGTCCAGCTCGCGGCGGAAACCGTCCAGCAGCGCCAGCCGCCGTTCTGCCGGCAGGTCGCCCTCGTCGGCGAAGTCGTCCGCCTGGCGCGCGAAGGCATAGATCAGCGCGATCGGCCGGCGCAGCCGGCGCGGCAGCAGCACGGAGGCCACCGGAAAGTTTCGTAATGGCTCTGCGCCAGGGCCAGGCTGGATCGGGTCACGCTGTTCATAGGCCGCCAAGTATGCCACAACGGCATCCGCTCTGGCCGGTTTGGGCTACAATTCCCGCCACACCCATCGCAAGGAACCCGCATGCTCGGCATCATCGGTGGCACCGGCCTTACCCGGCTCGCCAATCTCGAAATCACCCGACGCGAGGTGGTGCGCACGCCTTACGGCGAACCCTCGGGGCCGCTCACTTTCGGCAGCATCGGCGGCCATCAGGTGGTTTTCCTGGCGCGGCACGGCTATGGGCATACCATCCCGCCGCACCTCGTCAACTACCGCGCCAACCTGTGGGCCATGCAGTCGGTCGGCGCCATATCGGTGGTTTCCGTCGCTACCGTGGGCGCCATCGCCGGGCACCTGACGCCAGGCTGCATCGTCATCCCCGATCAGATCATCGACTACACCTGGGGGCGCAAGTCCACCTACCACGACAACATCGACGTGCCGGTGACGCACATCGACTTTACCGAACCCTATGGCGCCGGGATGCGGGCACTGTGCATGCGCGCCGCCGACGCGGCCGAGGAATGCTATTTCGACGGCGGTGTGTATGCCGCTGTGCAGGGGCCGCGGCTGGAAACCGCAGCGGAGATCAACCGGCTGGAAGGCGACGGCGCCACCATGGTAGGCATGACCGGCATGCCCGAAGCCGCCCTGGCGCGCGAGCTGGGCTTGGGCTACGCCGCCATCTGCGTGGTGGCCAACCATGCCGCAGGGCGCGGCAGCAGCGCGCGGGGCATCCGTTATCACGAAATCGAGACGGTGCTGGCCGGAGCCATGGGACGGGTGCGCAACATCCTGGAACATCTGGTGGTGCTGCATGCCGGCTAGGCCCGTGCTCAGGATGGGCGATCCGCGCCTGCTCTCGATTGCGGCGCCGGTGGAGCGATTCGGCACGCCCGAACTGCACGCCCTCGTCCGGGACATGCACGACACCATGACCGCGCTCGACGGCGCCGGCATCGCCGCCCCGCAGATCGGCGTCGGCCTGCGCGTGGTCATCTTCGGCGTCGGCAGGAACCCCCGCTACCCCGATGCCGAGCAGGTGCCCTACACGGTGCTGGTCAACCCGGCCATCACCCCGCTCGGCCGCGACATGGAAGAGGGCTGGGAAGGCTGCCTTTCCGTCCCCGGCCTGCGCGGCGTGGTGGAGCGCCACGCGCGCATCCGCTACCGCGGCTTCGACCTGCACGGCAAATCCATAGACCGCGAGGCCCACGGCTTCCACGCCCGTGTGGTGCAGCACGAATGCGACCACCTCGACGGCATCCTCTACCCCATGCGCATCCGCGACCTGCGCCGCTTCGGTTATACCGACGTGCTGTTCCCCGGGCAGGACATGCAGGACGACTGATGCACCGTGCTAGAATGGGGCATGCTGCTGGAAGCGTGGCCGAGTGGTAAAGTGCAGGTTAAACTGGAAGCGTGGCCGAGTGGTTGAAGGCAGCGGTCTTGAAAACCGCCGTAGAGGCGACTCTACCGTGAGTTCGAATCTCACCGCTTCCGCCACGTCCTTTTTGCCACAAGAGAAGGAGCCCCCCATGCGCAAGATCATTGTGGAACACAACCCCGCCCCTGCCAGGCTGGCCGAACTGGGTGTCTCCGGCTGGCCGACCTGGTCCAAGGAGGTGTCGAAATTCCCCTGGACCTACGGCGACGCCGAGACTGCCTACGTGCTGGAAGGCGAAGTCACCGTCACGCCCGACGGCGGCGAGCCGGTGAGCTTTGGCGCGGGCGATCTGGTGACATTCCCTGCCGGCATGTCCTGCACCTGGGAAGTGAAGAAGCCGCTGCGCAAGCACTATCGCTTCGGCTGAATTCCGGTGATGGAGCAGGATCTCGCCTCCGACCGTCCGGGAGCGATGGAAGGCAAGGCCACATTGGTGCGGGCCATCCTCGAGTGCGAGGAGCAGGCCCGCACGATGGCGTATGCCTGGCGCAAGGAAATGGGCGGGGTGCTCGTTCGCCCGGCAACGAAGGGAAGCTGGCCGCTGCCTGCGGCGGAGCGCGAAGCGGGCGGATCTCCTGCCCTGCGGCTCGCGGCCGATCCGATCGAGCCGGTGCGCGACTACAACATTCCCATCCCCGAACACCGGCTGCCGCCGAACAAGGACAATTTCCCCCGCAACCGGCCGCGGCGTGACAAGCCGGCCACACCGCGGCGCGAGAAGGAAACGCCCCCGCCCAGGCAGGACGGCCACGTGGACGAGTACGTCTGAGGCGCCTAAGAATCTATCTGATGGAACCAGAAAAACTGGTCATGCCAACACTGGTACAGTTTGAGCGCTACAATGGTGCGCCCGTGAACGTGATGAGGCCACTGCAATGGATGTCATCGGCATGACGGAGTCGTGTCAGGTTATGCCTCTGGATACCCGAATCACTTTGATGGCAGCAGACCTTGCGTCGCAACACAAGCTGGCCATGGCGGACGCGGTGGTCTACGCGACAGCCTTGTCCGTCAATGGAGAGCTGCCGACATCAGACAGCCATTTCTCCGGCTTGACCCATGTGCGCTATTGGTGCAAGGCGGGGGCTGGATGAACGGCCCTGCAGACAGGGACGGAGTCTGAGTGGAGCACATTGTCATCACCTGGCGCGAGCTGCTGCTGGCCGGCATCCTGGTGCTGGCGGTGTATATCGCCGAAATGCTGCTTCTGCTGCGCGCGCGTGGTGATGGCGGGCCGGCGGGCGTGTTCAGGAAAAACCGCGAGGCCCCCGAGCTGAAGCAGGAAATCGCCCGGCTCGCCAGCCGCGTGGAACTGCTGGAGCAGCAGTTGGGCGGCCTGATGGCCGAGCGTGCCGATGCCGAACAGACGCCCTACCAGCGCGCCATCCAGATGGCCCGCCAGGGGCGCGACGCCGGGCGTATCGCGCAAAGCTGCGGCATTTCACAGGGCGAGGCGGAACTGATCGTGAGCGTGCACGGTACGCGCAACGCCTGAGAGCATCGACATGATCCACAGCGATATCCAGAACCAGTTGCAGTTGCTCATCAAGGCCTCGGCGCCGCCGCTGTTCGATGTGGCCGAGCACGCGGTCAGCAGCACGCAGTGGACGCCGGGGCAGCGCCTGCCCGCGCACGTGCTGGCCAGCCTGCCCAACGGGCGCTTCGAGGTACGGGTGGGCGACCAGATCCTCGATCTCAACCTGCCGCGCAACACGCAGCCGGGCGACAACGTCGAGCTGGTTTTTGTCGGCGATAGGCCGCGGCTCACGTTCGCGCTGGCCCAGGATCTCGCCGGCATGGCCACACCGAAGACACCGGTCAGCCTAAGCGAGGCGGCGCGCTTCATCGGCTCACTGCTGCAAATGGGCGCAGCCGGCAGCGGCGAGGCGCAGGCGGCGCGTGCCGCCCAAGCGCTGCCCGGCCTGCCGGCCAATGTGGCCGGCTTCGCCCGGGCGCTGCGCCAGGCGCTGTCACAGAGCGGCCTGTTCTACGAATCGCACCAGGCCCAGTGGGTGGGGGGCGAGCGTAGCCTGGCCTCCTTGCTGCAGGAGCCGCAGGGCAGGCTGTCGCCGCTATTGCATGCGCCGCCGGGCGGGGCGGACAGAGCGGCGCCCTTGCCAGGCCAGCCCGCCGCGGGCGCGGC
>JBBILG010000070.1:0-7594 GCA_037445085.1 Methylobacillus sp.
TCTGCTGGCCTATGCGGTGAAGGAGCTGTTCCCGGAGGCGCAGGTGACCATCGGTCCGGTGATCGAGAGCGGTTTCTACTACGATTTCTCCTACAGGCGCCCGTTCACGCCGGAAGACCTCGAAGCCATCGAGAAGCGCATGGCGGAGCTGGCGAAACGCGACATCCCGGTGACCCGCAGGGTGGTGCCGCGCGACGAGGCGGTGGCCTATTTCAAATCCATCGGCGAGCATTACAAGGCCGAGATCATCGAGAGCATTCCGCAGGGCGAAGAGGTCTCGCTCTATACCGAGGGCGATTTCACCGACCTGTGTCGCGGCCCGCACGTGCCCTCCACGGGCAAGCTCAAGGCGTTCAAGCTGACCAAGGTGGCCGGCGCCTACTGGCGCGGCGATTCCAGGAACGAGATGCTGCAGCGCATCTACGGCACGGCGTGGGCGAAGAAGGAAGACCTCGACGCCTACCTCACCATGCTGGAAGAAGCGGAAAAGCGCGACCACCGCAGGCTGGGCCGCCAGCTTGACCTCTTCCACATGCAGGACGAGGCGCCCGGCATGGTGTTCTGGCACCCGCGCGGCTGGACGCTGTGGCAGGAAGTGGAACAGTACATGCGTGCCAAGTTCCGCGAGCACGGCTACCAGGAAGTGCGCACGCCCACCATCATGGACCGCACCCTGTGGGAAAAGTCCGGCCACTGGCAGAACTACCGCGACAACATGTTCACCACCGCGTCGGAAAACCGCGACTACGCGGTAAAACCGATGAATTGTCCCGGCCACGTGCAGATCTTCAACCATGGCCTGCACAGCTACCGCGACCTGCCGCTGCGTCTGGCCGAGTTCGGCTCCTGCCACCGCAACGAGCCGTCCGGGGCGCTGCACGGCCTCATGCGCGTGCGCGGCTTCACCCAGGACGACGCCCATATCTTCTGCACCGAGGCGCAGGTGCAGGGCGAGGTGGCGGCTTTCATCGTCATGCTGCAGGAGGTGTATGCCGACTTTGGTTTCAGCGACGTGCTGGTCAAGCTGTCCACCCGCCCGGAGAAGCGCGTCGGCTCCGCCGCAACCTGGGACAAGGCGGAGACCGCGCTGGCCGCCGCCCTTGAGCAGAACGGCCTGGCCTATGACCTGCAGCCGGGCGAGGGGGCCTTCTACGGGCCCAAGATCGAGTTCACGCTCAAGGATTCGCTCGGGCGCCTGTGGCAGTGCGGCACCATCCAGCTCGACTTCAACCTGCCCGAGCGCCTGGGGGCCGAATACGTGGCCGAGGACAACACGCGCAGGCCCCCGGTTATGCTGCATCGCGCCATCTTGGGTTCCATGGAACGTTTCATCGGCATCCTCATCGAGCACTACGCCGGCGCCATGCCGCTGTGGCTCGCCCCGGTGCAGGCGGTGGTGATGAACATCACCGATGTGCAGGCCGAATACGTGCGCCAGCTTGCCGCGCAATTGCGGGAAAATGGCCTGCGCGTGCAAACGGACTTGAGGAACGAGAAAATAAATTATAAAATCCGCGAACATAGCTTGCAGAGGCTGCCTTACCTGCTGGTTGCAGGTGAGCGCGAAATGCAAAGCGGACAGGTGGCCGTACGCACCCGCAAAGGCGAAGACCTCGGATCCATGCCGGTGCAGACCCTGATGCAGCGTCTGCACGGCGAGGTTGCCAGCCGGGTTGGCGCGGCCTGATTTTTTATTGATGCTGGAGAATCTGCGATAGCTCAGGAACGGGAAACGCGAATCAACGACGCCATCACGGCGCCGCAGGTTCGTTTGATAGGGGTGAACGGCGAACAGCTCGGTATTTTCACCATCAGACAGGCGCTGGAAATGGCGGAAGGGGCGGAGGTCGACCTGGTCGAAATCGCCCCGCAGGCGGCACCGCCGGTATGTCGGCTGATGGATTACGGCAAGTTCAAGTACCACGAAAGCAAGCGGCTGCACGAAGCCCGCCTGAAGCAGAAGCAGGTCCAGGTCAAGGAAGTGAAGTTTCGTCCGGGAACGGACGAGGGGGATTACCAGGTCAAGCTGCGCAACCTGGTGCGTTTCCTCAAGGATGGGGACAAGGCCAAGGTGACCTTGCGTTTCCGTGGCCGCGAAATCACCCACCAGGAACTCGGTCTCGCGCTCTTGAAGCGCATCGAGTCCGACCTCCAGGAGGTGGCTGCGGTGGAGCAGTTCCCGAAGCTGGAGGGCCGCCAGATGGTGATGGTGCTCGGCCCCCAGAAAAAGCAGCAGAAATAGCACCGGTCTGAAGGCGACGCGGCCCATGGCATGCCCGATCGCTTTCGTTATCTACTTTAGGAGTCCGAAATGCCCAAGATGAAAACCAAGAGCGGCGCCAAGAAGCGCTTCAAGTTCCTGGGGAACGGCAAGGTCAAGCGCACCCATTCGCACCTGCGTCACATCCTCACCAAGAAGACCACCAAGCAGAAGCGCAAGCTGCGCGGCATGGCCATCATTTCCGCAACCGACGTCAAGCGCGTGCGCGCCATGATGCCGACCCAGTAAGCGAGGAGAGTCAAGATGCCAAGAGTCAAGCGTGGTGTTACCGCCCGCGCGCGTCACAAGAAGGTTCTGGACGCGGCCAAGGGCTACCGTGGTCGCCGCAAGAATGTATACCGCATTGCCAAGCAGGCGGTGATGAAGGCGGGCCAGTATGCCTACCGTGACCGCCGTCAGCGCAAGCGCCAGTTCCGTGCCCTGTGGATTGCCCGCATCAACGCCGGCGCCCGCGAGTGCGGCCTGACCTACAGCCGCTTCATGAACGGCCTGAAGAAGTCGTCGGTGGAAGTGGATCGCAAGGTGCTGGCCGATCTGGCCGTGTTTGACAAGCCGGCGTTTGCCAGGTTTGCCGAACTGGCGAAATCCGGCCTCGCAGCCTGAGCGGCAACAACCGGGAAAAGGAGGCTGGCCGGCCTCCTTTTTTCTTTCTCGCCCCGGAGCGTCAGCATCATGCAGAATCTCGAACAACTCCTGACGGAGGCCCGGCGCGACTTCGCCGGATGTGTCAGCATGACCGAGCTGGAGAACGCCAAGGCGCGCTATCTGGGCAAGAGCGGTGTGCTGACCAAGCTGCTCAAGGGCCTGGGCAGGCTCTCCCCCGAAGAACGTCCCGCCGCCGGTGCTGCCATCAACGTCGTCAAGCAGGGGGTGGAGCAGGCACTGCAGGCACGGCGCGAGGCGATACTCGCCGCCGAGCAGGCGCAGAAGCTCGCCGCCGAGACTCTGGACGTGACCCTGCCAGGACGCGGCAGGGGGCAGGGCAGCCTGCATCCGGTCACGCTGACCCTGCGGCGCATCGAGCGGCTATTTCTCTCCATCGGCTTCGCCGTGGCAGAAGGTCCGGAGATCGAGACGGATTTCTACAACTTCACCGCGCTCAACATCCCCGAGGACCATCCGGCACGCGCCATGCACGACACCTTCTATGTGGACGAGCGGCACGTGCTGCGCACCCATACCTCACCGGTACAGGTGCACTACATGCAGGATCACCAGCCGCCGCTGCGCATCATCGCGCCGGGGCGGGTTTACCGCGTGGATTCCGATGCCACCCACTCGCCCATGTTCCACCAGGTGGAGGGCCTGTGGGTGGACGAGCAGGTGAGTTTCGCCAACCTCAAGGGCGTGGTGCAGGATTTCCTGCAGCGCTTCTTCGAGCGCGACGACCTCGGGGTGCGTTTCCGTCCGTCGTTCTTCCCCTTCACCGAGCCGTCCGCGGAAATCGACATGAGCTGGAACGGCGGCTGGCTGGAGATCGGCGGCTGCGGCATGGTGCATCCCAACGTGTTCCGGCATGTCGGCATCGACAGCGAGAAATACCGCGGCTTCGCCTTCGGCCTGGGCGTCGAGCGGCTGGCCATGCTGCGCTACGGCGTCAACGACCTGCGCCTGTTTTTTGAAAACGATGTACGCTTTCTCAGGCAATTCGGCTAGATCAAGATGATTGAAGCCCAAGCAATTTGGCTGATAAGGCGTGCATCGCTTGAGTGCCGACTCGTGCGGCGAGGCCGCGTGAGCCGGAGCCGCAATGACGTGCGCTTCCCTGAACGATTCTCCTGAAGAACCATGAAATTCTCCGAAAGCTGGTTGCGCCGCTTCGTCGATCCCGCGCTGGACAGTGCCGGCCTCGATCATCTGCTGACCATGGCCGGGCTGGAAGTGGAGGAGCGGCAGCCTGCGGCGCCCGCCCTCACCCGGGTCGTGGTGGGCCACATCCTCGGTGCCGACAGGCATCCGGATGCCGACCGCCTGCAGGTGCTGCGCGTCGACGCGGGCCAGAACGAGCCGCTGCAGATCGTCTGCGGCGCTCCCAACGCGCGTGCCGGGCTCAAGGCGCCGTGTGCGCTGGTGGGTGCCGTCCTGCCCGGCGATTTCCACATCAGACACGCCAGGGTGCGCGGCGTGGAATCGTTCGGCATGATGTGCTCGGCCCAGGAGCTTGGGCTGCCCGAGGAGGGCGAGGGCATCCTGGAACTGGCTGCCGACGCGCCGCCGGGCGAAGACATCCGCGCCTGGCTGGAGCTTGATGACACGCTGTTCACCCTCAAGCTCACTCCCAACCGCAGCGACTGTCTCAGCCTCGCCGGCGTGGCGCGTGAGGTCGCCGCGCTGACCGGTGCGCCGCTCACCTTGCCGCAGGCGGTGCCGGTCGCGGCAACGGCGACGGCGAGTCGCGGCGTGCATCTCACCGAGCCGCAGGCCTGTCCGCGCTACTGCGGGCGCGTGGTGCAGGGCGTCAACGCCAGGGCCGCAACGCCGGCCTGGATGGTGCGCCGTCTCGCGTGCAGCGGCCTGCGCAGCATCAGCGCCATCGTCGACATCACCAACTACGTGTTGCTGGAACTGGGCCAGCCGCTGCACGCCTTCGACCTCGCCAAACTGCAAGGGGACATCCGGGTGCGTCTTGCCGTCGCTGGCGAAAAGCTGCGACTGCTCAACCAGCAGGAAGCCGAACTGCACGCGGACATGCTGGTGATCGCCGATGACGGCGGTGCGGTGGCGCTGGCCGGCATCATGGGCGGCGCCGATAGCGCGGTGGCGGACGCCACCGCCGACATCTTCCTGGAAAGCGCCTTTTTCGCTCCGGCCGCCATTGCCGGCAAGGCGCGACGCCTGGGGCTTTCCACCGACTCTTCCTACCGCTTCGAGCGTGGCGTCGATTTCGCCGCCACGCGTGATGCGCTGGAATACGCTACCCGGCTCATCCTGGAAATCTGCGGCGGCGCGGCCGGCCCGATCACCGAGCGGTGCGCCGGGCTACCGGCGCGCCCGCCGGTGCGCCTGCGTGTGCGGCGCGCACGGGAGGTGCTCGGCATTGCCCTCGACGCCGCGACCGTGGCGACGCTGATGGGCCGGCTGCGATTCGCGTTCGAGCAGATCGGCGAGGAATTCCTGGTCACCCCGCCCAGCTACCGCTTCGACATTGCCATCGAGGAAGACCTGATCGAGGAAATCGCCCGCCTGCATGGCTACGATCGGGTGCCGGCGACCGCGCCGCAGGGCGTCTTTGCCATGCTGCCGCAGCCCGGCGACCGGCTGGCGCCGGCCGATCTGCGCCAGTTGCTGGCGGCGGCGGATTACCGCGAAGCGGTCACCTACAGCTTTATCGACGAAGCCTGGGAACGCGATCTGCACGGCAATGCAGCGCCCATCCGCCTGCGCAACCCCATCGCCAGCGACATGAGCGTGATGCGTTCCAGCCTGTGGGGCGGCTTGCTGGATGCCCTGCAATACAACCTCAACCGCAGGCAGGAGCGCGTGCGCCTGTTCGAGATGGGGGCCTGCTTCCAGGTTGCCGATGGCGGTTATCGTGAAGTCACGCGCATTGCCGGCCTGTGCTGCGGCAGCGCCGCGCCGGAACAGTGGGGCGAGGCCCCGCGCGAAGTGGATTTCTACGACGTCAAGGCCGACGTCGAGGCGCTCACCGGCGCCCGCGCCCGCTTCGAGGCGGCTGTCCATCTGGCCCTGCACCCCGGCCAGAGCGCGCGCGTGCTGCTGGACGGCCGCGACATCGGCTGGCTTGGCGGCCTGCATCCCAAGTGGCAGCAGCGCTGCCAGTTGCCGCGCGGAGCCGTGTTGTTCGAGCTGGAGCTGGCACCCCTGCTCAAGCGCGGCCTGCCCCGCTGCGCGGGAATCGCCAAGTTCCCGCCGGTACGGCGCGATCTTGCCCTGGTGGTGGACGAATCGGTGCCGGCGCAGGTGCTGCTGGATGCCCTGCTGGCAGTGCGCGGCGAGGTGGTGAGCGAGATCGCGTTGTTCGACCAGTACCATGGCAAGGGCATCGCGCAAGGGAAGAAAAGTCTTGCGTTTCTTGTAGTTATGCAAGATACTCAAAAAACTTTGACCGATGAGGAGGCCGACGCGGCGGTGGCCCTGCTGGTCTCCGAGGCAACGCGGAAATTCGGCGCCGTACTGCGCGGGTAAGAATCTATTTCAGCAGGCAGGCGAGCGCAGCCAAATGGGGCTGCGCCCGGAGCGCAGCGACGGGACAGTACACGCCAGTACGGCGAGGAGCGAGTACCGCGCAAGCCCGGGTTGGCAAGTGCGGCGCCTAATGAAATGGGTTCCAAGGGGTGTGCATGACACTGACAAAAGCGGATTTGGCCGATTTGCTGTTCGAACAGGTGGGGCTGAACAAACGCGAGGCCAAGGATATGGTCGAGGCATTTTTCGAGGAAGTGCGTGGCGCGCTGGAAGCCGGAGACAGCGTGAAGCTGTCTGGCTTCGGCAACTTCGAGCTGCGCCAGAAGGCCGAGCGGCCAGGGCGCAACCCCAAGACCGGCGAGTTCATCCCCATCACTGCGCGCCGTGTGGTGACTTTCCACGCCAGCCAGAAACTGAAGAGCAAGGTGGACAAGTGATGGAGGAGCAGCCCGCTAAGGTACAGTTGCCGCCCATCCCCGCCAAGCGCTATTTCACCATCGGCGAGGTGAGCGAGCTGTGCGGGGTCAAGCCGCACGTGCTGCGCTACTGGGAGCAGGAATTCACGCAGCTCAAGCCGGTCAAGCGACGTGGCAACCGCCGCTACTACCAGCATCACGAGGTGCTCCTGGTGCGCCGCATTCGCCAGTTGCTATACGAAGAGGGCTTCACCATCAGCGGCGCCCGCAATCGGCTCGACGAACCGCAGGGCAAGGCTCATGCCGCCGTTCGCGAGGAAGCGCCGGCAGCAAGCACGCCAAGCTTCTCGGTGCGCCGCGAATTGCTCGGCATCATCGAGCTGCTGCGCGTCTGAACACGCGCGCTCTGCTATACTCCGCGCCTCGTCGGGGCGTAGCGCAGCCTGGTAGCGCACTTGCATGGGGTGCAAGGGGTCGCGAGTTCGAATCCCGCCGCCCCGACCAATAAAATCAAGCAGTTACCTCAAACCGCCGCAAGGCGGTTTTTTCTTGGTATCCACTTCGGTATCCACTTATGTGGGGTGGTGATTGAAATGGCACAATGGGAAGAGCCAGGAAAGACCGGGATAACCTAGGACTGGTGCGGGTTTCCGGGCGGCGGGCCGCTCAATTCCGATTTGGCACAAAAAGGGCGGTTTTGAACATTTGCCGTAACTACTCAGGTACTGCGACGTGATGATGGGATTTGGCT
>JBBILG010000070.1:7604-9690 GCA_037445085.1 Methylobacillus sp.
CGAAGTGACGGTCGTGGCGCCGGAGCAGAACCACAGCGGCGCCAGCAACTCGCTGACGCTGGCGCGTCCGCTGACGGTGAACCGCGCCGCCAGCGGTTTCTTCTACGTGAACGGCACGCCGACGGACTGCGTGCACATCGCGCTCACCGGACTGCTCGACCACCGGCCGGACCTGGTCGTGTCCGGCATCAACAACGGCCAGAACATGGGCGACGACACGATCTACTCGGGCACCGTCGCGGCAGCCATGGAGGGCTATCTGTTCGGCGTGCCGTCGTTCGCGTTCTCGCTGGTCGACAAGGGCTGGATGCACCTCGACAGCGCAGCCGAATGGGCGGCGCAGGTGCTGGGGCGCTATGTCGCGGCGCCGCTGCCGCCGCCGTTCCTGCTCAACGTCAACCTGCCGAACCTGGCGCGCGACGAAGTGCGAGGGATCATCGCGACCCGGCTCGGCAAGCGCCACCCATCCGAGCCGGTCATCCGCGCCGCCAACCCGCGCGGCGAACCGATCTACTGGGTCGGCGCCGCGGGCAGCGCCAGGGACGCCGGCCCCGGCACCGACTTCCAGGCCACGGCCGACGGCTACGTGTCGGTGACGCCGCTGCAGATCGACCTGACGCACGTGGAGCAGCTGCCGGCCGTCGCGCAGTGGCTGCGCGCATGACCGAACGGCTGTCCAACGTCGGCCTCGCGTCCGAGCGCGTGCGCGCCCGGATGGTGGAGCGGGTGCGCGAACTCGGCGTGCGCGATGCGCGCGTGCTGGCTGCGCTGTCGACCGTGCCGCGCCACGCATTCCTCGACCCGGCGCTGGCCAGCCGCGCATACGAGGACAGCGCGCTGCCGATCGGCCACGGGCAGACCATCTCGCAGCCGTACATCGTCGCCCGCACCGCCGAACTCGCGCTCGAGGGCTGCACCGATCCGAAGCAGGCCCGGTTGCTGGAGATCGGCACCGGCTGCGGCTACGCGGCGGCGGTGCTGGCGCAGCTGTTCGGCGCCGTGATCTCGGTGGAGCGGTTGCGCGCGCTGCACGAGCTGGCGCGCAGCAACCTGCGGCCGCTGCGCATCGCCAACCTGCGGCTGGTGTTCGGCGACGGCATGGACGGCGTGCCGTCCGAAGCGCCGTTCGACGCCATCGTCGCTGCTGCTGCCGGCGACAGCGTGCCCGCGGCATGGATCGACCAGCTCAAGCCCGGGGGGCGCATCGTGGCGCCGGTCGGCAGTCCGGATCAACGTTTGACCGTGATCGCCAAGGATGCGGCCGGCCGCGTTACTCGCAGGCTGGCCGAGGCGGTGCGGTTCGTGCCGCTGCGCGGCGGCACGGCCTGACTGCATGAAGGAGCAGAGTGGATGAACGAGTGGCTACGACTATGCGTCCCGCCGAGCGCGGCGCTGCTCTTGGCGGCCTGCACCACGGTGCCCGTGCGCGAAGTGCCGATCGTCGAGAAATCCGAGCGGCGCGGCGCGCCTGCTGCCGTCGTTGTGCCGGCCGCGACGGCGGCGCCGCCCGCCGCGCGCGAGGCGAAGAACGGCCAGTACGTCGTCCAGCGGGGCGACACCCTCTACAGCATCGCGCTCGCGTTCGGACAGGACTTTCGACCTGGCGCAGTGGAACGGCATCGACGACCCGTCGAAGCTGCGGGTGGGGCAGGCGTTGCGCGTCGAACCCGCCGCTGGCGATGTGCCCATGGCGGCAGCCGTCACCACCGCGCCGGTGGCGCCGGTGGCGGCAGCCGAAGTCCGGCCGCTGGAGGCGCCACGCCCGCTGCCGCCCGTAGCTGCCGTGGCCGGGCAAGCGGCGCCGCCATCGGCAGCGGCCCCGACCCCACCCCCTACGGCCTGCACACCTTTGGATGGCTCCGGGGTAGCCACACTACACTCTACGGCAAGCACATCTCCCCCCAGCTTTACGGCATGGCTGGCATCACCCCCCAGGACATTGATCTGGCCGAGCTTTATGACGAAATGACCATCGCCGTGCTGGTGCAGCTAGAGGACTTCGGCTTTTGTCAGAAGGGCGAGGGCGGCCCCTTCGTCGAAGAGGGACGCATCGAGGCGTTACTGCCGCGCGACCAGATGATTCCGA
>JBBILG010000071.1:0-9510 GCA_037445085.1 Methylobacillus sp.
CGGCGCAAAGGGCGGGATGGTGCGCTCTTGCTTGCTTCATGTGACCTCCGGGTCAGAGCCCAGGGGGGTCAATTCTTCGTGTCGTCAGGGGGCAGTTTTACTTGTCGTCTGACATCGGGAAGAACAGGCGTCGGCGCGGGCCGGCCAGCCGGCGCCGGAAACCGTCGTTGCGGCCGGGAATCCGCATCGTTGCTTGCGAGCGTACATGTTGCCGGTGGCAATTGTGCACACCACTTCATGTAGTACTTTAACAGTGGCCTTGACCTGTGATGACTTCTGGATATCTCCCAACTTGTTGATTATCAATGAATTAAATAAGGGGTCAAAATTTATGCGCGGCCAAAAAAGCTTTATGCCGGCTGAAGTTAGGGCATGAAGTCACAGCGATTCACAGAATTATCCACAGATTTTGTGGATAGCCCCGATGCCGCAGGGCATACCCGACGGGTACGCCGCGCACGGTGACTGCGGGCACGTTCAGGCGGCGATGAGCGCTCGGGTGAGCCGTGCGATTTCCGCTTCCTCGTCGGCGGGGATGCGCAGCACCGGCTTGGCATGGGCCGCGGAGATGCGCACGGCATGGGCCGCATTGGCCGCCTCGTCCAGCACGAAGCCGAGGAAGGCCAGCGGCCGGCAGATCAGGCTGCGCACACGGGCGGCGTGCTCGCCGATGCCGGCGGTGAACACCAGGGCGTCGATGCCGCCGGCCTTGGCCGCGTAGGCGCCGATGGCGGCACGCACCTGGCGGGCGAAATAGTCCACGGCGAAGCGGGCATTGGCGCTGTCGCTCTGCAAAAGCTCCGCCATCTCGTTGCTCTCGAAGTCGGAGAGCGCCAGCAGGCCCATGCGGTGGTAGACCAGCCGGGACAGCCCGGCGGCATCGTGGTGTCTGGCGAGTTCCAGCATCACACCAGGATCGAGGTCGCCGCTGCGCGTGCCCATGGGGATGCCGCCGGCGGGGGTGTAGCCCATGCTGGTGTCCATCGACCGCAGGTTTTCCATCAGGCACAGGCTGGCGCCGCTGCCGAGATGGGCCACGACCACGCGGCCATGGGCGAGGTCGCCGATCAGTTCCGGCAACTGGCGTGCCACGTGCGCGTAGTTGAGGCCGTGGAAGCCGTAGCGGCGCAGACCGTATTCGCGCGGGATGGGGAGGCGCCAGGCCAGCTCCGGCAGGGTGGCGTGGAAGGCGGTATCGAAGCAGGCGATCTGCGGCACGTCGAAGCGCGCCGCGCACAGATCCACGCCGAGCAGATTGCCTGGCATGTGCAGCGGCGCGAGAGGGGTGATGTCCTCGAGCCGCCGGCGCAGGGCGGCATCGATGCGGCGGGCGGCGTCGGTGATGGCGCCGCCGTGCACGAAGCGGTGGCCGATGGCATCCGGCATTTGGTCGCCCAGCTCGGCCATGAGGGCGTCGAAGGCCTCGGCGTGGTCGTGCGGAAAGCCGTGGCCGATGTGCGCGTAGCGGAAGTCGCGGCGGCTGCTGTCGGCCAGGAACAGGCTGGCCTTGAGGCTGGAGGAACCGCTGTTGACGGTGAGGATGGTTTTCATCAACTTCCGGTGAAGGGGAGGGGGCAGGGCAGGGTCGCCGCGCCCCTACCCTTGAGCGACGCGGGCGCGATTCCTTCCCCCTCCCCCCTGTTCCTGTTCAATACGGCCAGGTCCAGTCGCTCGCCTCGGGCAGGTCGACGCCGTGCTCGTAGGCATGGTTCTGGCATTCGATCTGCTTGTCGCGCAGCTTTTCCTTGACATGGGCGCCCGCCACCTGCAGCGCCGGGATGCGGTCGATCACGTCGATGGCCAGGCTGTAGCGATCGATCTCGTTGCGGATAGCGAGCTCCAGCGGCGTGTTGATGTTGCCCTTCTCCTTGTAGCCGCGCACGTGCAGGTTCCCGTGATTGGTGCGCCGGTAGGCCAGCCGGTGGATCAGCCAGGGGTAGCCGTGGAAGTTGAAGATGATGGGCCGGTCCACGGTGAACAGACTGTCGAAGTCGCGGTCGCTCAATCCATGGGGATGCTCGCTGGCCGGGGTGAGCTTGTAGAGGTCGACCACGTTGACGAAGCGGATCTTCAGTTGCGGGAAATGCTCGCGCAGCAGCTCCACCGCGGCCAGGGCTTCCCTGGTGGGGATGTCGCCGGCGCTCGCCATCACCACGTCCGGCTCGGTGCCTGCGTCGTTGCTGGCCCAGTCCCAGATGCCGATGCCCTTGGTGCAATGCTTGATGGCGGCGTCCCTGTCCAGGTATTGCAGGTGTTTCTGCTTGTCGGCCACGATGACGTTGATGTAGTCGGTGCTGCGCAGACAGTGGTCGGCCACCGACAGCAGGCAGTTGACATCGGGCGGCAGGTAGATGCGGGTGACGCGCGGACTCTTGTTCACCACCAGGTCGAGGAAACCCGGGTCCTGGTGGGTGAAGCCGTTGTGATCCTGGCGCCAGACGGTGGAGGTGATCAGTAGGTTGAGGCTGGACACCGGCGCGCGCCACGGGATGTCGCGGCAGATGTCCAGCCATTTGGCGTGCTGGTTGAACATGGAATCGATGACATGCACGAAGGCTTCGTAGGAAGAAAGGAAACCGTGGCGGCCGGTGAGCAGGTAGCCTTCCAGCCAGCCTTCCAGGGTGTGCTCGGAGAGCATTTCCATGACGCGCCCGTCCGGCGACAGCTCGCCGCCATCGGCATCTTCCGGCAGGGTGTCGGCGAGCCAGGTTTTCCTGCTCGCGGCATAGATGTCGTCGAGCTTGTTGGAAGTGTTTTCGTCCGGGCCGAACACGCGGAAGTTGTGCAGGTTGCGCTGCATCACGTCGCGCAGCAGCCTGCCCAGCGGGCGCGTGTTCTCGGCATACACCTTGCCGGGGCCGGGCAGCGCCGCGGCGTGAGTGCGGAAATCCGGCATGCGCAGGGCGCGGCGCAGCATGCCGCCGTTGGCGTGCAGGTTGGCGCTCATGCGGCGGCTGCCTTTGGGGGCGAGCACCTTGAGTGCGGGGCGCAGCCTGCCGTCCTCGGTGAACAGCTCCTGCGGCCGGTAGCTTCTCAGCCAGGCTTCCAGCGCCGCCCGCCGCTGCGGGTTGCCGCGCACGTCGGAGAGTGGCACCTGGTGCGCGCGCCAGGTGCCTTCCACCTTGTGGCCGTCGATTTCCCGTGGCCCGGTCCAGCCCTTGGGGCTGCGCAGCACGATCATCGGCCAGCGCGGGCGCGTCGCCTGGCCGCTCGCGCGGACCTCGTTCTGAATGCGGCGGATTTCCAGCAGGCAGTGCTCCAGGGTGGCGGCCATGGCCTGGTGCATGGCGGCCGGCTCACTGCCCTCGACGAAATGAGGCGTCCAGCCGTAGCCCAGGAACAGGCTTTCCAGTTCCTCGTGCGGGATGCGCGCGAGCAGGGTGGGGTTGTTGATCTTGTAGCCGTTGAGGTGCAGGATGGGCAGCACCGCGCCGTCGCGGATGGGGTTGAGGAACTTGTTGGCATGCCAGGAGGTGGCGAGCGGCCCGGTTTCCGATTCGCCGTCGCCCACCATCACCGCCACCAGCAGATCGGGGTTGTCGAAGGCCGCGCCGAAGGCGTGCGAGAGGGAATAGCCCAGCTCGCCGCCCTCGTGGATGGAGCCCGGCAATTCCGGCGTGCAATGGCTGCCGATGCCGCCGGGGAAGGAGAATTCCTTGAAGAACAGGCGGAGGCCGTCCTCGCCTTCGCCCTTGTTGGGATACACCTCACCGTAGGTGCCTTCCAGCCAGGTCGGTGCCAGAACGCCCGGCGCGCCGTGGCCGGGGCCGGCCAGAAAAATGGCGTTCTGGTCGTATTTGTTGATCAGGCGGTTGAGGTGGGTCCAGGCGAAGCTCAGTCCCGGGCTGGCGCCCCAGTGGCCGAGCAGGCGCGGCTTGATGTGCTCGTCGCGCAGCGGCTCCTTGAGTAGCGGGTTGTCCCGCAGGTAGATCATGCCGGCGGCGAGATAATTGCAGGCGCGCCACCAGGCGTCGAGCTGGTCGAGTTCCTGCGGGCTGAGTGCGGGCGGGTTGTCCATGGGTGTCTCATCGGGAGGCATGCGGGGGATTATAACTGCAAGCGGATCCGTGTCCCGGCTTGCAAGGCGGCATGATACTGCCACGGCCGTGTGACGGGAGCGTGACGCCGCGGCCTCAGTTCGGGCGGGCAAGCACCTGTTCGCCGAGCGGGGTCAGCCGGTAATCGCGCCGCGACGGCATGATCGGAAACAGCAGGCCGGGGTGGACCGTCACGTAGCCGGAATCGATCAGTGAGGCCAGTTCGTCGGGCACGCTGGCGGCGTGGCGAAATTCGCCCTGGGCCACGCGCCGCAGCAATGCGAGCTGGCATTCGGTCAATGCGGGCTGGCCGTTCAATCCGCCGTCTTCCTTATGGTGGTATGCCGCGCAGGAGCCCGTGCGGGTGTATGATTATGCTCCTTTCGCACAGGGGGAGTAAATCGGGCCATGGAGCCGCACAACCCATCGGGCAGCAGCGTTTCCGGCCTGACCCTGGCGGCGCTGGGCGTGGTCTTCGGCGACATCGGCACCAGCCCGCTCTACGCCATGAAGGAGGTATTCTCCGGCCACCATCCCATGGCACCCACCCCGGCCAACGTGCTGGGCGGGCTGTCGCTGATACGTCGTGTTCATCTTGCGGGCCGACAACCGTGGTGAAGGCGGCATCATGGCGCTGATCGCCCTGGCCGGACGCGGGGCGGGCAAGGATGCGCGGCGGGGGCGCTTCATCGTGCTGGCCGGCATCGTTGGCGCCTGCATGTTCTACGCCGACGGCATGATCACCCCGGCGATTTCCGTGCTCTCGGCCGTGGAAGGGCTGGAAGTGGCCGCGCCGCAGCTGCACGAGTTCGTCATTCCCGTCACGCTCGGCGTGCTGTTCGCCCTGTTCTGGATGCAGCACAAGGGCACCGGCGCCATGGGCCGGTTGTTCGGCCCCATCGTGCTGGTTTGGTTCGGCACGCTGGCGCTGCTCGGCATCGTCAACATCGCGGAGAATCCGCAGGTGCTGCAGGCCCTGCACCCCCTGCACGCCTTCCATTTCTTCACCGACAACCACTGGCTGGCCTTCGTGGCGCTGGGCGCGGTGGTACTGGCGGTGACCGGCGCCGAGGCGCTGTATGCGGACATGGGCCATTTTGGCCGCCTGCCCATCCGGCTCGCCTGGCTGGGCCTCGTGCTGCCCGCCCTGCTGCTCAACTATTTCGGCCAGGGAGCGCTGCTCCTGGCCAATCCGGAGGCGGTACAAAGCAGCCCGTTTTACCTGCTGGCGCCGGCGTGGATGCTGTTCCCCCTCATCGTGCTGGCCACGCTGGCGACGGTGATCGCCTCGCAGGCGGTGATTTCCGGCACCTTTTCCCTCACGCGCCAGGCGATGCAACTGGGCTATCTGCCGCGCATGGAGGTGCGCCACACCTCGGAGCGGGAAAGGGGGCAAATCTACATGCCGCGGGTCAACTGGGCGCTGATGCTGGCGGTGATGGCCCTGGTGATCGGTTTCGGCTCTTCCTCCAGCCTGGCGGCGGCCTATGGCATCGCGGTGACCGGTGACATGGTCATCACCTCGCTGCTGGCGGCGCTGGTGTTCCGCAGCGTATGGGGCTGGAGCTGGGCGCGCACCGGGGCGCTGGTGGGGCTGTTCCTCACCGTCGATCTGGCGTTCTTCGGCGCCACCCTGCTCAAGATCCCGGACGGCGGCTGGTTCCCGCTGCTGGCGGGCGCGCTGCTGTTCACCCTCATGCTCACCTGGAAGAGCGGGCGTGAACTGCTCTACCGCCGCATGTTCAGGGACGCCATGGAACTGGAACCCTTCATCGCCGCCATGCAGGCCTATCCACCCGCCCGCGTGGAAGGCACGGCGGTGTTTCTGGCGCGCAACGGCAACGTGGTGCCGGATGCTCTGCTGCACAACATCAAGCACAACAAGGTGCTGCACGAGCAGGTGGCCGTCGTTACCGTCACGGTGGAGGATGTCCCCCACGTCGAACCGCGGGAGCGCGCGATCACCACCCGGCTGCCCTTCAGCTTCTACCGCGTGCTGCTGCGCTACGGCTTCATGGACGAACCCGACGTGCCGCGCGACCTCGGCCTGTGCGCCGCCGAGGGGCTGAATACGGACATCATGAGCACGACCTTCTTCGTCGGCCGCGAATCCCTCATCCCCCGGCCGGGGTCGGAGATGGCCCTGTGGCGCGAGAAGCTGTTCGTCGCCATGCATCGCAACGCCGACAGCGCGGCCAGCTACTTCAGACTGCCGCCCAACCGGGTGGTGGAGCTGGGCGGGCAGGTGATCCTCTAGTCCAGCACATGCAGTACCCCGTCCGCAACGAAGGAGCACTTCCTGCCTCCGCTGGGCGGCCAGGCGCCATGTGGGGGGCGCCTGGCGCATGAGACGGCTGCGGGCGTGGGCCCTCGCCGCCTTGCTCGCCCTCGCGCTGCCGGCGCAGGCGGCACTGCCCGGGCCGGTGGCCGCCGCCCTGCAGGCGCAGGGGATCCCGGCCGAGTCCGTGGCCGTGTTCGTGCAGCAGGTGGATGCCCGCGCCCCGCTGCTCGCACACCATGCCGACGCGGCGATGAACCCGGCCTCGGCGATGAAGCTGCTGACCACTTACGCCGGCCTGGAGCTGCTGGGGCCGGCCCATACCTGGCAGACGGAAATCCATGCCACGGCACCGCCGCGCGGCGAGGTGCTGGAAGGCGACCTCATCCTCAAGGGCTACGGCGACCCGGCGCTTACCCAGGAGCATTTCTGGAGCCTGGTGCGCACCCTCCGGCAGAAGGGCGTGCGCGTGGTCCGCGGCGACCTGGTGCTGGATCAGAGCTATTTCGTGCCGACCGACGACGATCCGGGCGCCTTCGACGGCGAGCTGCACCGGCCCTACAACACCCTGCCCGGCGCGCTGCTGGTCAACTTCGGCGTGACCCGCTTCGATTTCGCCGGCGATGCCCAGGAGGGCCGCGTGCGCATCGGCGCGGATCCCGACATGGCGCAACTGCGCATCGTCAACCAGCTGGCCCTGAGCCATGTTCCCTGCGCCGATTGGCAGCACAGGCTGGGCTACCGGGTGCAGCGGGAGGGGGGCGAAGTGGTGGTCGTGTTCAGCGGCGGCTACTCCCTCGCCTGCGGCGAGCAATCGCTCAACCTGAGTCTGTTCGATCACGCCGTCTATGTCGAGCAGTTGTTCCGCCGCCTGTGGCGCGAGCAGGGCGGGGAGTTCGAGGGGGCGCTGCGTTCCGGCGCCGTGCCCGAGGGAGCAAGGCTGCTGGTGCGTGCCACTTCGCCGCCGCTCGCCGAGGTGGTGCGCCGGATCAACAAGCACAGCAACAACGTCATGGCGCGGCAGATGCTGATCTCGCTCGGCGCCGCGCATGCCGGCGCGCCCGGCAGCGCGGCCGCCGGGGCTGCGGCCATCCGCCAGTGGCTGGCCGGCAAGGGGCTGGAATTCCCGGAACTGGTGATCGACAACGGCGCCGGCCTGTCGCGCATCGAGCGCATCAGCGCCCGCCATCTGGGCGAACTGCTGCTCGCCGCCTACGCCAGTCCGGTGATGCCCGAGCTGATCTCCTCGCTGCCCATCGTGGCGGTGGACGGCACGCTGCAACGGCGCCTGCAGGGTAGCCCCCTGGCTGGGCGCGGCCATCTCAAGACCGGCTCGCTGGACGGCGTGCGCGCCATTGCGGGCTACCTGATGGATGCCAGGGGCAGGCGCTGGGTGGTGGTCTGCCTGGTCAACGACCCGCGCGCGGCGGCCAGCCGGGCGGCCCAGGATGCCCTGCTGGAATGGCTCCATGCGCGCTGAGCCGACAGCGCGCGGCGCTTTGCGGTATCATCGGCGTTTTCTCCGACACGGAAACCAGTCCATGAAGCAATCCATGCTGCTCGGCGCTGCGGCCATGCTGGCCGCTCTCGCCATGGCCGCGACTGCGGCCGAACCCCAACCCAAATCCAGGGAAGCCGCCGCCATGACCATGCCTCAGACCGTCAAAGACCTCCTCCGCACCGATCAGCGCGTGGGCTCCGGCGCCGAGGCCCTGCCGCCGGCGCAGGTGACGGTGCACTATACCGGCTGGCTGTACGACCCTGGCAAGCCGGGCGGGCGCGGCGCCCAATTCGACAGCTCGCTGGATCGCGGTGAACCCTTTACCTTCCTGCTCGGCGGCGGACAGGTGATCCGCGGCTGGGATGAAGGCGTGGCCGGCATGAAGGTGGGTGGCAAGCGCACCCTCGTCATCCCCTCGCATCTGGGCTACGGCGCGCGCGGCGCGGGCGGCGTGATTCCGCCGTATGCCACCCTGGCGTTCGACGTCGAACTGCTGGAAGTGCGCTGAGCCGGCGATGGCAGGCGCTCTTGCGGGCACTTGTTTTTGGCGCTTTATTTAGGATATAAAGCAAGTATTCTTGTTTATGATGAAGGAGACCGTCATGCTGGAAGTACTCTTGGGGAGCTGGGGCGGCATTCTGGCCTTGAGCACCGTCATCCTGAGCGTGGTGGTGATCAGTTTCTGGCTGGGATACTGCATCTGGAACGAAGAAAAGACGCGCCGGCATTAAGCCATCAGGATAAGAATTCCGCCGGTGTTGGCCCGGCGACAGCAGAAAATCGCCTCAAAATAGGCGAGTTGTGCAGTCGGGTATTTTGTAGCTGTAAGTTTTGCAAGAGGCTCATATGTATGATTTTCCTTGATGAGGAGGCCAACCCAATGAACCGCACGATCCATGCATCCCTTGTCCTTTATTCCGCTTTGTTTCTGGCGGGGCCGGTGATGGCCGGCCCCGCCGGGCGTTGATCATGCCAGGGAAAAAGTGCTTCAGGGCACCGGCACCCCGGGCGCCGTGTTGCCCGAGGTCGGTGCCCGCGTGCCCGCCGAGGCGAAGCCGGCGATCGAGCGAAGCCGGCGCGAAGCGCGGCAGGGCCAGACGCACGCGCTGGATGCGCTTGAAGGCGCGCCGCGTCACGGCGCTCTGGACACGAGGCGGAGCGGCGCGTGATCCGCGGCACTGATCATGGCCAGGAGGCCCTCTCGGGTGCCAGCAACCGGGTGCCCGGCGAGGCGGCGCCGGCCCTCGAGCATAGCCAGGAATCCAGCCGCACCGGGCCGCACCGGGCCAGGGAAGGGCTGGAGCGTGGACGCGGTGCCTTCGGCGGGACTGGCGGGCCGTCTCGCGCCGGTCCCCCGGCTGGCCGCGGCGGGCGACCCTGAGCCAAGCCACCATCCCCTGTTGGCCTTTGTCGCCGGGGCGCGCATGGTGGCCAACTTCTGGCTGCGCCCGGGCAATGCGCACCGCGCCAACAATATCCTGCAATTCCTCGAATCGACGTTTGCCCATCCGGGCGAGAAGGTCGTCGGATTGTTGCGCGCGGACAGCGGCTTCTTCGATGATGCCGTCCTGTCGGCCCTCGAAGGCAAACGCATCCCTTCCATCATCGCCGCCCGGCTGACCCAGCCGCTCGCCGCGGACTGCGGTGGTCCCGGTCGTTTGGACAGCCACCGGGGAGGAATAAGCTAAGGCCGG
>JBBILG010000072.1:0-9079 GCA_037445085.1 Methylobacillus sp.
CCCGGCGGGCGTGAACCTGCTCCCTGCTCATGCCGCTCCCCCAAAGGACTGCGTCTTGCGCACGAATTCGTCGAGCTTGGCGCGTGCCGCGCCGGAGGCGATGAGGTCGCGTGCGCGGGCGATGCCCTCGGCGATGGAGCCAGCCAGGTTGGCGGTATAGAGGGCGGCGCCGGCGTTGAAGAGGACGATGTCGCGCGCCGGGCCGGGCCGGTCATCCAGCACGCCCAGCAGGACGTCGCGCGATTCCTCGGCGTTTTCCACGCGCAGCCTGCGCATGCCGGACATGGCGAGGCCGTAATCCTCGGGATGGATCTGGTATTCGCGCACCTCGTTGTCCTTGAGCTCGGCCACCAAGGTGGCGGCGCCCAGGCTGATCTCGTCCAGGCCGTCGAGGCCGTGCACCACCAGCACGTGACGGGCGCCGAGACGCTGCATGACGCGTACCTGGATGCCGACCAGATCCGGGTGGAACACGCCCATCAGGGTGTTGGGTGCGCCGGCCGGGTTGGTGAGCGGCCCCAGGATGTTGAAAATGGTGCGCACTCCCATCTCGCGCCGCACCTGGGCGACGCTCTTCATGGCGCTGTGGTGGCTGGGAGCGAACATGAAGCCGATGCCGGTGGCGGCGATACATTCGGCCACCTGCTGCGGCGTGAGCATCAGGTTGACGCCCAGCGCCTCCAGCACGTCGGCGCTGCCGGATTTCGACGACACGCCGCGGTTGCCGTGCTTGGCCACGCGCGCGCCGCCGGCCGCGGCGACGAAAATGGTGGCGGTGGAGATGTTGAAGGTGTGCGAGGCATCGCCGCCCGTGCCGACCACGTCGACGAAGTGGTCGTGCGGCGGCGGCACTTCCACCCTGGCCGCCAGCTCGCGCATCACGACGGCTGCGGCGGTGACCTCGCCGATGGTTTCCTTCTTGGTGCGCAGTCCGGTGAGGATGGCGGCCGTCATCACCGGCGACACCTCGCCGGCCATGATCTGGCGCATCAGCGACAGCATCTCGTCATAGAAGATTTCACGGTGCTCGATGGTGCGCTGCAGTGCCTGCTGGGGAGTGATGGTCATGGGATTCCTTGTTCGTCGCGCCAGCCCGCGCGGTCAACGGTTCTGTTCGAGGAAGTTGCGCAGCATGTCGTGGCCGTATTCGGTGAGGATGGATTCCGGATGGAACTGCACGCCTTCCACCGCCAGCGTCTTGTGGCGCACGCCCATGATTTCGCCATCCTCGGTCCATGCGGTGATGTCCAGGCAGCCCGGGCAGCTCTCGCGCTCGATCACCAGCGAGTGGTAGCGCGTGGCGGTGAACGGATTGGGCAGGCCCCTGAACACACCGGTGTCCTGGTGAAAAATCGAGGAGGTTTTGCCGTGCATGAGCTGCCTGGCGTGCACGATCCTGCCGCCGAAGGCCTGGCCGATGCTCTGATGGCCCAGGCAGACGCCCAGGATGGGAATCCTGCCGGCGAATTCGTGGATCAGCGGCACCGAGATGCCGGCCTCGTTGGGCGTGCATGGTCCCGGCGAGATGACGATATGGTCCGGTTTGAGTTTGCCCACTTCCTCCACCGTGATCTCGTCGTTGCGGAACACGCGCACGTCTTCGCCGAGTTCGCCGAAATACTGCACTAGGTTGTAGGTGAACGAATCGTAGTTGTCCAGCATGAACAGCATGGATTACAGCCCCTTGCGCGAGAATGCCAGGGTGGCGTTGGTGCCGCCGAAGCCGAAGCTGTTGGAAAGCGCAGTCTGGATGTCGGCGTTGTCGATGCGGTTACGCACGATGTTGAAGCCTTCCGCGGCCGGGTCCAGCGTTTCGACGTTGGCCGAGGCAGCGATGAAGCGGTGCTCCATCATCAGCAGCGTATAGACCGCCTCGTTGACGCCGGCGGCGCCCAGTGCGTGGCCGGACAGCGACTTGGTAGAGGCGATGGCGGGGGTCTGCCCGGCGAACACCTCGCGAATGGCTTCCAGTTCCTTGATGTCGCCTACCGGCGTGCTGGTGCCATGGGTGTTGATGTAATCCACCGGACCCTCCACGCCGGCCAGCGCCATGCGCATGCAGCGCACCGCGCCTTCGCCGGACGGGGCCACCATGTCGTAGCCGTCGGAAGTCGCGCCGTAGCCGACGATTTCGGCATAAATCTTCGCGCCGCGCGCCCTGGCGTGTTCGTATTCTTCCAGTACCAGGATGCCGCCGCCGCCGGAGATGACGAAGCCGTCGCGGTGGGCATCGTAGGTGCGCGAGGCCCTCGCCGGCGTGTCGTTGTACTTGGAAGACAGCGCACCCATGGCGTCGAACATGAAGGAGAGCGTCCAGTGCTCCTCCTCGGCGCCACCGGCGAACACGATGTCCTGCTTGCCCATCTGGATCTGCTCGACGCCCGCGCCGATGCAGTGCGCGCTGGTGGCGCAGGCGGAGCTGATGGCGTAGTTGATGCCCTTGATTGCGGCGCCGGTGGCGAGGCAGGCGGACACGCCGCTCGCCATGGCCTTGGTCACCATGTAGGGGCCGACGCGGCGCACGCCCTTTTCGCGCAGGGTGTCGATGCCTTCCAGGATGCTCTCGTGGGAGGCGCCGCCCGCGCCGACGATGAGGCCGGTGCGTACGTTGGAGACCAGTTCCGGCGGCAGCCCGGCGTCGGCGATGGCCTCCTGCATGGCGAGCCAGGCATAGGCATGGCCCTTGGCCATGAAGCGCATCAGCTTGCGGTCGATGTGTGCCTGCACGTCGAGCCCGATCGAGCCGGCGACCTGCGAGCGCAGGCCCTGCTCGGCGTATTCCTGCTGGAAGGTGATGCCGGAGCGCCCGTGATACAGACTGTCGAGCACCTCGGCCTTGTGGTTGCCCAGGCTGGACACGACGCCCATCCCGGTGACGACGACGCGGCGCATATGCACGCCCTCCTAAAAATTGTCCGTGCGCGTGAACAGGCCGACGCGCAGATCCCTGGCCGCGTAGATTTCGCGGCCGTCCACTTCCATGCGCGCATCGGCGATGCCCATCACCAGCTTGCGCATGATCAGGCGCTTGATGTCGATGTAATAGCGCACCGCCCTGGCGCTGGGCAGCACCTGGCCGGTGAACTTGACTTCGCCGGCGCCCAGCGCGCGGCCGCGCCCCTGGCCGCCGCTCCAGCCGAGAAAGAAGCCGACCAGTTGCCACATGGCGTCCAGCCCCAGGCAGCCGGGCATCACCGGATCGCCCTCGAAGTGGCAGCCGAAGAACCACAGGTCCGGCCTCACGTCGAGCTCGGCGATGATCTGGCCGTTGCCGTAGGCGCCGCCGCCGCCGGTGATGGACACGATGCGGTCGAACATCAGCATGGGCGGCAGCGGAAGCTGGGCATTGCCCGGGCCGAACATTTCGCCGCGGCCGCAGGTGAGGAGTTCTTCGTAGGTGTAGCTGTTTTTGGATTGCATCGTGCCAGGCCGGAAATTGGAGTTTGGCTGCTATTTTCGCCGGAAACGGCAGCCGAAGAAAGCCCCGTTGCCAGCGGGGCCGATGTCGCGCGGCTGAAACGGGCTTTCAGTCGCCGCCGTTGTCGAGGCCGGCCAGCACCAGTTCCGCGGCGCGCAGCACGGCGCGCGCCTTGTTCTGGGTTTCCGTCCATTCGCTGTCCGGCAGCGAGTCGGCGACGATGCCGGCACCCGCCTGCACGTACAGCGAGCCGTGCCTGAGGACGGCGGTGCGGATGGCGATGGCGAGGTCCATGTCGCCGTTGAAGCCGAGATAACCCACCGCACCGGCATAGATGCCGCGCCTGCTCGGCTCCAGATCATCGATGATTTCCATGGCGCGCACCTTGGGCGCGCCGGACACGGTGCCGGCGGGGAAGGTGGCCCGCAGCACGTCGATGGCGCCCATGCCTGGCTTGAGCCGGCCTTCGACGTTGGAGACGATGTGCATGACGTGCGAGTAACGCTCGATCACCATGTTCTCGGTGACCTTGACGGAGCCGGTCACGGCCACCCGGCCGACGTCATTGCGGCCGAGGTCCATCAGTTGCACGTGTTCGGCGCGCTCCTTGGGGTCGGCCAGCAGTTCATCCGCCAAGGCGAGGTCTTCCTCGCGCGTCCTGCCGCGCGGGCGCGTGCCGGCGATGGGGCGCACGGTGACGGTGTCGTCTTCCAGCCGCACCAGGATTTCCGGCGAGGAGCCCACCACGTGGTGGTCGCCCATGTCGTAGTAGAACATGTAAGGCGAGGGGTTGAGGCTGCGCAGCGCGCGGTACAGCGACAGGGGCGGCGCCGGAAAGGGCTGCGACATGCGCTGCGACAGCACCACCTGCATGATGTCGCCGTCGAAGATGTAGCGCTTGGCCTGCTCCACCGCCGCCTTGAAGCCGGCCTCGCCGAATTCGGAAACGGCCGCGGCCGGCGCCATGGGGGGCGCGGAGGGGATGGGCACCGGCTGGCGCAGGTCGCCGATCAACTGGCTCAGGCGCGCCCGGGCATTGCGGTAGGCATTGGGCTCGCCGGGGTCGGCATGGACGACGAAGGTGAGCTGGTCGGAAAGGTTGTCCACCACCGCCAGCTCCTCGGTGAGCAACAGCAGCACGTCCGGCGTGCCGAGCGCGTCGGGCTTGGCGGTGCCTGCCAGGCGGCGCTCGATGTGGCGGATGGTGTCGTAGCCGAAATAGCCGGCTAGCCCCCCCGTGTAGCGCGGCAGGCCGGACAGCGGGGCGGGGCGGAAACGCGCCTGGTAGGCCTGGATGAAGTCCAGCGGATTGGTGTCGGCGGCGGATTCGAGAATTTGCCCGTCACGTTCCACCCGCACGGCGCGGCCATGGGCGACGATGCGCGTGCGCGCCGGCAGGCCGATAAAAGAGTAGCGGCCGAAGCGCTCGCCGCCTTGCACCGATTCCAGCAGATAGGAATACGGGCGGTTGGCCAGCTTGAGATAGAGCGACAGCGGCGTGTCGAGATCCGCGTAGGTCTGCGCCACCAGCGGGATGCGATTGTAACCCTGGCGGGCGAGGCTGTCGAATTCCTGTTCGGTGAGGCTGTGCAGCATGAAAAAAATTCTCCGGATGTCGTCGAATGGCGGCGGGTGTGGAGCGGCGCCGGGCGGGTGATGGCTCAGCGCCACCATCGCCAGCCGGTTCGGGACGGGAAGCGGGGCATTCGGTCAGGCCTTGCGGATCAGGGCGGCGGCGGCGAGCAGGCTGTCCACCACCGCATCGGCGTCGAGCTCGCCCACCGGGCGCCCGCGGTTGTAGCCGTAAGGCACGCAGAATACGTGGCAGCCGGCGGCGCGCGCAGCCTGGGTGTCGTTGAGGGAGTCGCCGATCAGCAGCATCCGCTCCGGCGGGATGCCGAACACTTTGCAGGCGTGCAGCAGTGGCAGCGGGTCGGGTTTGCCCCTGGGCAGGGTGTCGCCGCACAGGATCAGCTCGAAGTAATCATGGAGGCCGGTATCCTTCAGCAGCGGCACGGTGAATCTTTCCGCCTTGTTGGTGATGCAGGCGAGACGATGGCCGGCTTTTTGCAACGCCTGCAGTCCCTCCACTACATCTGGGAAAGGGCGGCTGTGCAGGCTGACCACCTCGGCGTAGTGCCTTTCGAAAATGGGACGGGCGCGCTCGAACAGTGATGCGTCCGGCTCGCCGTCCATGCTGCCGGTGAGGACGCGCTTGATCAGGCGTGACACGCCGTTGCCGATGTAGGTTCCGACCGTTTCTTCCGGCACCGGCGGCAGGCCCAGCTCGGCCATCATGCGGCGGGCGGCCTCGGCGATGTCGGGTGCGGTGTGCAGCAGTGTGCCGTCGAGGTCGATCACCACGGCGGAGATTTCGAGCGGCCGCGCGGGGGAGTGCTCGCGCACCGCCTCAGCTCCCCGCCGGCGCCGTCTCCGGCTGGGGCTGGGGTGCGGCGGGCGCCGCCGCTGCTTCCGTGTCTGCCGTGTCCGCCGCCGCTTCTGCCGCTTCCGCTGTCCCTTCCTGCGCCATCGTGGACTTGCCGCCGCGCATGTCGGGGTCGAGCTTGCCGGCCTTGATGTCCGCGTCGGCCAATTTCCAGCCGTCGAGGATGTAAGAGGGGCTGTAGGTGTCGTTCTCCTTCATGCAGTCTTCCGGCGACTTCATGGAGACGCGGCAGGCAAAGCCGATCGCCTCGGCGTCGGCGACCTGCCGGTCGGCGGCGCCGGTGAGCCGGTCGCAGCCGGCGAGCGCCGTCAGCAACAGGGCGAGGACTGCGGCGCGGCGCACGCTCACACCTTGGCCAGCTCGGCGCGCAGGGCGGCGACGATACTGTTGTAACGGTTGGGGTCGCTGTCCTTGCCGGCGCCGAACAGCGCGGAGCCGCACACGAAGGTGTCGGCGCCGGCGCGGGCGATTTCGGCGATGTTGGCGGTGTTCACGCCACCGTCGATTTCCAGCCAGATTTCGCGGCCGGTCTTTTCCGTGTAGGCGTCGATCTTGGCGCGGGCCATGCGCAGCTTGTTGAACGCCTCGGGGATGAACTTCTGGCCGCCGAAGCCGGGGTTGACGGACATCAGCAGCACCATGTCGAGCTTGTCCATCACGTGGTCCATGTAGTCCAGCGGCGTGGCCGGGTTGAACACCAGGCCGGCCTTGCAGCCATTGTCCCTGATCAGGGCGAGCGAGCGGTCGACGTGCTCGGAAGCCTCGGGGTGGAAGGTGATGATGTTGGCGCCGGCCTTGGCGAAATCGGGAATGATGCGGTCCACCGGCTTGACCATCAGGTGCACGTCGACGATGGCGTCGGTGTGCGGGCGGATGGCCTGGCACACCAACGGGCCTATGGTCAGGTTGGGCACGTAGTGGTTGTCCATCACGTCGAAGTGGACGATGTCGGAGCCGGAGGCGATGGCGTCCCTGATTTCCTGGCCGAGCCTGGCGAAGTCGGCCGACAGGATGCTGGGGGCGATGCGGAATGGTCTGCTCATGGATCTTCTCCCTCAATGAGGCTTCTTGAAAGCGCAAAACAGGAATTTTAACCGCAATCGGCAGCGTCTAACAGTCTGAAATTGTTGCCTAAGCCCGGCCGATACAGGAAAATTGCGGCATGCATCTGTTTACTCTCGGCGTCAACCACACCACCGCCCCACTGTCCATCCGCGAGCACGTCGCCTTTCATAGCGAGAGTACGGGGCAGGCCCTGCGCGACCTGGTCACGCACCGGCCGGTGAAGGAAGCCGCCATTCTGTCCACCTGCAATCGCACCGAGCTCTACTGCAACACCGACGAGCCGCAGGCGGCGCTGGACTGGCTGGCGCGCTACCACCGTCTGCAGCCCGATGCCATCCACCCCTACACCTACACGCTGCCCAGCCGTGATGCGGTCAGGCACGCCTTTCGCGTCGCTGCCGGGCTGGATTCCATGGTGCTGGGCGAGCCGCAGATTCTCGGCCAGATGAAGCAGGCGGTGAAGGTGGCCGAACATGCCGGCACACTGGGCACCCTGCTGCACAAGCTGTTCCAGAAGACCTTTGCCGTCGCCAAGGAGGTGCGCAGCACCACCAGCATAGGCGCGAGCTCGATTTCCCTGGCGGCTGCTTCGGTCAGGCTGGCGCAGCGCATCTTCGGCGATCTCGGCTCGCTCAGGATTCTGTTCATCGGTGCCGGGGAGATGGTCGAGCTGTGCGCCGAACACTTTGCCGCCCAGCGGCCGCGCGCCATTACCGTGGCCAACCGCACGCTGGAGCGCGGCGCGGCGCTGGCATCCCGCTTCGGCGGTCAGGCCATCTTGCTGGCCGATCTGCCGGAGCGGTTGGCCGATCACGACATCGTCGTCACCTGCACCGCCAGCCAGTTGCCCATCGTCGGGCTGGGAATGGTGGAGCGCGCGGTCAAGGCGCGCAAGCACCGCCCCATCTTCATGGTGGATCTGGCGGTGCCGCGCGACGTGGAAAGCGAGGTCGCCGAGTTGGACGACGTATTTCTCTACACCGTGGACGACCTCGCGCAACTGGTGCAGGAAGGCATGGGCAACCGCCGGCAGGCGGCGGAGGAAGCCGAGTCCATCATCGACATCCGCGTCGAAAACTTCATGCACTGGCTGGAAGTGCGCGAGGCGGTGCCCACCATACGCGCCCTGCGCGACCACGCCGAGCGCGTGCGCCGGCGCGAGACGGAGAAGGCGCTCAAGCGCCTGGCGCGTGGCGACGATCCGCAGCAGGTGCTGGAGGTTCTGGGTAACACCCTGACCAACAAATTCCTGCATGCGCCCAGCCATGCGCTCAACACCACCAGCGGCGACCAGCGCGCGGCGCTCGAGGCGCTGCTGCGGCAGCTCTACCAGATTCTATGAAACCTTCCATCGCCAACAAGCTGGCCGGCCTCTGCGACCGGCTGGAGGAGCTCAACCGTTTGCTCGCCACTCCCGAGGCCGCCGCCGACATGGACGGCTACCGCAGGCTGTCGCGCGAACATGCGGAGCTTGCGCCCATCGTCGAGCACTACCACGCTTACCGGCAGATCGAGGCCGACATCGCCGCCGCGCAGGAGATGGCCGCCGACCCCGAGATGCGCGCTTTCGCCGAAGAGGAAATCGTTGCCGGCAAGACCAGGCTGGAGACGGCCGGCCTGGAACTGCAGAAGTTGCTGCTGCCGCGAGATCCCAACGACGAGCGCGGCGTGTTCCTGGAAATCCGCGCCGGCACCGGCGGTGACGAGTCGGCGCTGTTCGCCGGCGACCTGTTCCGTATGTACAGTCGCTATGCCGAGCGCCGGCGCTGGAAGGTGGAAGTGGTGTCGGCCAGCGAATCGGAGTTGGGCGGCTACAAGGAAATCATCGCCCGCATCCACGGCGAGGGCGTCTATTCCCGCCTGAAGTTCGAATCCGGCGGCCATCGCGTGCAGCGCGTGCCGGAAACCGAGGCGCAGGGACGCATCCACACTTCCGCCTGCACCGTTGCCGTCATGCCGGAAGCGGACGAGATCGCCGAGGTGGCGATCAACCCGGCCGACCTACGCATCGACACCTTTCGCGCCAGCGGCGCCGGCGGCCAGCACATCAACAAGACCGATTCGGCGGTGCGCATCACCCACCTCCCCACCGGCATCGTCGTCGAATGCCAGGACGACCGCTCGCAGCACCGCAACAAGGCGCAGGCGAT
>JBBILG010000073.1:0-8681 GCA_037445085.1 Methylobacillus sp.
CACGGTTATTCATGGCTGGTGAGGATTTTGGTGTTGTAACCGTGGTCTGTCCCCTGTTTAGTCCTCTGGCGGCTTGAGCATGGACTTGACCATGCCGGAGTGGATGAACAGAAATTACACTACCTTGACGGACGCTACCGGGCAACCCCGCCATACCCCTCAAGCTTGCCTGAAATCCTCCACAAAATGGCTAATGGATAATCTGGGTTTAATGCTTGATGACTGGCGGAGGGGGCGGGATTCGAACCCGCGAAGGGCGTCAACCCTTGCTTGTTTTCGAGACAAGTGCCTTCAACCACTCGGCCACCCCTCCCATACACAGGAACCGTGAGACCGCCCGGCCGTCTATTCAGCCGGGGGAGTGCCATTCTAGCACTACACCGGGATTCTGCCGAGGGCACAGCGCGCGTCCGCGGCATTTCTGGACAAGGCAGAGAAACTTGTGGAAACTCGCTCGCATGCGCATTCCGGTCATCCTGATCATCGGGTTGCTGTTGTCCAGTTGCCAGCCGCAACCGGAGCCGCTGCTGCCCACGCGGCTGAGCAAGGAGCTGGTCGTGGTCATGCCCAACGGCCCGATGACCTATTACGTCGACAGCCAGGGCGAATTCGCCGGGCCGGAATATGATCTGGCCAAAATGTTCACCGAACACTTGAGCCGACAACTGGGCGAGGAGGTGCGCCTGCGCATCGTCCAGGCCAACAACATCGCCCACGTGATCCCCAAGCTGCTGCGCGGCAAGGCACATCTGGCGGCCTCCAACCTCAGTATCACGCAACAGCGCCAGCATCTGGTGCGCTTCGGCCCGTCTTACCAGGACATCCAGCAGCAGGTGGTGTACAACCGCGATCTCGGCCCCGCGCCAAAATCGCTTTCCGACCTCGTGGGCAAGCGGCTGGCGGTCCCGGCGGGGACCAGCTTTGCCGAACGTCTGGCGCGAGAGGCCCACAAGCATCCGGAGCTGGGTTGGGAAGAGCCGAGGAAGAGCAGCGAGGTTCTGCTGGAGGACGTGGTCAGCGGCGTGCTGGATTACACCATCGCCGACTCCAACCTGGTCGCGCTGGAGCGTGGCCATTTCCCCAATCTAGCGGTGGCTTTCGACTTCGGTGCGGGTGAGCAACTGGCCTGGGCCTTCCCCAAGGGCGGCGACGAATGGCTGTACCGCCAGGCGGTGGATTTCTTCCAGCAGATCCAGCGCGACGGCCGCCTGCGCATCGTGCTGGACCGCTATTTCGGCAACGTCCACCGGCTCAAGCCCATCGACACCAGCACCTTTCTGGTGAGGATGCGCACCGTGCTGCCCAAGTACGAGACGCCCTTCCGGCAGGCGCAGGTGCTGACCGGCATCGACTGGCGCCTGCTGGCTGCCGTCGGTTATCAGGAATCGCACTGGGATCCCTACGCCACCTCGCCCACCAAGGTGCGTGGCCTGATGATGCTGACCGAGGCGACCGCCGATCGCATGGGCGTCACCGACCGTCTCGATCCGCAGCAGAGCATCATCGCCGGAGCCAGATACCTGGCCCTGCTCAAGGACTCACTGCCCGCGCGCATCCCCGAGCCGGACCGCACCTGGCTTGCGCTCGCGGCCTACAACATCGGTATCGCCCATCTGGAGGATGCGCGCGTGCTGACGCAACGCATGAAGCTGAACCCGGATGCCTGGGCGGACGTCAAGAAGACCCTGCCGCTGCTGAGCAAGGAAGAATACCATTCGACCCTGAGATACGGCTTCGCTCGCGGCGGGGCGCCGGTGGTCTTCGTGGAGTCCGTGCGCAGCTACTACGGCATGCTGCAAAAGCATGCGCCTAGACACGCGCCCGAATTCGACGGCTTCAACCTGGCGCGGCTGCGCGAGATGATGCGGCAAACCCTCTAGAACCTATTTCCGCAGGACTTCCACCCCGCCCATGTAAGGACGCAATACTTCAGGAACCAGCACGCCACCATCCGCCTGCTGATAGTTTTCCAGGATGGCGACCAGCGTGCGCCCCACCGCCAGGCCGGAACCGTTGAGCGTGTGCAGCAGTTCCGGCTTGCCCTGGGCATTGCGAAAGCGGGCCTGCATGCGGCGCGCCTGGAAGGCCTCGCAGTTGGAAACGGAGGAAATCTCGCGGTAGGCGTTCTGCGCCGGCAGCCACACTTCAAGGTCGTAGGTCTTGGCGGCACCGAAGCCCATGTCGCCGGTGCACAGTGCCATCACGCGGTAGGGCAGTTCCAGCTTCCGCAGGATGGCCTCGGCGTGGCCGACCATTTCTTCCAGCGCGTCGTCGCTTGTCTCCGGATGCACGATCTGCACCATCTCCACCTTGTCGAACTGGTGCTGGCGGATCATGCCGCGCGTATCGCGGCCATAGGAGCCGGCCTCGGAGCGGAAGCACGGCGTATGGCCGGTGAGCTTGATGGGCAGCGCCTCCAGCGGGACGATCTGGTCGCGCACGGTGTTGGTCAGCGTGACTTCCGAAGTGGGGATCAGGTAGAGCGCCTCGCCTTCGCCTTCCTGGCCGCCCTTCCTGGCGGCGAACAGGTCGGCCTCGAACTTGGGCAGTTGTCCGGTGCCAAACAGGGTCTCGGCATTGACGATGTAGGGGGTGTAACACTCGGTGTAGCCGTGTTCATGGGTCTGCACATCCAGCATGAACTGCGCGATGGCACGGTGCAGGCGCGCCACCGGCCCCTGCATGAAGGTGAAGCGCGCGCCGGCCAGCTTGGCGCCGGTGTCGAAATCCAGACCCAGCGGGGCGCCGACATCGACGTGATCCTTGATTTCGAAATCGAAGGCGCGCGGCGTGCCGCCCCGACGCACTTCGACGTTATCTTCTGCCGAATCGCCCACCGGCACGCTCTGGTGCGGCAGGCTGGGCACGCCGGCGAGGAAGCCGTGCATCTGTGACTGCACCACGGCGAGCCGCTCCTCGGCCGCCTTCAGTTCGTCCCCCAGTGTCGCCACCTCGGCCAGGATGGCGGAAGTGTCTTCGCCTCTGGACTTGGCGATGCCGATCCGCCTGGAAGCGGCGTTGCGCTTCGCCTGCAGCTCCTGCGTGCGGGTCTGCACCTCCTTGCGCTGCGCCTCCAGGGCGGCGAAGGCGGCGGTGTCCAGGGCGTGGCCGCGCGTGGCGAGGCGGGCGGCGACGGCCGCGAGGTCGGTTCTGAGCAACTGGATGTCGAGCAATTGAGACTCCGGGTTATTTTTCCTCTTTGCGGTCGAGTTCGCGCAGGTGGGCGAGTTTTTCCGCGATCTTGCCTTCCAGGCCGCGCGGCGTCGGCCGATAGAATTCCAGCAGCGCCATGCCGTCGGGGAAATACTGTTCGCCGGCGGCATAGGCTTCCGGCTCGTCGTGCGCGTAGCGGTATCCCTTGCCGTAATCGAGATCCTTCATCAGCCTGGTCGGCGCATTCCTGAGGTGCAGCGGTACCGGGCGTGATTGGTCCTGCGCGACGAAGGTTTTCATTTGATTATAGGCCATGTAGGCGGCATTGCTCTTGGGCGCGACGGCGAGATACAGCACGGCATTGGCGAGCGCCAGTTCGCCCTCCGGCGAGCCGAGACGCTCGTAGATTGCACAGGCCTCCACGGCAAGCGTCTGGGCGCGCGGGTCGGCGAGCCCAATGTCCTCGATGGCCATGCGCACGATGCGCCGGCCGAGATAGAGCGGATCGGCGCCGCCGTCCAGCATGCGCATGAACCAGTACAGCGCGGCGTCCGGACTGGAGCCGCGCACCGACTTGTGCAGCGCGGAAATCTGGTCGTAGAAGGCCTCGCCACCCTTGTCGAAGCGGCGCAATTTGCTGGCCATGGCGGATTCGAGGAAGGCCGCGTCGATGTCGTTGACGCCCGCGGCATGCGCGGCATTGAACAGCCCTTCCAGGAAATTGAGCAGCCGCCGCGCGTCGCCGTCGGCATAGGCCACCACCTGCTCGCGCACCTCGGGCAGGACGGCCAGCCCCCCGGACGCCGTCTCCAGCGCGCGGTCGAACAGCACGCCCAACTCGGCCTCGCTGAGCGGGTTGAGCACGAACACCTGGGCGCGGGAGAGCAGCGCGCTGTTCACCTCGAACGACGGATTTTCCGTGGTGGCGCCGATGAAAGTGAGCAGGCCACTCTCGACGAAGGGCAGAAAGGCATCCTGCTGCGACTTGTTGAAGCGGTGCACTTCATCGACGAACAGGATGGTGCGCCGTCCGTGCTGCTGCAGGTGGAGCTCGGCGCGCTCCACCGCCTCGCGGATGTCCTTGACGCCTGACAGTACGGCAGAGAGCGGGATGAACTCGGCGTCAGCAGTTTTCGCGATGAGACGCGCCAGCGTGGTCTTGCCGACGCCGGGCGGCCCCCACAGGATCATGGATGGCAGCCGGCCGGATTCGAAGGCGAGGCGCAGCGGCTTGCCCGGGCCGAGCAGATGGCTCTGGCCGACCACGTCGTCCAGGCTCCGCGGCCGCAGGCGCTCCGCCAGCGGCGCGTGCGGTTCGGCATGGCCGAAAAGATCAGTCATGGCAGCCGCACCTGGCGGGAATCCGCATGCGCGGCATCGGCCGCCCGCACGGCCTATTCGCGCAGCACATCGACGCCGGCCGGCGGGGTGAACCTGAAGCTGGAGGGTGCCAGCCGGGGATTGCGCTCGACCGCGGAGAATGTGATGTCGGTAACCTGGCCGAAGCTGTCGTGCATGCGCATGGCAGCCAGGGTGTCGCCGTCGAAGCCGAGCAGCACCTTGTCGAAGCCGCTTTCCTTGTCATGCGGTATCGCCTGCACCCATTCCAGCCCGGCGGCCTTGCCGGCGTCGCCAAGACTGAAGGCGCGGTCGATGTCCCGGCTGCCCGCCAGCAAGGCCGCCGGGCTGGAGCCCAGCACGCGGTCCAGCGCGCGCACCGTCACCTGCTGTAACTCGGGGTCGTACAGCCAGACGTTGCGGCCGTCGCCGACGATGATCTGCACGTAGGGGGCGTGGTAATCCCAGCGGAACTTGCCCGGACGCTGCAATTGCATGGTGCCGGTGACTTCCTGGATCTTGCGGCCCTGGCTGTCGTGCACCACCTGCCGGAACTCGGCGCGCATGGCGGTGGTGGCGTCGAAGAAAGTGCGCAGGCGCTGCACCGCATCGGCCTGCGCGGAAGCGGGCAGCAGGACGAGCAGCAGCAGCATGCAGCCGAATGATTTTGATGGAATTCGCATGAACACGCCTATTCTCCCGAAGGGACCAGCACTTCGCGGTTGCCGTTGGACTGCATGGGCGAGACCAGGCCGGCGCGCTCCATTTCCTCGATCAGGCGCGCGGCGCGGTTGTAGCCGATGCGCAGATGGCGCTGCACCGCGGAAATGGAAGCACGGCGCGACTTGAGCACGATGGCCACGGCCTGGTCGTAGAGCGGATCGGCCTCGCCGCCCTCCCCGCCCGGGATTTCGCCCTCGTCCCCCTGCTCCGCCTCGCCGGTGAGAATGCCCTCGACGTAATTGGGCTCGCCCAGCGATTTGAGATATTCCACCACGCGGTGCACCTCGGCATCGGACACGAAGGCGCCATGCACGCGCTGCGGATAGGCGGTGCCGGGCGGCTGGTAGAGCATGTCGCCCTGGCCGAGCAGGGCCTCGGCGCCCATGTGGTCGAGGATGGTGCGTGAATCGATCTTGCTGGACACCTGGAACGCTACGCGCGTGGGAATGTTGGCCTTGATCAGGCCGGTGATCACGTCCACGCTGGGGCGCTGGGTGGCCAGCACCAGGTGGATGCCGGCCGCGCGCGCCTTCTGCGCCAGGCGGGCGATGAGCTCCTCCACCTTCTTGCCCACCACCATCATGAGGTCGGCCAGCTCGTCGATGACCACCACGATGAGCGGCATGTGTTCCAGCGGCTCCGGCTCGTCCGGCGTCAGGCTGAACGGGTTGGCGAGCTTCTCGCCGGCCTTTTCCGCCTCCGCCACCTTGTGGTGGTAGCCGGCCAGGTTGCGCACGCCAAGATGCGACATGAGACGGTAGCGGCGCTCCATCTCGGCCACGCACCAGTTGAGCGCGCTGGCCGCCTGGCGCATGTCGGTCACCACCGGCGCCAGGAGATGCGGAATGCCCTCGTACACGGACAGTTCCAGCATCTTGGGATCGACCAGGATCAGCCGCACCTGGCTGGCATCGGCCTTGTACACCAGGCTGAGGATCATGGCGTTGATCGCCACCGACTTGCCGGAGCCGGTGGTGCCCGCCACCAGCACGTGCGGCATCCTGGCGAGATCCGCCACCACCGGCTTGCCGGAGATGTCCTTGCCCATGGCAATGGCAAGCGGCGAATGCAGGTCGGCATACACCTGCGAGCCGAGAATCTCCGACAGGTGCACGGTCTGCCGCTTCGGGTTGGGGATCTCCAGCCCCATGCAACTCTTGTCGGGGATGGTTTCCACCACGCGCACGCTCACCACGGAGAGCGCCCGCGCCAGATCCCTGGCAAGGTTGGCGATCTGGCTGCCCTTGACGCCGGCGGCGGGCTCGAACTCGTAGCGGGTGATCACCGGCCCCGGCAAGGCGGAGACCACCTTGACTTCGATGCTGAAATCCATCAGCTTGCGCTCGATGAGGCGCGAGGTGAATTCCAGCGTCTCCGCACTCAGCACCTCCACTTCGCCCCTGGGCGCATCGAGCAGATGCAGCGGTGGCAGCGGCGTATCCGGCAGGGTCTCGAACAGCGGCGCCTGGCGCTCCTTCTCGATGCGGTCGCTCTTCGGCACTTCCAGCACCGGGGTTTCGATCTGCACCGGCGGCCGATCCTCGGTGCGCTTGCGTTCGCTGGCCACGTACCGCTCGCGCTTCCGTTCCGCCACGAGGCCCGCCCTGCGGTCCTGCCAGTCCTGCCAGCGCTCGCGCAGGAAAATACAGGCGTTTTCCAGCCCTGCCCCGATTTTCTCGGTGAACATGAGCCACGACCAGCCGGTGCACAGACTGAACCCGGTGGCAAACAGCAGCAGCAGCGCCATGGTGGCGCCGGCATGGCCGAACATCTGCCGCAGGCCGTCGCCCGTCAGCGCCCCCAGCATGCCGCCCGGCGCCAGCGGCAGTTCGGCCCGCAGGGAGGCAAGATGCATGGCCTCCAGGGCACTGGAAGCCAAGAGCAGCATGCCAAAGCCGATGGCATTGAACAGCAGCGGCGGCCGTTCGCCGGAGTCTGTGCGCTCCAGCCGGCGATACACCAGCCACATGGCATAGAACGCCATCGCCGCCCACCACCAGGCGGACACGCCGAACAAGTACAGCAGGATGTCCGCCAGCCAGGCACCGAAGGCGCCGCCGGCGTTGTGGATGGGCGCATCGTCGCCGGCACTGTGCGACCAGCCCGGATCATCGCGGTGGAAGGTGAAAAGAATGGTGGCAAGATAGCTGCCGATGACCACCAGCAGCAGCCACCAGGCCTCGCGGATCAGCCCGGAGAACTTTTCCGGCAGCGGCGCGCGACGCGGAGTCGCGGTGGGCGGGATCTTTTTGAACAGCATGCTGTCTGGTCGGTTCAGGATGCGCGTAAAATCGGATTTTACCGGACTTTTTCCGCGGAACACCAACGGCATGACCCTCACTGAATTGCGCTACATCGTCGCCGTCGCCAGAGAGCGCCATTTCGGCCGGGCCGCGCAGGCCTGCTTCGTCAGCCAGCCCACGCTCAGCGTCGGCATCAAGAAAATCGAGGAGGAACTGGGGGTGGCCATTTTCGAGCGCGGCCCCGGCGAAGTCACCCTGACGCCGGTGGGCGAGCGCATCGTGGCCCAGGCCGCGCGCACCCTGGACGAGGCCGCCGCCATCAAGATCATCGCCCAGCAGAACGGCGATCCGCTCGGCCATCCGCTGCGCCTCGGCGTCATCTACACCATCGGCCCCTACCTGCTGCCGCACCTCTTGCCCATCCTGCGCGAACGCGCCCCGCGCATGCAACTGCTCATCCAGGAAAGCTACACCGCCAGCCTGCGCGAGCAGCTCAAGCAGGGCAAGCTCGATCTCGCCATCCTGTCGCTGCCGTTCGCCGAACCCGGCATGCTGATCCAGCCGCTCTACGACGAGCCGTTCCGGGTCGCCATGCCGGCCGGCCATCCGTGGGAACGGCGCGAGGCCATCGCGCCCGAGGAACTGGGCAAGGAAACCGCGCTGCTGCTGGGCGCGGGCAACTGCTTCCGCGACCAGGTGCTGCGTTTCTGCCCCGCGCTGCTGCGCGGCGGCGCCAGCGGCATGCAGCAGACGCTGGAAGGCAGCTCCCTGGAAACCATACGCTACATGGTGGCCTCCGGTGTCGGCATAACCATCCTGCCCTGCACCGTGACCAGCCATGCCCACGAAAGCGACCACCTGCTGCGCTGCCGCCCCTTCACCCCACCGGTGCCCAAGCGCCGCGTGGCGCTGGTATGGCGCAAGAGCTTCACCCGGCCGCAAGCGGTGGAGGCCGTACGCCAGGCGGTGCTGCGGACGGAGCTCGGCTGCGTGGAGCGGCTCGACCTGCCGCCGCGGCAGGACAGTTTCGATGATAGCAACTAGCTATCCGTTTTATTGGTATTATCAACTTGAACTATTGAAATCGCAGGACTATACTGGCCTTCACCGTGGGACAACAACAGGGCAAGGAGCGCATCATGACCATCGATATCGGCATCTCCGCCAAAGACCGCAAGAAAATCGCCGAAGGGCTGTCGCACCTGCTGGCGGACACCTTCACGC
>JBBILG010000073.1:8706-9026 GCA_037445085.1 Methylobacillus sp.
GTCACCGGCCCCATGTTCCAGACGCTGCACACCATGTTCATGGAGCAGTACAATGAACTGTGGCTGGCCACCGACCCCATTGCCGAGCGCATCCGCGCCCTGGGCCACGCCGCCCCCGGCGGCTACAGCGAATTCGCCAGACTGACCGCCGTCGAGGAGACGACCGGCGTGCCCAAGGCCGAGGAAATGATCAGGCTGCTGATCACGGGCAACGAGACGGTCGTCCGCACCGCACGCGAAGTTTTTCTGCTGGCGGACAAGGCTGACGACCAGCCCACAGCCGACCTGCTCACCCAGCGCATGCAGGTGCATGAAAAGAC
>JBBILG010000074.1:0-9012 GCA_037445085.1 Methylobacillus sp.
CGCCGCTCCTACAGCCGTGCTTTGGACCTAATGGATAATCTGGGATTATCTGGGCGGCAACGGCAGGCCGGAACAGGCATTGCCGGAAGGCCGGCACGGCCTGGAAGAGTGATGCGGCCAAAGTCCCTTGCCGGTGCCGGTCCGGTGAAAAATCCGGGCTAGTGCGCCGCTTCCCAGTTCGGCCCCACGCCCGCTTCCACTTCCAGCGGCACGTCCAGTTTTGCCACGTTGGCCATCAGCCGCGGCAGTTCGGCTCTGACCGGCTCCAGCTCGCTTCCCGGCACTTCCAGTACCAGTTCGTCGTGCACCTGCATGATCATGCGCGTGGCCAGTTTGCGCGCCGTGAGCCAGCCGTCCACGGCGATCATGGCCAGCTTGACGAGGTCGGCGGCGGTGCCCTGCATGGGGGCGTTGATGGCGGCGCGTTCCGCGCCCTGGCGGCGCTGGCCGTTGGCGCTGTTGACGTCCGGCACCCACAGCCGGCGGCCGAACAGGGTTTCGACGAAGCCGTGCCTGCGCGCATTCTGCCGGGTGCGCTGCATGTAGTCGGCCACGCCGGGGTAACGGGCGAAGTAGCGGTCGATGTAGCTCTGTGCCGCAGTCCGTTCCACGCCGAGCTGGCTGGCCAGCCCGAAGGCCGACATGCCGTAGATGAGGCCGAAGTTGATGACCTTGGCGTAGCGTCGCTGTTCGCTCGATACCGCCTCGCGCGGGCAGCCGAAGATTTCGGCCGCGGTGGCGCGGTGGATATCCTCGCCGGCGGCGAAGGCGGCCAGCAGGCCGGCATCCTGCGACAGGTGGGCCATGATGCGCAGCTCGATCTGGGAATAGTCGGCCGAGACGATGACGCTGCCCGGCGGGGCGATGAAGGCTTCGCGGATGCGGCGGCCCTCGGCGGTGCGCACGGGGATATTCTGCAGGTTGGGGTCGGAGCTGGCCAGCCGCCCGGTGACGGCGACGGCCTGGCTGTAGTTGGTGTGCACGCGGCCGGTGGCGGGATCCACCATGTTCGGCAGCTTGTCGGTGTAGGTGGACTTGAGCTTGCTCAAGCCGCGGTATTCCAGCAGCACCTTGGGCAGCGGATGGTCCAGCGCCAGTTCCTGCAGCACGTCCTCGTCGGTGGAGGGGGCGCCGGAAGGGGTTTTCTTCAGCGGCCTGATGCCAAGCTTGCCGAACAGGATTTCCTGCAACTGCCTGGTCGAGCCCAGGTTGAACGGCTGGCCGGCGAGATCGTGCGCCCGCCGCTCCAGTTCGACCAGCTTTTGCCCCAGTTCGTGGCTGTGGGCGCGCAGCATGGCGGTATCCAGCAGCACGCCGGTGCGCTCCATGCCGAACAGGATTTCCATCACCGGCATTTCGAGGTCGCGGTAGATGTACGCGAGCCGGCCGTCATGCTCGATCCGGGGAAACAAAGCCCGGTGCAGTTGCAATGCGATGTCGGCATCCTCGGCGGCGTATGCGGCGGCTTCTTCAATGCCGACCTGGTTGAAGCCCACCTGTTTGGCGCCCTTGCCGGCGACTTCCTCGAACGTGATGGTCTGCATGCCCAGATGACGCAACGCGAGGTCGTCCATGCCGTGACTGCGGTGGCTTTCCAGCACGTAGGACTGCAATAGGGTGTCGTGCGCGATGCCGTTGAGCGGGATTCCGTGGTTGGCGAGCACGTGTTTGTCGTACTTGAGGTTCTGGCCCACCTTGCGCACCAGCGGGCTTTCCAGCAGCGGCCGGACGGCCGCCAGGGCGGCGGTAAAATCGAGCTGCGCCGGGGCGCCGGGGTAATCGTGCGCCAGCGGCAGGTAGGCGGCGTGTCCGGGCTCTATGGCGAAGGACAGGCCGACGAGGCGCGCCCGCATGGGGTCCAGGCTGGTGGTTTCGGTATCGATCGAGATCAGCGGAGCGGCGGAGATTTTGTCCAGCCAGGATGCCAGTTGCGCCTCGCTCAGGATGGTTTCGTAGTCGCGGGTGGTGACTGCGCCGGCGCTGAATGACTCGCTGGAGTGTTGTGGCAGTGGCTGGTGTTTTTCCCCTTCCTCCTTTCCACTTCCCCTTTCCCCGGTAAGTTCCTTCAGCCAGTTCCTGAATTCGAAGCGTTCGAACAGTCCGGCCAGCCCGGCGTCGTCCTGGCGCGCATGGGCGAGGTCGTGCAGGTTCGCCGGCAGCGTCACATCGCGCCGGACGGTGACGAGTTCGCGCCCGACGGGCAGCCAGGGCAGGGCGCGGCGCAGATTCTCGCCGACCACGCCGCCCACCTCGTCTGCGTGAGCGATGAGGTTGTCCAGGCTGCCGTACTGGGTCAGCCATTTGACCGCGGTCTTGGGGCCGCACTTGTCCACGCCGGGCACGTTGTCCACGGCATCGCCGACCAGGGCGAGATAATCGACGATGCGTCCGGGCGGCAGACCGAACTTGTTCGTCACCCCGGCTTCGTCCAGCACTTCATTGGTCATGGTATTGACCAGCGTGACGCGGGGGGTGACCAGTTGCGCCAGGTCCTTGTCGCCGGTGGAGATGACGACGCGCATGCCGGCGGCCTCGGCCTGGTGGGCGAGGGTGGCGATGACGTCGTCCGCCTCCACGCCGTCCACCGTCAGGAGCGGCCAGCCCATGGCGGCGATGGCCTGTTGCAGCGGCTCGATCTGGCGGGCGAGGTCTTCCGGCATGGGCGGACGGTGGGACTTGTATTCCGGGTAGAGGTCATCGCGGAAAGTCTTGCCTTTGGCATCGAACACGCAGGCGCTATAATCGGCCCGGTAGTCCCTGTGCAGGCGGCGCAGCATGTTGAGCACGCCGAAGATGGCGCCGGTCGGTTCGTTGTGCCGGTTGCGCAGGTCGGGCAAGGCGTGGAATGCCCGGTAGAGATAGGACGAGCCATCCACCAGCAGCAGGGTTTTCATCGATCGGGAGTTCCGGAAATGTCCATTGCAGGTAAGCTGCCCAAGATCATCGATGCCGAAGTGCTCGCGCGCGAGTATTCGGCGCGCGAATCCTGGCGCGTGTTCGAGATTATGGCAGAATTCGTGCAGGCGACCGAACGCCTCAAGGACATCAGCCCGGCGGTTTCCATCTTCGGTAGCGCGCGCACCACGCCGGACAGCCCCTATTACCGGCTGGCCGAAAACATCGCCCGCCAGTTGTCCGATGCGGGCTTCAGCGTCATCTCCGGCGGCGGCCCCGGCGTCATGGAAGCGGCCAACAAGGGGGCCTATGCCGGCAAGTCGCCCAGTGTCGGCCTCAACATCCAGTTGCCGCACGAACAGCACAGCAACCCTTATCAGGACATCAGCCAGACCTTCCAGCACTTTTTCGCGCGCAAGGTGATGTTCGTCAAGTTTGCCGTCGCCTATGTGGTGCTGCCCGGCGGTTACGGCACCCTGGACGAGCTGATGGAAGCGCTCACTCTGGTGCAGACCGGCAAGACGCGCCGGATGCCCATCATCCTGGTACACGAGCCGTTCTGGCGCGGCATGCTGGAATGGTTCCGCGGCGTGATGGTGGCCGAGGGCATGGTCTCGGAGGAGGACATGGAGCTGATCCAGGTCATCGACGCGCCGGGCGAGGTCGTTGCCGCCATCTTCAAGTACTACGAAAGCCGCGGTTTCGAGCCTTCGCCGGTGGAGCGCGAAATCCAGCTCAACCTGTGAGGTTCTGTTAAAATCGCGCCGAGTATCGTCCTGTTCCGAAGAAAGGTCGCCATGTTCCGTATCCGCACGCTGCTCGCTATGGTGTTGCTCGCCCCGTTGCTCGCGCTGGCTGCCGAACCCCCGCCGCAGCTCGAGCCGCTGCCCGAGCCGCCGCCCCCGCCGCCCGGCTACGAGCCGGACCCGGCCCTGGAACCGCAGGTGACCATCGTCAAGCGCGGCGAGGAGACCATCGAGGAATACCGCATCAACGGCGAACTGTACATGATGAAGGTGACCCCGGCGCACGGCGTGCCCTATTACCTGGTGAAGGAGACCGTGGATGGCGGCTGGGCACGCATGGATGGCCCCGGCGAGCGCCTTGCCGTACCCAACTGGGTGATCTTCCGTTTCTGAGTCCGCCCGGGGCGGCGCTCCGCCCGCCCCAGTCCTATGTCCGTCTTCACCACCGTGACCCCGGAGCAGTTGCAGCGCTGGCTGCGCGATTATCCGCTGGGGGAGTTGCGCGATCTGCAGGGCATCGCATCCGGCATCACCAATACCAACTACTTCGTCACCACCGAGCGCGGCCGCTACGTGCTCACCCTGTTCGAGAAGAACTCCGCGGAAGAGCTGCCGTATTTCCTGGAGCTGATGGCACACCTGGCCGACCGCGGCATTCCCTGCCCACACCCGGTGGCCAGCAACGGCGGCTCCTATCTGGGCGAGCTGAACGGCAAGCCGGCGGCCCTGGTGGCCCGCCTGCGCGGCAGTTCGGTGGAACAGCCGGGGCCGGAGCACTGCGCGGCCACGGGGGCCATGCTGGCGCGTCTGCATCTGGCCGGCCAGAATTTCCCGCGGCACATGGAAAATCCGCGCGGGCCGCACTGGTGGCAGGAGGCCGCGAGAAAGGTGCTGCCCTTTCTCGATGCGATGCGTGCCAGGCTGCTGTTGCAGGAGCTCGGCCATCAGGCGGAGTTCCGCGCCAGCGACCTGCCGCGCGGGGTGATCCATGCCGATCTGTTCCGCGACAACGTGCTGTTCGAGGGCGCGCAACTGACCGGCCTGATCGATTTCTACTACGCCTGCAACGATGTGCTGGCCTACGATCTCGCCATTACCGTCAACGACTGGTGCGTGGATGCCAGGGGCGAGCTGGATGCGCCGCGCCTGTTTGCCATGCTGCGCGCCTATCACCAGCAGCGGCCGCTCATCGCCGGCGAACGCCAGGCCTGGCCGGTGCTGCTGCGCGCCGCGGCGCTGCGTTTCTGGCTGTCGCGCCTCTATGACCTGCATTTTCCGCAGCCGGGCGAGCTCACGCATGCCAAGGATCCCGAGCATTATCGCCGCATCCTGCAGACGCATGTCTGGCACAACGAGGAACTGCGGGCCATGTGGGTCTGAGACGACGCTTTTTTTAGGGGGAATGAGGATGGAAGCGCGCAGTGTGCAGACAGCCCATGGCTGGCAGTGGATCGTCGACGGCTTCGCGCTGTTCCGGCAGAGTCCGGTGATCTGGATCGTGCTGTTTCTCGTCTATCTGCTCATCGGCATGGCGCTTTCCCTGGTGCCGATGATCGGTTCCATCGTTTTCAATCTGGTGGCGCCGGTATTCATGGCCGGCTTCATGATGGGCTGCCGCGCCATCGACAGGGGCGAGGAGCTGGAGATCAACCACCTGTTCGCCGGCTTCCGCCGCAATACGGCGCAGCTCGTCACGGTGGGTGGCATCTATCTCGCCGGCATCATCGTGGTGGCCGGGGTCATCGTGCTCGCGGGCGGCGGCGAGGTCATGCTGGCCATGTCGCGCAGCGCCGGCATGGACGCCGGGCAGGCCATGACCCAGCCGCCGGGAGAAGGCTTCATGCTGGCGCTGCTGCTGGGCATCGCCTTCCTGCTGCCGCTGGTCATGGCCTACTGGTTCGCGCCGGCGCTGGTGGTGTTCCACGACATGCCGGCGGTGGAAGCGATGAAGCTCAGCCTGGCCGCCTGCCTGCGCAACATCCTGCCCTTTCTGCTGTACGGCGCGATTGCCGCAGCGCTGCTGCTGCTTGCCATGATCCCGTTCGGCCTCGGCCTGCTGGTGATGGTGCCCACCATTACCGCATCGCTCTATGTCAGCTACAAGGACGTGTTCGACATCCGGCGGGGCGCAGCCGAGGAAGAAGCCACCGGCGCCGAGATCTGAACGGCGTTACACGGGCTGCAGCCTGGCATACTCCACCGCCAGCCATTTCAGCCCTTCCCGGCCGAAATTGACCTGCACGCGAAGATCGTCGGCATTGCCTTCATAGCCGACCACCACGCCCTGGCCGAACTTCTGGTGCACCACCGCCTGGCCGACCTTCCACGGCTGCCGTGGCGCATGGCTGCGCGGGGCATGCGCGGCGGGCTCGGCAGAAAACTTGGGCGCGGCACGCGCGTTGAGGCGTTTCAGCAGGGATTCCGGGATTTCGTCGAGGAAGCGCGAGGGCGCGCCGTAGCGCACCTGGCCGTGCAGCATGCGGCTCTGGGCGAAGGTGAGATAAAGGCGCCGCCGCGCGCGCGTCACCGCCACGTACATCAGGCGCCGCTCCTCCTCCAAGCCACCATGGGTTTCCAACAGGCTCTGTTCGTGCGGGAACAGGCCTTCCTCCAGGCCGACGATGAACACGCTGTGGAACTCCAGCCCCTTGGCGGCATGCACCGTCATCAGTTGCAGGGCGTCGCGGCCGGGGTCGGCCTGATGCTCGCCGGCTTCCAGGCTGGCGAAGGTCAGAAAAGCCACCAGCAATTGCTGGTGGCCGTCAAGGGAGGCTGATCCCGAAGGGGTTGCGCCGGTGCTGGAATCCGCCGGTTCGTTGCTGGCGTGCTCGTTGACGAAGGCGACGGCGGCGTTCACCAGTTCGTCCAGGTTGGCGATACGTTCTTCCCCTTCCTTCTCGCTCCGGTAGTGCGCGCGCAGGCCGCTCTGTGCCGTGACCACGTCGATCATCTCCGGCAGCGGAAGGCCGCGGCAGCCTTCCTGCATGGCCCTGACCAGGCCGACGAAAGCCGCGGCACCCTTTCCCCTCCCCCCTTCCCCCCTGCCGGCGACGGTCACCGCTGCCTGCCACAGGCTGCCGCCCTGCGCCCGTGCCGCTTCCTGCAATTGCTCCAGGCTGCGTGCGCCGATGCCGCGGGCGGGAAAGTTGATCACGCGCGTACACGCGGTATCGTCGTCCGGGTTGGCGACCAGCCGCAGGTAGGCCAAAGCATGTTTAATCTCGGCACGCTCGAAGAAGCGCAGGCCGCCATAAACCCGATATGGCAGACCGGCCGAGAACAGCGCGTGTTCCAGCACGCGCGACTGCACATTGGAGCGGTACAGCAGCGCCATGTCGGCCAAGCTTTGGCCTTCGGCATGCAGCGCCTTCACCTCGTCGACAACAAACTGTGCCTCCTCGCCGTCGCTGAGGGCCTCGAACACGCGGATCGGCTCGCCGGCGCCGGCGCCGGTCCACAGGTTTTTGCCCAGCCGGTTGCGGTTGTGGGTGATGATGGCGTTGGCGGCGTCGAGGATGTTGCTGTGCGAGCGGTAGTTCTGTTCCAGCTTGATGAGCTTGTGTACGCCGAAATCGTGCTCGAAATCCAGCATGTTGCCCACCCGCGCGCCGCGGAAGGCGTAGATCGACTGGTCGTCGTCACCGACGGCGAACACGCAGTTGGGTTGCGGGGTGCCTTGGCCGGCCAGCAGCTTCAGCCACTGGTACTGCAGGCGGTTGGTGTCCTGGAACTCGTCCACCAGGATGTACTTGAAGCGTTGCCGGTAGTGCTCGCGCAAGTGCCCCTCGCGGCCCAGCACCTCGTAACAGCGCAGCAGCAGTTCGGCGAAGTCCACCACCCCTTCGCGGTTGCATTGCGTGTCGTACTCGGCATAGATTTCGCGCAGCCTTTCCGAATGGCGGTCGTAGGCGTCCATCTGCCCGGCACGCAGACCCTCTTCCTTGGCGCCGTTGATATAGGCCTGCACTTGTTTGGGCGGGAATTTCTCCTCATCCACGTTCATCGCCTTCATCACGCGCTTGATGGCGGAGAGCTGGTCGGCCGTGTCGAGAATCTGGAACAGCGCCGGCAGCCCCGCCTCGCGGTGGTGCGCCCGCAGGAAGCGGTTGCACAGGCCGTGGAAGGTGCCCACCCACATGCCGCGCGTGTTGATCGGCAGCATGGCGGACAGGCGCGAGAGCATTTCCCGCGCCGCCTTGTTGGTGAAGGTGACGGCGAGCAGCCCGCCCGGACTGACCTGGCCGGTCTGAATCAGCCAGGCGATGCGCGTCGTGAGCACGCGCGTCTTGCCGCTGCCGGCGCCGGCCAGGACAAGCGCCGAGACATAGGGCAGGGTGACGGCCTCCAGCTGTTTGTCGTTGAGTCCTTCGAGGAGATTGGTCATGGCTGGCACGGGCTCAAACAAAAAATGCGTGCGCCTGTTTCGGGCAACACGCATGAATTTTCATATTAGCGGGAACTAATTTTCTCGAGTCTGCTCTTACTTGGCAGACGTTATGATCGTCTCCCGCTTCTCCTCCCTGAGCGGGCGCCTTATCCCAATAAGGCATCTTGTACCCCGGTTCATCCCCTTGCCGGGGTTTTTTTTGCCTGTCTTTTTCATGCAGGCTGCCGGCCGGGCCACAAGACAGTGAAAGTATATGCGCAAGTTTGTGGCCGCGTAAAGCAAAAAGCCCCGCCGGAGCGGGGCTTTTATGGCAATGGATGGGCGCGGACGCTTACATCATGTCCATGCCGCCCATGCCGCCGGGCGCCGCCGGTGCTTCTTCCTTGGGCAGTTCGGCCACCATGCAGTCGGTGGTGAGCATCAGGCCGGCCACGGAAGCGGCGTTCTGCAGGGCGTAGCGGGTGACCTTGGTCGGGTCCAGCACGCCCATTTCCACCATGTCGCCATAGGTGTCGTTGGCGGCGTTGTAGCCGAAATTGCCGGAGCCTTCCAGCACCTTGTTGACCACCACGGAAGCCTCGGCGCCGGTGTTGCTGACGATCTGGCGCAGCGGCTCCTCGATGGCGCGCAGCACGATGGCGATGCCGGCGTCCTGGTCGTGGTTGTTACCCTTGGTGGCCGCGATGGCGGCGCGGGCGCGCAGCAGGGCCACCCCGCCGCCCGGCACGATGCCTTCCTCGACCGCGGCGCGGGTGGCGTGCAGCGCGTCTTCCACGCGGGCCTTCTTCTCCTTCATTTCGATTTCGGAACCGGCGCCGACCTTGATGACCGCCACGCCGCCGGCCAGTTTCGCCACGCGCTCTTGCAGCTTTTCCTTGTCGTAGTCGGAGGTTGCTTCCTCGATCTGCGAGTGGATCATCTTGACGCGCGCCTGGATGTCGGCGTGCTTGCCCGCGCCGTCAATGATGGTGGTGTACTCCTTGG
>JBBILG010000075.1:0-863 GCA_037445085.1 Methylobacillus sp.
TCGCGGGCGGTCGCCTCCCGCCCTGCGGGCGTGAACCTGCTCCCTGCTCATGCCGCTACTCCCATTCCAGCGCCCCCTTCTTCCATTCGTAGATGAAGCCGATTACCAGGATACCGAGGAACACCATCATGGAGACAAAGCCGAACAGGCCGATTTCCCGGAGCACCACGGCCCAGGGAAAAAGAAAGGCGATTTCCAGGTCGAACAGGATGAACAGGATGGCGACGAGGTAATAGCGCACGTCGAACTTCATGCGCGCGTCCTCGAAGGCCTCGAAGCCGCATTCGTAAGGAGAGTTCTTTTCGCTGTCGGGGCGGCTGGGCGCCACCACCTTGCCGAGCACCAAAGGCACCACCCCAACGCCAAGCCCGACGAGGATGAACAGGAGTATGGGGAAATAGTTTTCCAGCACGTTAGGACCCAGCTTGATTCCCGGCCATTTTCGGGTGTACCCGCACGAATTTCGCCGTCGTGAAATTCGCACGGACGCACCCTTGTCCGTTTCGCCGGCACGGCATGCCATGCCGGGGACTTTTTTGTTTTGGTGCCGACGGCGAGACTCGAACTCGCACGGCTTTCGCCACTACCCCCTCAAGATAGCGTGTCTACCAATTCCACCACGTCGGCTTGTCTTGCGGGCCGCTCGCACCCGCATTGCTGCTGCCTGAGCTTACTTGGGCACTTCCTGGGCCTTCGAGGCGCCGCCCGCCTCCGTCTGACCTACGACGGCCGGCTGGTGCGCGCCCACCACGCTGGAGTCCCTGCCGTCCTGGCCGGCCATGTAGGCGAGGGTGAGACTGGTAATGAAGAATACCGTCACCAGGCCAGCCGTGGCCCGGCTCAGCAGATTGGCGGAACCCCTG
>JBBILG010000075.1:928-8925 GCA_037445085.1 Methylobacillus sp.
ATGTCGGCGCCCTTGCCGTGCTGCAACAACACGAGACCAATGATGCACAGCGCCACGATCACGTGCACTGCCCAAACTATCGCTTCCATTCCGCCCTACTTTCCGTTCGCCGCCCGGCATATCGCCACGAACTCGTCCGCGTCCAGCGACGCGCTGCCGACCAGTCCGCCATCGATATCAGGCATAGAAAATAATTGTGCCGCATTTGAGACTTTTACGCTACCCCCGTAGAGGATGCGGATGTTCTCCGCCACCTTCAGATCGTGCCGCGCCACCAGCCCGCGAATGAAGGCGTGCACCTTCTGGGCCAGTTGCGGCGACGCCGTACGCCCGCTACCGATCGCCCAAGTGGGTTCGTAGGCCAGCACCGCATGCGAGAGCAACTGGATGCCGACATCTTCCAGCATGCCGTCGAGCTGGCTGGCCACCACCGCCTCGGTGATGCCCGCATCGAATTCTTCCTGCGTCTCGCCCATGCAGTAGATGGGCACGAGGCCGGCCTTGATCGCCACCTTGATGCAGCGGGCGGCGGTGTCGTTGGTTTCGCGGAACTGCCCGCGCCGCTCGGAATGGCCGACGATGACGTACTTGCAGCCGAAATCCGCCACCATCCACGCCGACACCGCACCAGTGTACGCCCCCATCTCGCCGGAGTGGATGTTCTGGGCACCCCATGCCACGTTGGTGCCCTGCAGCAGCATCTGCGCCTGAAACAGGTAGGGATGCGGCACGCACACGGCGAACTCGGCCCGGCGCAGGTTGCGCACGCCGCGCGCCACGCCTTCCAGCAGCTCGCGGTTGCGCCTGAGGCTGCCGTGCATCTTCCAGTTGGCGACTACCAGCTTGCGGCGCATCCCTCACTCCCGCGCAAAGACCGCGGGATGATACGCCGGCCGCCGGTCATCGTCAAAGCGGCGACGCATCCGCCTCCTCCCACAGCCGCAGCACCAGTTGCACGTTGCGGCTGCCGTTGTATTCGTTGGCCTGCAGGCGATAGACGGCACGGATCCGCTCCGGCAGCGGGCCGACGCTGCCGAACAGGATGGCATCGAAGCGGCGGCCGGCCAGTTCCAGCCACAGCTTGAGATGACGCTCGCCGACGACGCGCTGGCCGGCCACGGCGAAGGCATCGCAGAATTCCGGGGCGGGAAAGCCCTGCCCCCATACCTGGCGCTCCAGCGCATCGGCCAGCTCCAGCGTCAGGTCCTCGGCAGCGATGGCGCCGTCGGTCTCGATCACGCACTCCAGGTCGGCCGGAGTCAGCAGCTCGCGCACCATCGCCTCGAAGGCGGCACCGAAACGCGGGTAGCCGGCCTCGGCAATGCTGAGCCCGGCCGCCATGGCATGCCCGCCAAAGCGCAGCAACAGGCCGGGATGGCGCTTGGCCAGCAGATCCAGCGCATCGCGCAGATGCAGGCCGGGAATGGATCGGCCGGAGCCCTTGAGGCTGCCGTCGCCGGCACTGGCGAAGGCGATCACCGGCCGGTGGAAGCGCTCCTTGATGCGCGAGGCGAGGATGCCGATGACACCCTGGTGCCAGTCGGGCCGGTATAGGCTGAGACTCCAGGCGGTGCCGGGGTCGAACCGCTCCAGATCGAGCAGTGCCGCCGCATGCATGTCCGCCTCGATATCGCGCCGCTCGCGGTTGAGCGCATCCAGCCGGCGCGCGAGCCGCAACGCCTCGTCGGCATCCTCCGCCAGCAGGCAGGCGATGCCCAGTGACATGTCCTGCAGCCGGCCGGCGGCGTTGAGGCGGGGCGCCACGGCAAAGCCGAAATCCTGCGCCGTCACTCTTTGCAAAGATTTGCCCGCCACCTGCAGCAGCGCCTGGATGCCGGGGCAGGCGCGACCGGCGCGGATGCGGCGCAGGCCCTGCTCCACCAGGATGCGGTTGTTGTCGTCCAGGCGCACCAGGTCGGCCACCGTACCCAGCGCCACCAGGTCGAGCAGTTCGGTGAGATTCGGCCCGGCACCGTCGGCAAAGGCGCCGCGCGCGCGCAATTCGGCGCGCAGGGCCAGCATGAGATAGAACGCCACCCCGACGCCGGCCAGATGCTTGCTCGGAAAAGGGCAGCCGGGCTGGTTGGGGTTGACGATGCAGACTGCCTCCGGCAGCGTGTCGCCGGGCAGATGATGGTCGGTGACCAGCACTTCGATGCCGCGCCGGCCGGCCTCGCGCACGCCTTCCACGCTGGCGATGCCGTTGTCCACGGTGATGATGATATCGGGTTCGCGCGCCGCCGCCAGCACCACGATTTCCGGGGTAAGGCCGTAGCCGTAGTCGAAACGGTTGGGCACCAGATAATCCACCGCGGCTCCCATGCCGCGCAGGCCGCGCACCGTCACCGCACAGGCCGTCGCCCCGTCCGCGTCGTAATCCGCGACGACCAACAGGCGCCTGTTCCGCGCGATGGCGTCCGCCAGCAGCGCTGCCATGGTTGTCAGCCCCTTCATGTGCGCCGGCGGGAGCAGACCGCCCAGCGCGCATTCGAGTTGCGCGGGGGAGCCTACGCCGCGTGCCGCCAGGACGCGCGCCAGCACGCGGTGACAGCCGGACCGCCGCAGCAGCTCGGCACGGTCCTGCTCGTACTCGCGGGTGACGATGCTAACCAAGAACCTCCTCCCAAGAACACGGCCGGCGCCAGAATTTCAGTCTGTCGCGGCGACTCACGGCATAGCTGCCGACCTGCCTGCCCGCGAGATGCAGAGTCAGCGCGATGCGGCCGCGGCGCAACGCCTCGTGCAGGGGGGCGAACCAGTCATGCTCCTGCCGCGCCGACAATGCGGGCAGCACCAGCCAGTGCGCGGCGCCCTGCGCGCGCGCCAGCCAGTCCTCCGCCGTTTCCGGCAGCTCCGAGAGCCCGCAGCCCGAAGCGAGCGCGAGGCCGCGCGCCAGGGGATCGTCCGCCCACACCCGCAGGCCGCGCGGCGGCACGGCGGCGAGGCTGCCGCCCCCCCACAGCCAGACACTGTTCACCGGGAGCTGGCCCTGCGCCTCCAGTTCCATGTTAACCGGGTGGTCATGCAGCAGCATCTGCAGCTCGTTGAGCCGGCGGTACCAGTGCAGCCCGTCCCGGCCACGCGGCAGGAATGGCTGGATGTCGCGGCCCAGCACTTGCGCAAGGTCGTGCGTGTGCAGCGCGGGCGCCCGGGCGAGTTGCAGGTACCAGCGACGCGGCGCGGCCACGTAAAAGCGCAGGCCGGCCTGCGCAAAGTGCGCGTTGAGCGCCTCCGTCAGTTGCTGCGCCTGGGATAGCCGCAGCGTGTCGGCAGCCTCCGCCAGCAGGAAGCTGTCGCGCCGCAGTACCAGCGCGACGGGATCGGCGTGCAGCCAGCAACCTTCTTCCGCCGGCAGGCCGTCGCCCAGCGCGGCATAAGGGGCGGAAGGCATATCCTGCTGCGGCTCGACACCAAACCGGCGGCACAGCCAGGCGGACGGCGTCACGGCCTCCCGCCGCAACAGCCGCGCCGGGTGCAGCAGCGCGCGCAACGCGGGGAAATCCTGCGAGCGCGGCAGCGCGGGCGGAACCGGCAGGAACAGGTCACATTGTGGCGGGGAAGTCATGCCTGCGGGTCTCAAAGTGCGCTACCATGCGCAAAATACCAGTTTTGAGGGTCTCGTCATGGATTTGATACTGTGGCGCCACGCCGAAGCGGAAGACGGCATGCCGGACATGGCGCGCGCACTGACACACAAGGGACACCGCCAGGCTGGCCGCATGGCCGCTTGGCTCAAGCCGCGCCTACCAGAAGGCACGCGCATCCTGGTCAGCCCGGCACAGCGCACGCAGCAGACGGCGGTGGCGCTTGGCATGGATTGTAGCATGCTGGATGCACTGGCCCCGGGTGCCGATGCCGAGGCCATCCTGGAGGCCGCCGGCTGGCCGCACCATGCGCAAGGCGCCGTCATCGTCGGACACCAGCCGACCCTGGGGGAAGTAGCCTCCCTGCTGCTGCGCAGCCGGACGCCATCGCTGAGCGTGCGCAAGGGCGCGGTCTGGTGGTTCGCGACCCATCGCGCGCACCCGGAGGAGGCCGTGCTCAGGGCGGTGCTGACCCCCGAACTGCTGCGCGAGTGAGCGCATGCACCGCCTGCGCGCAGGCGGTGGAAAAGGCGCATGCGATGGGGGTACACTACGTCCTTTCACGCACGACCCGGGCCGGCCATCGCCAGCCCGGCCGACATCACGACGAAAGGCCGGGGCCGGCCAAAAAGCGAGGGCGCCGTTTGCGCAACGTACTGATCGCCAACCCCAAGGGCGGCAGCGGCAAGACCACGCTGGCCACCAACCTGGCCGGCTATTTTGCCACGCGCGGCCGGCGCGTGGTGCTGACCGATCTCGACCGCCAGCAGTCCGCGCTGCGCTGGCTCTCCCGCCGCGCGCACAAGCTGCCGCTGATCCATGGCGTGGACGGCCGCCACGAGGAAAGCCACGATCCCGGCGCGGAATGGAACGTCATCGACTCCCCCGCCGGCCTGCACGGCGAACGCCTGAGCCGCGCGGTGAAACGCGCCGACTGGATTCTGGTGCCGATCCAGCCTTCCGCCTTCGACATCGGCGCCACCCGCGATTTTCTCGAAGTGCTGCGCGAGGAGAAGGCGGTGCGCAAGGAACGCGCCTGTGTCGCCATGGTGGGCATGCGCGTGGACGCGCGCACCCATGCCGCCGCCGCGCTCGACGCTTTCCTGGCCGGCACCGGCCTGCCGGTGCCGGCTTGTCTGCGCCACGCCCAGGTGTACACGCTGGCGGCGGAACAGGGGGCCAGCCTGTTCGATATCCGCCCCTCCCTGGTGGCGCGCGACCTGAAACAGTGGGCGCTGCTGCTGCACTGGCTGATGCAGGCCGACCGACATGGCACATGAGGTGGAACTCAAGCTGCGCATCCGCCCGCGCGATGCTGCCCGCCTGCGCAACCATCCGGCGGTGACCGGCGCCACGCGGGCAGGCCCGGTCACGCACAGGCTCACCAGCATCTATTACGATACCCCGCAGCTTGCCCTGCTCGACGCAGGTCTGAGCCTGCGCGTGCGGCGCATGGACGGACAGTGGTTCCAGGCGGTCAAGGCCGCCGGCGATTCGCTCTCCGGCCTGCACCGGCGCATGGAATGGGAGGGCATCATCGCGCGCGGGGCACCGGATTTCAGCAGGATCACCGACCCCGCGCTCACCCGCGTGTTCGACGATGACGCCCTGCGTGCGGCATTGCAACCCATTTTCACCACGGAAGTGCGCCGCAGCGAGTGGCAGTTGCAGGTGGACGGCAGCCGCATCGAGCTGGCGCTGGACCAGGGCCGCCTGATTGCCGGCGAGTACCGCGAGCCCATCAGCGAGATCGAGCTGGAATTGAAGGAAGGCCAGGCCGCGCACCTGTTCGAGCTGGCCCTGGCGCTGCAGCAGGACATGCCGCTGTGGATCGAGAATGCAAGCAAGGCGCAGCGCGGCTATGCGCGGTATCGCCCGCAACCGCCGGGCATCGTCAAGGCAGGCAAGGTCACCCTGCACCACGGAATGTCGCCGGCACAGGCGTTCCGCACCATCGCCTGGCAGTGCCTCGCCCACCTGCAGGGCAACCAGGACATGGTGCTGCACGGCGAGGACGTCGAAGGCGTGCATCAGATGCGCGTGGCACTGCGCCGGCTGCGCTCTGCCTGGAGCGTGTTCCGCAAGGTACTGGCGGCCGGCGGCCTCGACGACCGGCTCAGGCAGGAGATCGCCTGGATCACCGGCCTACTGGGCCGTGCGCGCGATCTCGACGTCTTCCTCGCCGAGACCCTGCCGCCACTGCAGGCGGCGCTGCCCGACCATGCCGGCCTGGAAGCGCTGCGCGACAAGGCACTCGCCGAGCGGGAGCGAAGCTACGCGGTGCTGCGCACCGCTCTCGCGTCGCAGCGTTACCAATGGCTGCTGCTGGGGCTGGGCGCCTGGCTGGAAAGCGACGCACGGGAAGACCCCGCAGCCACACCCGCCCCGCTGGCGGAGCTGGCTGCGGCCATGCTGGCCAGGCGTCACCGCCGGCTGCATCGTCACGGCGAGCACCTGGGCACGCTGCCGCCGGAAGAACGCCATCTCGCCCGCATCGACGGCAAGAAGCTGCGCTACGCCGCGGAATTCTTCGCCGGACTTTTCCCGGCCCGCAAGACCCGCCCCTACCTGCGCCACCTCGCCGACCTGCAGGAAGTGCTGGGCGCGCTCAACGACGTCGCCGTCACCGGACATCTGCTGGAAGAACTCGCCGGCCGCCGGCCGGCACCCGAACTGCAGGCGGCATTGGCCGCTTTCGCCGGCTGGAATGCCTGCCGCTCCGCACAGCTTTTGTCCGGCCTGGATCGGCTGTGGCGGGAGTACCTGGAAAGCCGGCCGTTCTGGCGCTGAATGCACCGCCGCGACAGGTGTCGCGGCAGGAAAAATCCACTACACTTTGCGGCCATCGACATTAACGGGGAGATCGTCATGAATCTGGAAAAAGTCGTCTTTGGTTTCTTCATCGTGCTGGCGATGACGCTCAATTTCGGCTTTTTCATCGGCGATATCGACAATCCGGCGCACCACCACCCCTATGAGCTGTTCGCCGCCATCGTGGTCAACCTCATCGCCACCGTGCTCAAGTTCGGCGACCGCACCCAGATCGGTGCCATCCATCTCTCCACCAGCCTGGTGGCGGACCTGCAACTGATCACGGCCGCAGTGATATGGGTCGCCGCGGCGGGCAGCATGGCCGCTCACGGTGACATTTCCACCATGACCATGGTCAGCATCGTCTCCCTGTCCGGCGGCGCCTTCCTCGCCAACATCATCTCCGTGGTTCTGCTCATCATCGAAACCGCCATGCTGCGCCGCTGATGCCCGCATGGCGCATTGCGCATGAACAACATCTTCTTCCTCATCCTGCGGCGCATGCGCGCGCCGCTGATCACCCTCATCGTCAGCCACGCTCTCGCCATTTTCGGGCTGAGCCTGATGCCGGGAATGGACAGCGAGGGCAACCCCTGGCGCATGAGCCTGTTCGAGGCGACCTACGTCATCAGCTACACGGCCACCACCATCGGCTTCGGCGAGCTGCCCCACCCATTCAGCACCGCGCAGCGGCTGTGGATGATCTTTTCCATCTACCTCACGGTCACCGCCTGGTTCTACGCCATCGGCAAGATCATCGCCCTGGTGCAGGATCCCGGCCTGCGCCATGCCATCACGGTGTCGCGTTTCGCCCGCACCGTCGGACGCCTGCACGAGCCGTTCTACATCGTCTGCGGCTACGGCGAGGCCGGCAGCCTGCTGGTCGGCGCGCTCGACCACAAGGGCATCCGCGCGGTGACGGTGGACAGCTCCCCGGAGCGCATCAACGAGCTGGAACTGCAGGACTACCAGGTGCCGGTGCCGGGGCTGCGCGCGGATGCCAGACTGCCGGAAACCCTGCTGCTGGCCGGCATCCGCCACCCTCTGTGCAAGGGCGTCGCCGCACTGACCAGCGATGACCAGGTCAATCTCGCCGTGGCCATCACGGTCAAGCTGATCAGGCCGGAACTGCCGGTCTTGTGCCGGGCGGAAACCCAGGACACCGCCGCCAACATGGCCTCGTTCGGCACCGATCACATCATCAACCCGTTCGCCCGGTTCGGCGCGCACCTCGCCCAGGCGCTCTCCGCGCCGGACACGGATCGACTGATCAGCTGGCTCACCGCCCTGCCGGGCAGCGCGTTCGAACCGCGCGCACGGCCACCGCGCGGTCACTGGGTGGTGTGCGGTTACGGCCGGTTCGGCCGCGAGGTCGTGGCGGCGCTGCGCGACCAGGGTCTCGACGTCAGTGTCATCGACACCGGCGAGCGGCCGATTGCGGGTCTCACCACGATCCGCGGCACCGGCACCGAGGCCGAGCCGCTCCTCGCCGCCGGCATCCGCGAGTCGGTGGGCATCGTGGCCGGCACGGACGACGACATCGCCAACCTCTCGATCGCGGTGACGGCCCGGGAACTCAACGCGGACCTGTTCGTGGTGGTC
>JBBILG010000076.1:0-8852 GCA_037445085.1 Methylobacillus sp.
CCGGAGGCGATGAAGCGGCGCTTCGAGCGCGAATACGGCCTGCCGGCCTACGACGCCGCCACGCTCACCGCATCCCGCGACATGGCGGAGTATTTCGTCGCCGCGGTCAACGCCGGCGCCGAGGCCAAGCCCGCCGCCAACTGGGTGATGGGCGCGGTCTCCGCCAAGCTGAACGCCGAGGAAAGGCGCATCGCCGAATCGCCGGTGTCCTCCGCGCAACTGGCGGGGCTGCTCAAGCGCATCCAGGATGGCACCCTCTCCAACAATGCCGCGAAGCAGGTGTTCGACGCCCTGTGGAACGGCGAGGGCGAAGTGGACGCCATCATCGAAGCCAAGGGGCTGAAACAGATGTCCGACACCGCTGCCATCGAGCAGATCGTCGACGAAGTACTGGCCGCCAACGCCGCCATGGTGGCCGAGTTCAAGTCCGGCAAGGAAAAGGCTTTCAACGCCCTGGTCGGCCAGTGCATGAAGGCGAGCCGCGGCAAGGCCAATCCGGCGCAGGTGAACGAAATCCTGAAACGGAAGCTGGCCTGAACCCGGTCCAGAGACAACGGCACGTGAGCGCGCCACCGGAACCGGCATGACGGGCAATCCGGCTACACGCCGTACTGCGCCCGGTAGGCCTCCACGGCCGCCTTGTGTTCCATGAGTTCCGGATTGCCGTCCAGGTAGCGGATCAGCCCGGCCAGGTCGGCAATGCCGATGACGGGGATGCGGTAGTCGCGCTGTACTTCCTGCGCCGCCGACAGTTCGCCCTGGCCGCGCTCCTGGCGGTCGATGGCGATGGCCACGCCACACGGCCGCGCCTGCCGGGCACGGATGATGTCCACCGATTCGCGCACCGAGACGCCGGCGGAAATGACGTCGTCCACGATGAGCACGTTGCCGGCCAGCGGCGCGCCGACGATGATACCGCCCTCGCCATGGTCCTTGGCCTCCTTGCGGTTGAAGGCATAGGGCACGTTGCGGCCGTGACCGGCCAGCGCGATGGCGGTGGCCGATACCAGCGGAATGCCCTTGTAGGCCGGGCCGAACAGCATGTCGAACTCGACGCCGGAATCGAGGATGGCCTTCGCGTAGAATTCGCCCAGGCGCCTGAGGCTCATGCCGTCGCTGAACAGGCCGGAATTGAAGAAATACGGGCTCAGGCGCCCTGCCTTGGTCATGAATTCGCCGAAGCGCAGCACTTTCTGCGCAATGGCGAATTCGATAAACTCCTCGCTGTTTCTGCCCATCATCCCAGTCTGAAAAACTCTCCCGATGCTGCGCATTATATCCGTGAACCTCAACGGCATCCGCTCCGCCTTCGCCAAGGGCCTGCTGCCCTGGCTGGAAAGACAGCGGGCCGACGTGGTGTGCCTGCAGGAACTCAAGGCGCAGGCCGCCGACATGACACGCGACATGCTGCAGCCGGATGGGCTCTACGGCTACTTCCACTACGCCGAGAAAAAAGGCTACGGCGGGGTGGGCGTCTATTCGCGGCGCCAGCCGGACGTCATCGTCGAAGGGCTGGGCTTGCCCGACATCGATGCCGAGGGGCGCTACATCGAGGTGCAGTACGGCAATCTTTCCGTCGTCTCGCTCTATCTGCCCTCGGGCTCCAGCGGCGAGGAGCGTCAGGCCGTGAAGTTCGGCGTGATGGAACGCTTCTATCCGCGCCTCGCCGAACTGCGCGTCAGCGGTCGCGAAGTGGTGATCTGCGGCGACTGGAACATCGCCCACAAGGAAATCGATCTCAAGAACTGGAAGGGCAACCGGAAGAATTCCGGCTTTCTGCCCGAGGAGCGCGCCTGGATGACCAGGGTGTTCGACGAACTGGGCTGGGTGGACGTCTACCGCCGCCTGTACCCGGACGCCACCGACGCCTGCTACACCTGGTGGAGCAACCGCGGCCAGGCCTGGGCGAAGAACGTGGGCTGGCGCATCGACTACCAGATCGCCACCTCCGGCATCGCCGCCACCGCGCAGGCCGCCAGCATCTACAAGGACGAGCGCTTCAGCGACCACGCCCCGCTGACGGTGGATTACGCCTGGCCGGCGTGAACTACCTTGCCGCCTTGCAGCCGGTGTAGCTCACCGCCGGCCCATCGTTGAACGTGGCAACATCGCCGCTGAATTCCAGCACGGCCGCACCGTTGCCGTAGCGGTTGCCGGCGGCGTCCCGGGTCAGGCTGATCTCGCGGTCCGGGTAGATCACCCAGGCGGTGGCGCCCTGGTCTTCAAGGCGCAGATGGAAACGCCTATTGCCATCACACTGGTACAGTGTCGCGCCGGACGGAGCGCCGGGGACGGCAGCCGTCTTGTCCTCGCCGAACGGCCACACCTTGACGCCACCACAACCGGACAGCAGCGCCGCCAGGCCCAGCGGCAGCAGCCATTTGCCCAGCATGTATTTTCCTGTATCCATGACCTGCCTCATCGTGCGATAGTCGACATCATATCAGTTGCCGCGTTCACCCTTCCACGGTGCCACCTTCAGCAGCAACAGCATGCCTGGCACGGCAATGACCACGCAGAGCAGGAAAAATGCCGCCCAGCCCATCCATTCCACCAGGTAGCCGGTGGCGGCATTGGCGAAGGTGCGCGGCACCGCCATCAGGCTGGTGAACAGGGCGAACTGGGTGGCGGTGTAGAGCGGGTTGGTAGTGCGCGCGATGAAGGCGACAAAGGCGGTGGTGCCCAGCCCCACGCCGAATGCCTCGGCACCGATGACCACGGCGAGTTGCGTGAGCTGGACGGCTCCGGGGTCGCCGAAGGGTCCCAGCCAGGCCAGCCAGGCGAAGCCCAGGGTGGAGACCATCTGCAGGATACCGAACAGCCACAGCGCCCGATTGATGCCCAGCTTGACCATCCACACCCCGCCGGCCAGGCCGCCGATCACGCTCAGCCACAGGCCGGTATTCTTGGCCACCACGCCGATCTCGGTCATGGAAAAGCCCATGTCAAGGTAGAACGGCGTGGCCAGCGCCGCCGCCATGCTGTCGCCCACTTTGTAGAAAAACAGGAAGGCCAGCACCAGCACGGCATAGCGCCAGCCCTGGCGGTTGATGAATTCACGGAACGGCTCCACCACCGCCTGGTGCAGGGTGCGCGGCGAACCGCGCGCGATTTCCGGCTCGCGCACCAGCAGTGTCATGATCACGCCGGGCAGCATGAACAGCGCGGTGATACCGAACACCGCATCCCATGGCAAGCGATCGGCGAGGATCAGCGACAGCGAGCCCGGCACCAGCCCGGCGATCCGGTAGGCGTTGACGTGAATGGCATTGCCCATGCCCAGCTCGATGTCAGGCAGCAGCTCGCGCCGGTAGGCGTCGATGGCAATGTCCTGCGAGGCGGAAAAGAACGCCACCGCCGCCGCCAGGTAGGCAATGGTCCAGATGTCCAGTTGCGGATGCAACTGGCCGAACAGCGGGATCGACACCAGCAGGGCGATCTGGGTGATCAGCATCCAGCCGCGGCGGCGTCCCAGCGGCGGGGCGAAGCGGTCGAACAGCGGCGCCCACAGGAATTTCCAGGTGAACGGCAACTGGATCAGCGCGAACAGGCCGATGGCCTTGAGGTCCACATCCTCCGCACGCAGCCAGGCCGGCAGCAGGCTGATGAGGATAAACAGCGGCAATCCCGAGCTGAATCCGGTAAACACGCAAATGAGCATGCGCCGGTTCAGCAGCGCGGATTTCCAGTCAGTCATGGCCGCTACATTAACCGAAATGCCCCGCGCTATGCCACAATCACCCACGGGCACCTTGAAAACCTGCTGCGCCCCGGATCGCTGTGTCGCGTCCTCGCTCGCCCTCGCCTATCTACCTGATAGGTCTCGGGGATTCGCTGCGGGGCTCCTTGCGCTCCGGGCGCGCGCGACGGTTTTTCGAGATGCCCGCCTGTCGCTCCGGCACAGGCCAGAGTCCAGCAAACCGGAAAGCCGGATACCCGCTTTCGCCGGAACGACGACACGCTCAACCATGCCCGAACTCTCGATCCTTTCCGCCTTTCTCGTCGGTCTGCTCGGCGGCGGCCATTGCGCGGGCATGTGCGGCGGCATCGTCGGCGCGGTCAGCCTGACCCTGCCCGGCCAGCGCCCGCACCTGCCTTACCTGCTCGCCTACAACGGCGGCCGCATCGCCAGCTACACCGCCGCCGGCACGCTGGCCGGCCTGCTCGGCGCGTCCAGCTTCTTCCTCGGCCACCTGCTGCCGGTGGAGCAGGCCCTGTACGCGCTGGCCAGCCTCATGCTGGTGGCGCTCGGGCTGTATCTCGCCGGCTGGTGGCAGGGCGTGCTGGTGCTGGAAAAGGCCGGCGGCCTGCTGTGGCGGCACCTGCAGCCGCTGTCGAAGAAGCTGCTGCCGCTGCGTTCGCCGGCCCGGGCCTTTGTGCTCGGCCTGCTGTGGGGCTGGCTGCCGTGCGGGCTGGTGTATTCGGTGCTGGTGGCCGCACTCGCCACCGGCGGCGCGGCAAACGGCGGCCTGCTGATGCTCGCCTTCGGCCTCGGCACCCTGCCTGCCCTGCTGGCCATGGGCATGGCCGCCGTCAGGCTCAGGACCTTTCTGCAGCACCTCTGGGTGCGCCGGGCCAGCGGCCTGCTGGTATCGGGATTCGGGCTGCTGGGTCTTTACCGTCTGCTTGCCTGAGAAGCGGTCTCAAAAATTGCTGCGGCAGGCATCGCGCATAATGCTGCGGGCGGGCTCCCGCCCCGCAAGAGGCGTCAGGCGCGCCTGAGCCGGTACATGGCCAGGCTGCCCAGCTTATTGGGCAGGAAGTGCACCGGCTTGCCGTCGGTGAGCACCAGGCGCTCGCTGACGCGGATGCCGTGACCGGCGCAGAAGGCGTCGAAATCGGCGATGGTGCACAGGTGCACGTTGGGCGTGTCGTACCACTGGTAGGGCAGGTTGTGCGACACCGGCATGCGGCCGCGGACGAGCTGCGCCAGCAGTTTCCAGTAGCCGAAGTTGGGGAAGGTGACGATGGCCTCCTTGCCCACCCGCAGCATCTCCCGCACCACCTGCTCGGTGTGGTGCACGGCCTGTAGCGTCTGCGAGAGGATGACCACGTCGAACGACTGCGCCTCGAAACCGGCGAGCCCGTCCTCCAGGTTCATCTGGATGACGTCGATGCCATTCTTCACGCAGGCCAGCACATTGGCGTCGTCCTTCTCCACGCCATAGCCGCGCACGTTCTTCTGGTCGCGCAGGTAGCCGAGCAGGCTGCCGTCGCCGCAGCCGAGGTCGAGCACCCGGGCGCCGGGCGCGATCCAGCGCGCGATGGCGGCGAAATCGCGGCGCAGGGCGGCGGCCTCGGCGAAATGGGCGTGGGCCTGGGCCGGAATGTGCGTCATGCCACGTTCTCCAGATAGGCCCGCACGATGTCGTGGTAGTGCTGGTCCCGCATGAGGAAGGCATCGTGGCCGTGCGCGGCGGTGAGCTCGGCGTAGCTGACGGACCGTTCGTTGTCCAGCAGCGCCTTGACGATCTCGCGCGAGCGCGCGGGCGAAAACCGCCAGTCACTGGTGAAGGAGATCACCAGAAAATCCGCCTGCGCGCGCGCCAGCGCCCGGCTCAGGTCGCCGCCGTGCTCCGCGGCCGGGTCGAAGTAATCCAGCGCGCGCGTCATGCGCAGATAGGTGTTGGCGTCGAAGGATTCGGCGAACTTGTCGCCCTGGTAGCGCAGGTAGGATTCCATCTCGAATTCGACGTCGAAGCTGTACTTGATCTCCTCCGCGCGCAGCCTGCGGCCGAACTTGGCGCCCATCGCATCGTCCGAGAGGTAGGTGATGTGGCCCAGCATGCGCGCGATGCGCAGTCCCCGGCGCGGCACCGTACCGTACTGGTAAAAGTCGCCGCCGTGGAATTCCGGGTCGGTGATGATGGCCTGACGCGCCACTTCGTTGAATGCCATGTTCTGCGCGGTGAGGTTGGGCGCCGCGGCGATGACCAGCGCATTCCTCACGCGCTGCGGATAAGTGAGTGTCCACTGCAACGCCTGCATGCCGCCCAGGCTGCCGCCGACCACCGCGGCGAAGCTGTCGATGCCCAGATGATCGGCCAGCCGCGCCTGCGCCTGCACCCAATCCTCCACCGTCACCACCGGGAAGGACGAGCCCCAGGGCCTGCCGGCTTGCGGGTTGATGCTGGCCGGCCCGGTGGAGCCATGACAACCACCCAGGTTGTTGACGCCGACGACGAAGAAGCGGTCGGTATCCAGCGGCTTGCCGGGGCCTATCATATTGTCCCACCAGCCGGGATATTTGTCGTCCTCGCGGTATCTGCCCGCCACGTGATGGTTGCCGGACAGGGCATGGCAGATCAGCACGGCGTTGGATTTTCCGGCATTCAGCGTGCCGTAGGTTTCATACACCAGGTCATAGGCGGGTAGCCGCGCGCCGCATTTGAGGGCGAGCGGTTCGGAGAAATGCGCAGTCTGCGCGGTGACGAGGCCCACGGAGGATGAATCGGACATGAAGGCGATTATACTATGCTTGATGTCGCCCGCTCACCCGCCCCACATCCAGCCCTATCGGAGCATGCAGCCGCAGTTCGGCCGCGGCGTCTACGTGCACCCGGCCGCCGTGGTGATCGGCAAAGTCGCGCTGGGCGACGATGTCTCGGTCTGGCCGGGCGCAGTGATCCGCGGCGATGTCAACCGCATCGTCGTCGGCGCCGGCAGCAACGTGCAGGACGGCAGCGTGCTGCACGTCAGCCACCAGTCGGAGCGGGATCCGCAAGGCGCGCCGCTCGTCGTCGGCGCCCGTGTCACCATTGGCCACCAGGTGATCCTGCACGGCTGCACCATCGGCGACGAATGCCTGGTCGGCATGGGCGCCATCGTCATGGACAAGGCCATCATCGAACCGCGCGTGCTGGTGGGCGCCGGCAGCCTGGTGCCGGAAGGCCGCGTACTGGAGTCCGGCCATCTCTACCTGGGCAGCCCGGCCAGGAAGGTGCGGCCGCTCAGCGAAGACGAACTGGCCCGTTTCGCCTATTCCGCACTGCACTACATTCGCTTGAAAAACAGTTACATGAACCCTTGAGCCCGCCAAGGCAGCGGTCTTTGCGGTATAATGCGCGTTTTCCGCACACAGCCCGAGGGATCCCCCATGCGCCAGGAAGTCCACATACACGGCTACATCGAACTGGTGGAAGGTGCCAGCCGCCGCCAGGTGGAATCCGCCCTGCAGCCGCTGCTCCACTATCTCGACGTCGAGCATCTCAAGGAAGTGAAAAGCCTGGAGCCCGACCAGCCTGGCTTCGTCTTCAGCGACAGCAACTGGACGCTGGAAATGTGCTGCACCCTGGAAGTGGGCCGCAACTTCTTCGCCGCCCTGGAGCAGGCCATGGTTGCCCTGGGCCGCCTGGTGGAGAACGCCACCTCCATCGAGATCATCCACTATCACGAGGACGGCCGCGACGAGACCCAACTGATGTTCGTCGGCCCCACGCCCGAAGCCATCCTCGATGCCCAGCGCCGCCACATGCTGGAAGACGTCGCTGCCCTGCTTGCGCGCCACTTCAGGCAGGAGGCCATCGACGAGGTGCTCGGCGTGGTGGATGCGCTGTTCCGCCGCGAAAGCCAGGCGGCGAAGCAGGCCGGCGAAGCCGAAGCTGCGACCAGTGTGCAGCTCCCCGGCGTGCCGGGCCGCTACCGCCTGCACTGAGCTTTATTCTCGCTCTCAGGGCCTTCTGCCCAGCGTCACCCGCCATATCCCCGCCAGGTCGGCCACATGGCCGACCTCGGCAAAACCTTGCGCCCGCAGCAATTCCGCCACCGTTTCGGCCTGGTCGTAGCCGTGCTCCAGCAGCAGCCAGCCGCCGGCCGCGAGATGCGCCGGCACCTGCGCGACGATGCAGCGGATGGCATCCAGCCCGTCCCTGCCCGAGACCAGCGCCTCGCGCGGCTCGAAACGCAGGTCACCCTGCACAAGATGCGGATCATCCACGGCGATGTAGGGTGGATTGCCGACGATCACCTCGAACACCTCGCCTTGCAGGGCGGAGAACCAGTCGCTCGGCATGAGCGTAAGATTGCCGGCCCCCAGCGCCGCGGCGTTGCGGGCCGCCAGCGCCAGCGCCGCCGGCGAGCCGTCGACACCCACCACGCCGGCCCGCGGGCGCTGTATGGCGATGGCGATGGCAACGGCGCCGCTGCCGGTGCCGAGGTCGAGCACGCGGCAGGGCTGTCGCTCGGGAATGCACCGCAGCGCGGCCTCCACCAGAATCTCGGTATCGGGGCGGGGGATGAGCACGGCAGGGGTGACCGCGAACGCCAGACCGTAGAACTCGCGCCTGCCCAGGATGTAGGCCACCGGCTCACCGGCCAGACGCCGCTCGATCAGGGCCCGGAATTCCGCCGCCTGCTCTGCAGTGAGCGCCTGCTCCGCGTGCGTCATCAGCCAGGCGCGCGACACACTCCCCAGCGCCCTGCGCAGCAGCGCCTGCACTTCGATGCGCGCCTCGGCGGCGCTCAGCGACAACCGCTCCGTCAGCTGCCGGCTCGCCTCCGCGAGTGCGGCCGAAACCGTCACGATTACAGCGCTTCTTCCGCCAGCGCGGCAAGCTGCCCGGCCTGACGCTCGGCGGAGAGCGCATCGATGAGCTCGTCGAGATCGCCCTCTATGACGGCGTCGAGCTTGTACAGGGTGAGGTTGATGCGGTGGTCGGTGACGCGCCCCTGCGGGAAATTGTAGGTGCGGATGCGCTCGGAACGGTCGCCGCTGCCGATCAGGCCCTTGCGGGTGGCCGCCTCCTTCGCCTGCTGCTCGCGCATCTGGACGTCGCGGATGCGCGCCGCCAGCACGCTCATCGCCTGCGCCTTGTTGCGGTGCTGCGAGCGGTCGTCCTGGCATTCGACGACGA